>JAAWBD010000072.1 GCA_022792495.1 Oscillospiraceae bacterium
AGCGTTTCAGGTAGCTGTGCAGGGCGCTGGCCGTCAGGGGCCTCTCCAGCCCCTCCAGGATCCTGGGGGCCTCCACCCCATTCCCGCCATGCCAGATCACCAGCATGATATCCAGCTCAGAATCGGGCAAAGCCTTCTGCTCTCTCATACAAACCGTCTCCTTTTGCATTTGCAGAAATTCCTTCTGTCCTTATTCTACATTTGCAGAAATCAAATGTCAAGAGATATTTTTGCAAATGCAGAAATACCTCTTGCCCCTTCCACCCTAATAAAAAAGGACGGCCCTTGGCCGTCCTTACAGGTCGATGACCTCCACCTCCACCCCATTTTTCAGGGCGTAGGAGGCGGTGTACAGGGTTCCCCCCTTACTGCCGTCAAAGGCGGCAATGAGCAGGGAGGAGCGGTCCACCATATAGCGGTTCCGCCGGAGCATACACCCCCGGTCGTAATGCCTCTGCACCATGGTCTCAAAGTCGCACAGCCCCACCAACCTCCGGTACCGCTCCCTCTCCTCCGCCGGCCAGGAGTCCGCCTGGCTCTCGCAGGGGATGGCGGCCTCCACTGTCACCCCGGGACGGCTGTCCCGCAAGGCCTGGACTGCCTCGCAGAAGTAGAGGTCGCAGCCCTGGGCCATGCCGCAGATAAAATGGCGGTAGCCCCTGGCGTAGGCCTTCTCCAGGGCTTCCCCGATCCGTTTTTTCAGCTCCAGGCACCGAGGGTCGCTCTCGTCGGCTCCCCAGGGCAGCTTGCCCGGCCGGTGGCCGGTGAAGCAGCAGGTGGTCTCCCGCTCCATCTCCATTTCCCCCTCCTATGCGGCTTCCTCTTTGCTGTCATTATTGTAACCATTTTGTAACCACCCGTCAAGAGAAAAATTAGAATATTTGTTCGATTTCTTCCCAAATTTTTCTCTTGCATTTTTTGCGAAACACGGTATAATAGGTGCAGGACAACTGAATGAAAATGTCTTCAGGGCAGGGTGAAAATCCCGATCGGCGGTAGAGTCCGCAACTCCCCCACAAAGGGACCGACCCGGTGGAACTCCGGGACCGACAGTGACGTATCCTCTTGGATGCGAAGTCTGGATGGAAGAAGATGTGTGTATGCACGCTCCTTTTTGTGTTACACCTGGAAGGCATGGCTCTTTCAGGCGTCAACTATGAAAAAGGAGTGTATTTTTATGTCCAGCAACAACCCCTCCCTGTCCAACACCAAGACCATTGCCACCCTGGGTATGCTCACCGCCCTGGCCTATGCGGTCATGGCCATGTGCAAGGTCATCCCTCCCATCGGCGGCTTCCTCAGCTTTGACCTGAAGGATACGGTCATGGCTATCGGCGGGTTCCTCTTTGGGCCCGCAGCCGCCTTCGCCATGGCGGTTTTGGTTCCCCTGATCGAGTTTGTCACTGTCAGCGACACCGGCTGGTATGGCCTTTTGATGAATGTCATCGCCACCTCTCTGTTCGTCTGCCCCGCGGTGTACCTCTACCGCCGCAAGCACTCCACCTCCGCCGCCGTGCTGGGACTTGGGAGCGGCATCCTGTGCCTTACGGTGGGGATGATCCTGTGGAACTACATCATCACCCCCCTCTACTTCAAGATGCCCCGGGAGGCAGTGGTGGACATGATGCCCATGATCATCGCCTTTAACCTGGTGAAGGGCTTCTGCAACGCCGCCCTCATCATGCTTCTCTATCCCCCGGTGTCCTCCGCCCTGCGGAAGGCTCACCTGGTGGCCCCCAGCGCCTATATGGCCACCGGCGGGCAGAAGCCCAAGTTCAACTATGCCCCCACCATCGTCTCCGCCCTGGTGCTGGTCACCGCCGTGCTCTTCCTGCTGTCCCTTCTGGAGGTCATCTGAGGCCGGGGAGCTTTCTTCCGAGATCATATAATAAGACAAAGGCGGCGGGTGGCTTTTATGGGCCACCCGCCGCTTTCATTCAAATAGAAGGAATAGAATAATCGGCATTGCTGCTAAAAATCCGCGAAGGGAATACGCTTTCAAATGATCACGCAGAGGTCGATAAATTCCCAAAAAGTCTACCAGCACAAAGTCAATAAAGAGCACGAATACAACCGGGAAAAGGATAAGCCGCAGGTTTTCCCTAAGCGGAAGAACGCTAACATATATTCCACAATATGCTATCCACAAGCATAGAATTATGATATCTATGCACTTCACCGCTTTTAGAAATCGTTGATAGATATGGAGCCCTCCTTTCCCACTTTATACGATGATGCGGGGCTGGCTGTTTGATCCATTTGCTAAAAGACGGGGGCCATTCCCTTGTCTTAAGGTGATCTGAGCGGAAGCCCCCTACAGATCAATAAGTATTCGGCGGGTGACTGGACGTTACCCGCCGAATATTTATTCTTTTATTTTGCCCAGAGTGGCTGGAGAAAACAGCCGAACCATCCCTCTGTTTTCTTATTTATAGTCTTTCTGGGCTTATACAGAAATCATTCTGATTATATGCACACAGGAAAAAGCGCTGGGTCTCAACATAAGTTTCATCCCTCTGGTCATATTCAGTACTTAATTCGATTCCTGATACAACAGCGTGATTCAATGTTACGGTCAGGGTTCGACTTAAAATATTTTTGTGCTTGACATTTTCAAGAAGCTCTTGGATCGCTTCGCTAAATTCCGGATCCTCAAGAAGGGCTCCTTCAAGGGATGCAATTTGCTCCTCCTTCCATCGTTTCTTCCAATCATCTGAATAATAAAAAGAATATTGCAATTTTGCACCGATCTCCTGCGAATAGACAGAAGAAATATCCGCCTCCTCAATGTGCATTTCCTTAAGAAATATCTAAGCGGCTAATTCGGGAGAACCAAGCCTGACGGTATATTCAGGAATGTCTCCCGAACTGTTCTCTGGCATATCAGACAGATTGTCAAGATAAATCCCATTGATCCGCGAAGCCCATACAGGCTCCTGTGTATTTGAAGTGCCGGTATAGTACCAGTCCCATTCACCGTCGGCGGCAAGCTGAAATCTGCCCTCCTGCCTGCTTCCCCACAGGAGCTCTTGCTCTCCATCTCCGCTCCTGTGAGAAATATCTTCATAAACAAATGTGCCGTTTTGAAGCTTCCAAATATCACTTATAGCGGAATTGACTTTTTCGTAAGGGCTGTTGGAGACTCTCCAACTCCACAACAAACAAATGGAAAGGAATAAAAGTATCTCATAAGAAAGTTTTTTCACTCGTCCAACTCCATTTTTTAAGTGGCCAGAGAAATAGCCCCGGTTAGCAAGAAATTTTATGGTAGATTTATCTCTATATTTGCTACAGGTACATAGTTGCATTTTTCAATTACCACACGGGACTCACACCTTTCTTTTAAAGATAGCGAAAGAAGATCAAAAAGGAGACGATGATTTTATTTGACAAAACCCGCTTATCTATTTGGTGTTATTGTGCAATATTTCTTTCTTTATGTCAATAATAATTATCAATAATGTCATATTTAGGCGAGTGTATAACATTAGAGGGGAGAAGTGAATAATTCTTTTCTCCCGGTTCTTTAGGTATAACAGGGGGAATTCATATTGAATTCTCCTCATTCTGCTGCCAGGCAGGTTCTTACATACACGGGGTCGGTTCGCCTGTAGTGAAAGACTTTTTACGGTATTTCTTCCTGTGCAGCAGATGGCATCATGGTTATTCTTTTGGTTGAAAGTCTCCCCCTCTGTCAGCCCCGGCTGTTGACAGGCCGGGAGCGGACAGGTATAATTTTTTTGATAACCTCAATTTTGGAACCATGGAGGAACGGTATATGGAAAAGAAATGGTGGCACGGTAAGACGGCGTATCAGATCTATCCCAAGAGCTTCTGTGATTCCAACGGGGACGGCATCGGGGATCTGCCGGGGATCATCGGGAAGCTGGACTACCTGAAGGAGCTGGGGGTGGACATCATCTGGCTCTCCCCCATCTACTGCTCCCCCATGGCGGATCAGGGGTATGATATCTCCGATTATTACAATATCGATCCCCAGTTCGGCACCATGGAGGATATGGATGAGCTTCTGGCCCAGGCCAAGAAGCGGGATATGTACATCGTGATGGATCTGGTGGCCAACCATTGCTCCGACGAGCACATCTGGTTCAAAAAGGCCTGCGAGGATCCCGACGGGCCCTATGGGAAATACTTCTTTATCGAGGAGTGGCACCAGGGGGAGCCCCTTCCCTGCAACTGGCGCAGCTACTTCGGCGGCTCCTGCTGGGACAAGCTGCCGGGACATGAGGACAGGGTGTATATGCACCTGTTCCACAAAAAACAGCCCGACCTGAACTGGGAGAACCCGGCCCTTCGCCGGGAGCTCTACGACATGATCAACTGGTGGCTGGACAAGGGGCTGGCGGGATTCCGCATCGACGCCATCATCAACATTAAGAAGCTCCTCCCCTTCCGGGACTTCCCCGCCGACCGGGCAGACGGGCTGTGCTCGGCCCAGTACATGCTGGACGAGGCGGAGGGCATTGAGGTCTTTCTGGACGAGCTGGCCCGGGAGACCTTCCGGAAGCACGACGCCTTCACCGTGGGGGAGGTCTTTAACCCCCGGCCGGAGCACTTCCCTATGCTGCTGGGGCCCAAGGGGTGCTTCTCCTCCATGTTCGATTTCTCCACCGCCTTCCTGGGGGGAAGCGACAAGGGCTGGTACGCCGCCGAGGACGTGACCCCAGACCGGTTCAAGGAGACCTGCTTCGCCTCCCAGAAGCTGGTGGAGGGGATCGGGTTCTACTCCAACATCATTGAGAACCACGACGAGCCCCGGGGGGCCTCCCGGTACATCCCCGCAGGGGAGCAGAGCGAGACCTCCAAAAAGCTGCTGGCGGGACTTTACTTCCTCCTTCCCGGCCTGCCCTTCATCTACCAGGGGCAGGAGATCGGCATGGAGGATATGCCCTTCACCGATATCTCCCAGGTGGACGATGTGAACACCATCTCCGAGTACCAGGTGGCCCTGGATGCGGGGCTGGAGCCCAAGGAGGCCCTGCGCCTGGTGTGCCGGCTGTCCCGGGACAACAGCAGGACTCCCTTCCAGTGGGACGGCTCGGCCAACGCCGGGTTTACCGCAGGCGGAAAGCCCTGGCTGGGGGTGAACCCCAACTACACCAGGATCAATCTGGCACAGCAGCGGGGGCGGGAGGATTCCCTCTATGAATTTTACCGCTCCCTCTCGGCGCTGCGGAAGGATCCGGCCTATCGGGAGAGCCTTGTCTATGGATCCCTCGTCCCCTACCTACCGGAGCAAAAAAACCTGATGGCATACTACCGCAAGGGGGACAAGACCCTGCTGGTCTGCGGCAACTTCCAGACCGCCCCCCAGGATATGGCCCTTCCCGGTAAGGTAAAGGCCGTGATCCTAAACAATCTGCCCGGGTATGAGGCGGAGGAGAGAGCGCTCCATCTGGAGGGGTATCAATTCCTGGTATTGGAGCTGGAATAAAGGGGAATAAAAGGCCCCTCCCTGTCCTGAGACAGGGAGGGGCCTTTTATTCCTCTTTTCCTCCAGCCTATTTGGCGGCGCCGGCCCGAATCCGGATAAGGGTCAAAAGATCCTTGTAAAGACGATCCTGATCCTCCAGGTCGATCATGAGCCAGCGCTGGCCGTTCCACTCCCTGGTTTGGCGGTAGAGCTCCCCCAGCTCTGGGGCGCATTGAGGCAGGAGCGCTTCCACCCGCTCCTTCTCCTTTTGGCCCACCACCAGCAGGACGGTGAACCAGCCCTCCCGGGGGTAGATCCGGCACAGGGTTTTTCCCGACTTCCGGAAAGACAGGTTCCAGCCCCGCTCCATGCTGCAGCAGCTGTACTCCGCCTTACCGGTACAGCGGTAGGTCTCCTTAAGGGTGGTGCAGAGCTGCCCAAAGAAAGGTCTCTTGACATAGTCCTCCAAATCCTCCTGGGTGGGACAGCATGTTTTATCCTGAATGTCCATTGCCTGTACCTCCTGGTGTTTTTTTGATCATACCACAGCGGGCCGGAAATGACAATAGGTTTCCCCAATTTTATAGAACGTTTGTTTGACATTCTGTAAACAGGGTGCTATAATGGGGGTACACTGGGCGGAGCCGGGAGCCGCCCTTGGGGAGACAAGACCATCTGAACAAGGAGGGCGAGGGCGATGGAGCGGGTCATTCTCCATTGTGATCTGAACAGCTTTTACGCTTCGGTGGAGCTGCTGGACTATCCGGAGCTGCGGGACAAGCCGGTGGCGGTGTGCGGAGATCCGGAGAGCCGCCACGGCATCATCCTGGCGAAAAACGAGGCGGCCAAGCGGTACAAGATCCAGACCGCCGAGACAGTGTGGCAGGCCCGGCGGAAGTGTCCAGAGCTGATCCTGCTGGGGGCCCACCACGAGAAGTACCACCGCTACTCCAGGCTGGTCAACGAGATCTATGAGCGGTTCACCGACCTGGTGGAGCCCTTCTCCATCGACGAGAGCTGGCTGGACGTCACCGGCTCCCTCCACCTGTTCCACACCGACGGAAAGGGCCTGGGGGATCTGGTGCGGAAAACCGTCCGGGAGGAGCTGGGGCTCACCATTTCGGTGGGGGTATCCTTCAACAAGGTCTTTGCCAAGATGGGCAGCGACTACAAAAAGCCAGACGCCACCACCCTCATCACCCGGGAGAATTATCAGGAGCTGCTGTGGCCTTTGCCGGTCACCGACCTGATCTTTGTAGGGCGGGCGGCAGCCAAGACTCTGGGTGGATATGGCATCCGAACCATCGGGGAGCTGGCCGGGACGGAGCGGGGGGTGCTTGTCCAGCTGCTGGGCAAGCAGGGGGGCACCCTGCTGGACTATGCCACGGGGGCGGAGCACGCCCCGGTGATCCCCGCCCGTGAGCTGCCGGGGCCCAAATCAGTGGGCAACGGGCTCACCTTCCCTCGTAACCTGGTGGGATGGGAGGCGCTGCGGGGGGGCGTGACCCTTTTGGCCGACGAGGTGGCGGTACGGCTGCGGCAGCTGGAGCTGAAGTGCGCCACGGTAAACATCTCCATCCGGGATCCCAGCTTCAAGGATATCTCGCGGCAGAAGCCCCTCCCCACCCCCACCTATCTGGCCCGAGAGATCGTCCAGGCCTGTATGGAGCTGCTGGAGGCCTCGTGGAATCCCAGGGCCCCGGTGCGGGCCCTGACGGTGACCGCCCAGAACCTGGTTCCGGCGGAGCAGGCCGGAGAGCAGCTGGATCTCCTCTCCCCCGACGCTGCCCCACGGCGGGAGAAGGTGGAGAAGCTGGAGAGGGCCATGGACGGGATCCGGGGCCGGTTTGGCAGAGACAGCATCTCCCCGGCGCGGCTGAAGGAGCAGGGGCGGCGGGAGGAGGGCTGAGGCCCTCCCCCTCTCCGGGAAAATGGAGGAGAGTTGGGCTATGAAGGAAAGACTTTTTCGTTAAATTTTTCACTCTTTTCTTGCTTTCTCCATCCGCCGGTGGTACAATAGCTCTGCCGCACTTTATTTTTTCTAAGGAGGTAACTGTGTTATGAACCGTTTGGAAGGAAAGGTCGCCATTATCACCGGGGGCAACTCCGGCGTGGGAGCCGCCACCGCCGCCCTGTTCGCCAAGGAGGGGGCCAAGGTGGTCATCAGCGCCCGCCGCCAGGCTCAGCTGGAGGAGGTTGCCGGAAAGATCCGGGCCGAGGGGGGCCAGGTGCTTCCCGTGGTCTGCGACATCTCAAAGCAGGAGGACGCCAAGCGCCTGGTGGCCGAGACGGTGAAGGCCTATGGCAAGGTGGACATCCTGGTGAACAACGCCGGAGTGCTGGACGAGGGGCTGAAGGCCATTGATAAGGTGGAGAGCCAGATCATTGACCGGGTGATGGACATCAACACCAAGGGCACCATGTTCTGCATCCAGGAGGCGGTGGCCGAGATGGCCAAGGCCGGGAGCGGCTCCATCGTCAACGTGGCCTCGGTGGCCGGGGTGATGGGCTGCGGCGGTGCGGCCTATGTGGCCTCCAAGGCCGCTATCGTGGGCGTGACCAAGCACACCGCCCTCCGGTTCGCCGGGCAGGGTATTCGCTGCAACGTGGTGTGCCCCGGCTCCATCGCCACTCCCATGACCGCTGGGATGAGCGCGGAGAATATGGATACCGATATGTTCGGCCAGATGGGCAAGCACTCCGATCTGCGGGTGGGGGTCTGTATGCCCGACGACGTGGCCAACATCCTGCTGTTCTTTGCCAGCGACGAGTCCCGGGCCATCACCGGGCAGGCCGTTGTCAGCGATTTTGGAAGCACCCTGTGAGATAAAAGGCTTATGGGGCGGCAATTCCATAAAAAACAGAGGAGCCATCCAAGGGGATGGCTCCTCTGTTTCTTGTGTACCGCTCTCTCAGCCCTGAGAGATGGCGCCGGTGGGACAGACCCCGGCGCAGGTGCCGCACTCGATGCAGGTGCCGGCGTCGATGACGTACTGGCTGTCCCCCTGGGAAATAGCGGAGACAGGGCAGGCGTCGGCGCAGGTGCCGCAGCTTACGCAAGCGTCGCTGATAACATAGGCCATTGGTTTTACACCTCCACATACAGGAATGTACCTTCATTATACCATAGGATTTTCAAATTTCAATGCTAAATTGCGGCAGGGTTGGGTATATTTTAGGCAAGTGCGCGGCGGGAGCCGCAGAAACAGGGAGGAATTTTGGATTGAGCCGTATGGAATTTACCGCCGGGGCGGAGCTGGCCCTGCGTCTTGCCCAGGAGAGCGCCGCCGAGCTGGGGCACAGCTATGTGGGCACCGAGCACCTGCTGCTGGGGGTGGCCCGGGAGAACCGGGGACCGGGGGCCAGGCTGCTGGCCTCAGCAGGGCTCTCCGCCGAGGCCCTGCGGGCCGCGCTGGTGCGCCTGACGGGGCTGGGAACGGCGGGAGGGCTCCCCGCCCAGGGACTGACCCCCCGGTGCAGGGAGTGCCTGGAGCTGGCCCTGAACGAGGCCAAACGGTGCCAGGCCCCCCGGGTGGACACGGGACATCTCCTCTCGGGGCTTTTGCTCCAGCGGGACAGCGCGGCGGGACGACTCATTTTGGCGGCGGGAAAGGATCCCCGGCGACTGCTGGGAGAGGCCACCGCCGCCTTCGGGGCGGAGCCGGGTCGTGCCGGGGAGCGGAGAAGGCCGGAGCGGGAGGAGCGGGGAAGCTCCGCCACCAAGCTGCTGGATCAGTTCTCCCGGGATCTTACCGCCCTGGCCGCCGGGCGGCAGCTGGATCCGGTGGTGGGCCGGGAGACGGAGGTGCGGCGGGTGGTGGAGATCCTGGCCCGGCGGCGGAAGAACAACCCCGCCCTTATCGGGGAACCGGGGGTGGGAAAAACCGCGGTGGCGGAGGCCCTGGCTATGGCCATCGCAGGCGGGCAGGTACCTGAGGAGCTGCGTGGGAAGCGGCTGGTGGCCCTGGATCTGTCCGCTATGGTGGCGGGAACCAAGTACCGGGGCGAGTTTGAGGAGCGGGTGAAAAACATCCTCGCCGAGGTGCGGCGGGCGGGGGATATCATTCTGTTTCTGGATGAGCTCCACACTATCGTGGGAGCGGGAAGCGCCGAGGGAGCCATCGACGCGGCCAACATTTTAAAGCCCGCCCTGGGCCGGGGGGATCTCCAGGTGGTGGGAGCCACCACCATTGAGGAGTACCGGCGGTATATTGAGAAGGACGCGGCGCTGGAGCGGCGGTTCCAGCCGGTACAGGTGGCGGAGCCCACGGCGGAGGAGGCCCAGGCCATTCTTCGGGGGCTCCGGCCTCACTACGAGGGGCACCATCACCTCTCCATCAGCGATGGGGCCCTTCAGGCCGCGGTGGAGCTATCGGTGCGGTATCTGCCCCAGCGGCGGCTGCCGGACAAGGCGGTGGATCTGATGGACGAGGCAGCCAGCCGGGCCCGGCTCCGGGGGGTGGGGCTCCCCCCCGCCCTGCGGGCCTTGGAGGAAAAGATCGCCCTCACCCGGCAAAAGAAGGAGGAGGCCATCCGGGAGCAGGATTTTGAGAAGGCGGCCATGTTCCGGGACGCGGAGCGGGATTTTCGGCAAGAGCTGGAGGTGGAGCGAACCGCCCTGCTGGCTGGGAGAGCCCCTTTGACGGTAAACGGAGAGGATGTGGCGGCGGTGGTGGCGGGCTGGACGGGAATCCCCGTCACCTCCCTCACCCAACCGGAGAGCCGGCGGCTGCTGGGGCTGGAGGAGACTCTCCGCCGCCGGGTGGTGGGCCAGGAGGAGGCGGTGGGGGCCTTGTCCCGGGCTATCCGGCGCAGCCGGGTGGGGCTGAAGGAGCCGGGGCGGCCGGTGGGCTCCTTCCTCCTGCTGGGGCCCACGGGAGTGGGTAAGACGGAGCTCTGCCGAGCCTTGGCGGAGGCTCTCTTTGGCTCGGAGGAGGCCCTGATCCGGTTCGATATGTCGGAATACCGGGAGGCCCACTCCGTGTCCCGGCTGCTGGGATCTCCCCCGGGATATGTGGGACATGAGGAGGGGGGCCAGCTCACCGAGGCGGTGCGGCGAAAGCCCTGGTCTGTGGTACTCTTTGACGAAATTGAGAAGGCCCACGAGGAGGTGTGGAGCGTTCTGCTCCAGGCCTTGGAGGACGGACAGCTCACCGACGCCCAGGGGCGGAAGGCGGATCTGCGCAACTGTGTGATCATCCTCACCTCCAACGTGGGGGCCCGGCGGATCACCGCCCGGGCCCGGTTGGGGTTCTCCGCCCTGTCCCAGGGGGACGGGCTCCGGCCCCTGTCGGAGATCCGGGAGGCAGTGATGGCCGACGCCCGGGAGACCTTCCGGCCGGAGTTTCTGAACCGGCTGGATGAGATCCTTGTGTTCCGGCAGTTGGGGCGGGCGGAGCTGCTGGCCATCGTGAGCCGGATGCTGGGGAGATTCGCCCAGCGGCTGGCCGGCCTGGGGATCGGGCTTTTTGTCACCCAGGAGGCACGGGAGATCCTGGCCCGCTCTGGGTTTGATCCGGACTACGGGGCACGGCCCCTGCGGCGGGCCATCCGGGCTCAGGTGGAGGATCCCTGTGCCGAGCTGCTTCTCCTGGGGGAGCTGGGGCCGGGGGATACCCTGCGGGTGACGGTGCGGGAGGGAACGGTGGCCCTTCTCCCCTCCCCTCTCGCCCTGCCCGCTGGAAAGACAGAGGGACAGTCCATTTCCATTTGACCGGAGGAGACCTGGTATGGTACACTAAAGGTACCGAATGAACAGGGGGTACCGGAGATGAAAAAGATCGTGTCCCTTCTGCTGTGTACGGGCCTTTGTGTGGGGCTGTCCTTCTGCTTTGCGGCGGGAAATGCCTATGAGGAGGCGGTGGCCGGACTGCGGGAGGTGGGTTACGGAACCTACAAGGAGGAGCAGACCTACGACAGCGACCTGTGTACCCTTTTCTCCTACTCCGTCCTGGCTCCCCACGGCCCCTATGCCAATCTGGCCCTTGTCTACAAGGCCGGATCCCCCCTGGGGGAGGGGACTGTCGTCTCCCTGCCCGTTCCCGACGGCAACTTCTGGGGGGCTTCCTCCGCCCCTGATCAGTTGAATTGGGATCCGGAGGAAGGACAACTCACCTACTCCTACTATTTTGACGATCCCCTCCATGAAGCGGACATATCCTACATCCGGCGGGAGGCGGGGACTTTTCTCTACACCGTGGATCTGACCACCGGGGAGGTCACCGAAGTCCTTACGCCCCCCACCTACGAGGATATCTTGGAGCGGCATTTTCCGGAGAGTTTTTACGCCCGGGAGCAGGTTTTGGAGGCTCCCGGAACCACTGTGCTCCTTCTCCGCCAGAAAGCAGGCGACGGGGGCTACTCCCTCCTCCTGGTGGACAGGGCGGAGACCTCCGATCACCGGGTTCGGGATCTGATCCTGCCCAGCACCATCGTCTTGGATGCCTACCCGAACTGGTTCCCCACTGACCGGGCGCCGGACAGGCTGTCCCTCAGCGAGGATGGGAATACATTGACCTATGTGTACTCCTTTCCGGATAAGCTGGCCAGCCCTTACGACGGCGCTATCCTCCACGAGGCGGGAACCTACACCTACACGGTGGACATCTCCACCGGGGAGCTGGAGGTGGAACATACGCCCCCCTCCCCGCCCAGAGCGGTAAATTCTCCGATGTGCCCGCCGGGAGCTGGTTTGAGACGGGGGTAGACACCTGCGCCGAAAAGGGCGTGATGGTGGGCACCGGCGGGGACGCTTTCTCCCCGGAGAGGGAGCTGAGCCAGGCTGAGTGCCTGACCCTGGCCTTCCGGCTCTATGCCCTGCAGCATGGCGGGGACGAAACGCCGGAAACCGCTCCGGAGGACTGGGGACAGTTGGCCCTCACCCTGGCAGACGGCACTGTTTTTCAGGGCTATGGGTATCAGGGCGGTGAGGGAGATCCCTTTGGCTGGTGGAGCTGGCCGAAAAACGATGTGCGGGGCGGCTATGCCCGGGTTCCCGGGGAATACTCCCCCGATGGTGCAGAGCAGCGGGCCTGGATGGACGCCCACCCAGAGGCTGTTGCTTCCAACGCCCCCGCTTCCCTAACCTTGAACGGCGAGACCTATCAGGGAACCATCTGGTGCTGGATGCCGGTGGGATCTTATGTTTTGATGTTCCAGCCGGAGGAGGGGATGTCCGGCGCGGTGAATGACCGCATTTACCATGCTCTCACGCGGGAGGCCGGGCCGGATAAATGGTGGCGAAATGTGTCCTACACCATCGTCCAGCGGGGGCTGGAGGACATTTTTGACCCGGTGGAATTCTCTGACCATCCCGCCACCCGGGGCTTCTTCGCCCAGCTCATCGCCGCCGCCTGTGAGGGGCACCTGGATCAGATCAACACCGTGACGGCCATCCCCGACCTATCCCGGGAGAACGACGGCACCACAGCGGACGACTACCGGGAGGCGGCTTACGCTCTCTACGAGGCGGGTATCCTGACCGGAGTGGACAGCGCGGGCACCTTTGCCGCCGACGCCACCCTCACCCGGGCCGAGGCCGCCGTCATGGTTGCCCGGGCGTTGGATGAGACCCAGCGGGTCACCCTCCCTCCGGTCCAGGACGGGGTGGAGAAACAGGTGTGGCCTTTGAAAACGGAGAGATTTGATACCTATGACCAGGCGGTGGCCGACCTCCGGGGCGGCTGGGGCTACCGCAACGAGCAAACCTTCGAGACCCCCGACTGCACCATCTTCGTCTACGATCCGGGTGGGATCATG
>JAAWBD010000073.1 GCA_022792495.1 Oscillospiraceae bacterium
CACATCCCCCAGCTCCTCCTGAAGATGGGCGGGGCTTTCCTCGTCAATGGCCTCAATGACCTCGCAGCTCTCCTCCAGCAGGGCCCGCCGCAGGCTCTTGTGATCCTGCTCCGCGTCCCAGGGGCAGCCCCCCGGAGAGCGGAGGATGGAGACGATGTTTTCCAAGTCTTTGAGGCCGTAGGAATTTTTCCTTACAAAATCTATCATATTTTATTCTCCTCCGCAAGGGGTTTTTTAAAAAAATCATTGAATTTTCAGGATTTTGGCAATTTTGTCCCCCTTTGGCATAAGGGCAAGATCCTCCTTGGTCAGAACACGGAGGGCCAGAACCAGCGTGAAGTAGACCGCCACCCCCACAAAAATGGCCAGCAGGGTGGAGATACGCCCTCCCAGCCCCAAGGGCCCGGTGAGCAGTCCATATACGGCCCATACCGCCCCGCCCATGACGGCGGAGGCCAGCAGAGGCTTGGCCACAGCCCGGAGGAACCGGGGGGCGGAGGGGATGGCACGGCGGATGATGAAGATGTCCAGGGCGCAGATCACCGCGAAGCAGCACAGTGTTCCCACCGGCGCGCCGTTGATCCGGATGTTGGGATTGCCCACCAGGGTATAGTTGACGATGATCTTGACCACCCCGCCGATGACCACCGCCAGAATGGGAAGGTTCACCATGCTGTTGGCCTGAAGGATGGAGTTGCACAGAAGCTGCAAGGCCACGAACATGGAGGCAAGCCCCAGGATGGAAAGCAGGGGCCCGGCGATGGCGGTATCGATCTTGGGGAACAGAAGCCCCATAATGGGCCCGCCCAGAGCGAACAGCCCCATCCCCATGGGGAAGGCCACCAGCAGCCCGATCCGCAGGGCGGACTCGCTGACCCGTCTCGCCTCCCGCCGGTCTCTCCTGGTAAGGGCGGCGGTGATGGCGGGGATGATGGAGGCGGTGAGGGGCACCATCATGGAGAAGGGCAGGTTGTAGATGGACATGGTCTTGGAATAGATGCCGTAGAGGGTTCGGGCCGCGTCCAGGGCGGGGCCCTCCCCGTCGGCGTTCAGGGCCAGGCCGTCCACCGTGTGGAAGATATTGGTGAGCTGGCTCATGACCAGCTTGGTGTCAATGAGGGTGACAATGGAGGTGGCCGCCGAGCTTAGGGTGATGGGGATGGCCAGAACCAGCAGGCTGGACAGTACCTTCCCCACCGGGTCGGGGACATCGGAGCTCTGGGGCCTCTGCCGTTGCTGGCTCCGGTTCCGGAAATAGAGAACGATGATGAAGACAAGGGCCACCACACTGCCGAAGGAGACCCCCACGATGGCGCCCACCGAGCCGAAGCTCTCCCCGAACATCTTCATAAAGAATACCGCCAGGGCTAGGCCCACCAGCAGCTTGGAGCCCGCCTCGATGATCTGGGAGATCCCCGTGGGGATCATATTGAAGTGGCCCTGGAAGTAGCCCCGGAAGGCGGACATGATGCACACGCACAGCACCGAGGGGGCCAGGGCGATGATGCAGTAGGCCGCCTTGGGATTGCTGATGGCGTGCTCTGCCAGGGGCTGGGCAAAGAACAGCATGGAGAAGAAGCAGAACAGACCCACCGCGCAGAAGGTGGCCAGGGCCACGTGGAAGGCCCGCTGGATCTGGTTCTTCCGCCCCAGGGTGTTGGCCTCCGACACCATCTTGCTCAAAGCCACCGGCAGTCCGGCGGTGGAGATGGTGAGGAAGGTGTTGTAGATGTTGTAGGCGGCGTTATAGTCCCCCATTACATCGTCGGGGAGGATATTCCCCAGGGGGATCCGGTACACCGCCCCAATGAGCTTCACCAAAATGGAGCTTGCCGCCAGGATGGCCGCCCCGCCGAAAAACGTGCTTTTTTTCTGGGATTCAGACAAGATTTTCCACAGCCTTTCCAGGATTATTTCCCAAACAGCAGGGGAATGGTGTACTGCCGCACCTCCGCCAGGATCCTCTCCCTGTCGATGGTCAGGAACTCCCCGTTTTCATATATGACCTTCCCCCGGCACATATTCAGCTTCACGTTAGAGCCGTGGGCGGCGTAGGCGATGTTGTTGGCGGCGTCGTGGCAGGGGATCAGGTTGGGAGCGTCGGGATCCAGCAGGATCAGATCCGCGTCCTTCCCCACGGCGATCTGCCCGGTCTCCCGGCCCAGGGCCCTGGCCCCGTTGACGGTGGCCATCTCCAGCGCGTCCCAGGCGGTGAGGGCCAGGGGATCCTGGTGCACTCCATTCTGGAGGATGGCGGCCAGCTTCATCTCCTCAAACATATCCATGTCATTGTTGGAGGATACCCCGTCAGTGCCCAGGGCCACGTTGACCCCCGCCTTCAGAAGGCCGGGAATAGGGGCCACCCCGGAGCCCAGCTTCAGGTTGGAGCAGGGGTTGTGGACGGCGGTGACCCCCTTTTGAGCCATGATATCCCAGTCTGACCGCTCGGTGAAAACACAGTGGGCGGCGATAGCCCGCACGTCAAAGACCCCCCGCTCCGCCAGGGCCTGGATGGGGGTCTTGCCCCGGCTGGCCTTACACTGCTCGTGCTCCTTTTGGGTCTCGGAGATGTGGACGTGCATTCCGATCCCCTTGCTCTTGGCAAAGTCGGCGATCCACTCCCACAGGGCGGGGGTGGAGGTGTACTCGGCGTGGAGGGCGGCGTCCACCCGGATCCGGCCCCGATCATAGCCGTGCCAGGCGGAGAATAGCTCCTCCTGCTTGGCGCAATCCCCGCAGGCGGCGGGGGAAAAGTCCTCCCCAAAGAAGATGGCCCCGTTGCACAGGTTGGCTGAGATCCCCGCCTGGGCTATAGCCTTTCCCACCACGGGCATCCGCATATACATATCGGCCACGCAGGTGGTGCCCGAAGCGATCATCTCCATCAGCCCCAGATCCGCGGCGGCCCGGATGGCCCGGTCGTCCCAGCGATCCTCCACAGGGAAGATGTAGTCGTTGAGCCAGGTGTGAAGGTCGTGGCCGTCTCCATAGCCCCGCATGGAGGTCATGGCGGTGTGGGTGTGGCAGTTCACCAGCCCGGGCATCAGGAGGCCCCCCCGGCCGTCGATGACCCGGTCGAAGCTCCCGGCGGGCTTTTCCGTTCCCACGGCGGTGATCCTTCCCTCCTCCACCGCCACAAAGGCGTTGGAGAGAACGCGCCTGTCCCTGTCCATCAGTACTGCGGTGACGTGCTGGAAAAGAAGTTTCATAGGGAGGCTCCTTTCAACATAAAAGCAGAAGGAAAATGGTTACAAAACAGTAACAAGAAATGACAAAAAGGTTACATCTTCTCCAGGCACCTTAAAAGGAGCTGAGAAAAGGTTTCCCGGCTTTTTTCCGCCGTGGCGTTGACCTCCTCCCCGGAGAGGGGCTGATCCAGGATCCCTGCCGCCATGTTGCTCAGAAGGGTGAGGCCCAGGGTCTCCATGCCGGCGTGGGCGGCGGTGATGGCCTCTGGAACGGTGGACATGCCGGCGGCGTCGGCCCCCAGGGCCCGGGCGGCCCGGATCTCGGCGGGGGTTTCGAACTGGGGGCCGGGGAAGTAGCAGTAGACCCCTTGGCGCAGAGGAAGTCCCAACTCCTGGGCGCTCTGGCGGGCGACCCTTTGAAGGGCGGGGGAATAGACCCGGGTCATGTCGGGGAACCGGGTGCCGAACTGGGGCAGATTCTCCCCCCGGAGGGGGGAATCCAGGAAAAATTTGATGTGGTCGGTGATGAGCATGATCTCCCCGGAGCTCCAATCCCTGTTGATACAGCCGGCGGCGTTGGTGAGGATCAGCTGGCTGCAGCCCACCAGCTTCAGGACGCGGACGGCGTAGGAGACCTCCTGGAGGGAGTAGCCCTCGTAGTGGTGGATCCGGCCCTGCATGACGGCCACCGGCTGTCCCCCCAGAAGCCCGCAGACCAGCCGCCCGGCGTGGCCAGGGGCGGTGGAGGCCTTGAAATGGGGGATATCCCCGTAGGGGAGGACGACGGGCTTTTCCACCAGGTCGCCCAGGAAGCCCAGGCCGGAGCCCAGCACCATGGCCACCCGGGGGAGAAAGCCCCCCAGCCGGGAGGAGATATAGTCGGCGCTCTCCTGATAGTGGGAGAAGGGAGCATTCATGGGAACCATCCTTTCTGACCCAAGGGGCCGGTGGGGGAATCAATTTTTACCATTTTACACTCTTTTCCGGGAAAAAGCAATCCATTGATTTATCCGGAGCTTCCGGCGGAGGCCCGCCCCCGGGGCGGGCTGTCCTTTTTATGCAAAAAGGACAATTTGAGCCTGAAGAACCGGGTTTCCCTTGCATTTTCATGGGAGAAGAGTATAATTAACTTATTCTAATACCCAAAAGGAGGAAGCACCATGAAAAAATTCACCCGCTGGCTCACCGCCTTGGGTCTTACCGCCGCCCTGGTGGGCTGCGGCGCCGCCCTGGCCGCGGAGGAGAGCGCCATCACCGTCCAGCTGGGCGGGCAGAGCCTGGTCTTTACCGACGCTACGCCCCAGGTGAGGGATCAGCGCACCTTTCTGCCCTTTCGGGCTGTTTTCGAGGCCATGGGGGCGGAGGTGAAGAGCGAGGGCAGCGTGATCACCGCCACCCGGGACGGCAAGACCCTCACCATGACCCTGAACGAGACCGCCGCCACCCTCACCGAGGGGGAGTGGATCACCCCCATCACCATGGATGTGGCCCCCTATGTGGACAACGCCACCTGGCGGACCTACGTCCCCGTCCGGTTTGCCGCCCAGGCCTTTGACTGCGCTGTGGGCTGGGATCAGCAGACCGCCACCGCCGTCATCGTGGATACCGACAAGGTGGTGGAAAAGGCCCTGGAGGGGAAGAGCTTTACCTATCTGGAGAGGCTGGTGGAGTACTCCAAGCGGTATGACGAGGGCATTTGGAACACGGATATGACCATGGACGGCTCGGTGACCGCCCTGGGGGCCAATATGCCCATGAAGATCACCGCCACCGGCGTGACCGCCGACGCGGCCAAGCTGGAGATGGACATGAGGATGACCATGGATGTGACCCAGCTCCTGACCCTGGCCCAGCAGATAGGCGGCGGCGCCGAGCTGAGCCCGGAGGAGAGGGCTATGCTGGACGCCCTCAAGGAGGACGGCCTGGGCATTGGGATACGGGGCGACCTGGAGACCGGAAAACTCTATATGACCATGTCCGGGAAGGTACTGGAGGACGCGGGAATGCCCGCCGACACCTGGTTTTCCATGGACATGAACGCCGCCATGGCCCAGTCGGGGCTGGACATGGACTGGGGCGAGTATCTGGCCACCCTCCGGAATGTGGACTATGTGGCGCTGATCAAGACCGCCCTCAGCGGAACGGACGTGAACAGCGCCGAGACAGGCTATACCGGGCTGAGGACGGTGGTGGAGACCGTGGTGAACACCCTGTCTGACGAGGCCTTTGTGAAGGACGGGGATACCTACACCACCACCCTGGAGCTGAGCGAGGGGGCCAACGCCGCCGAGGTCTCCTTTGCCCTCACCATGAAACAGGATGCGGTGGTGGGCTATGCCATGGGAATGTCTGCCGCCTTCACTGACGAGGACAGCGGCACCGCCATGACCATGGGGCTGACCATGGGCATAGATGAAAAGGATCAGATGGCCGGGAGCCTTACCATGGATATGGCCCCCATGATGGCGATGGAGCTGAATATTTCCGGCAGCTATCAGAAGGGGAGCACAGCCCCCGCCACCGAGCCCCCCGCCGGGGCGACGGTCATTGACCTGATGGATCCGGAGGGGGTTAACAAGGCCCTGGGGATCATGCCCCTGGAGTGAGAGTTTGGGGGGAGGCCCCAAATTTCCTATTGACAGCCTGGAAACGAAATGGTAAGATAACAGAAAATCAACTTGGAAGGAGGCGCGTTGAAAATGACTCACGGTTATGGCATGATGATGCGGGGTATGGACATGGCGATGATGCCGATGCCCACGATTTTGCGCGCCTCCGCACAGATGTTCTGAGAAATCACAGTCGTTGGACTGGTTTCAGAAAGCGGGAAGCGCGTAGGCGC
>JAAWBD010000074.1 GCA_022792495.1 Oscillospiraceae bacterium
GAGGAGAAGCCCAAGAAGCCCAAGAGCAATCTGGCCTCTATGGGCATCTACATCTTCACCTGGAGCAAGCTGCGGGACTACCTGATCGCCGACGAGAAGGACGAGAAGAGCAGCAATGACTTCGGCAAGAATATCATCCCCGCCATGCTGGCCGCCGGGGAGACCATGACGGCCTACCGCTTCCAGGGCTACTGGAAGGACGTGGGCACCATCGACTCTCTGTGGGACGCCAACATGGATCTGCTGGATCCCGACCAGTCGGGGCTGGACATCTACGACCCCGACTGGACGGTCTACGCCCGCACCGCGGTCCGTCCCCCCCAGTACGCCGGAGAGAAGGCCAAGATCCTCCACTCCATCACCACCAGCGGCGATGAGATCAACGGCAGGGTGGAGAATTCCGTGCTATTCCACTCGGTCACCGTGGAGGAGGGGGCCACCGTGCGCTACTCCATCCTCATGCCCGGGGCAGTGGTGAAGAAGGGCGCGGTGGTGGAGTACGCCATCGTGGCTGAGCGGGCCATCATCGGGGAGAAGGCCCATGTGGGCGGCAAGAAAACCAAGAGCGAGGATTGGGGCATCGCCGTGGTGGCCCAGGATCTGACCGTGGGGGAGGGCGCCACCGTGGCTCCCGCCGCCATGGTCACCAAGAATGTGAAGAAGGGGGCGAAAGTATGAACGACCTGCATGGTATCATCTTTGCCTATAAGCAAAGTCCCGACCTCCGGGAACTGGTTCAGTTCCGCAACTCCTGCTCCGTGCCCTTTGGCGGCCGGTACCGGGCCATCGACTTCCCCCTTTCCAATCTGGTCAACGCCGGGGTCACCGATGTGGGCATCATCGTACATACCTCCTACCAGTCACTGCTGGATCATGTGGGCTCCGGCAAGGACTGGGATCTGAGCCGGAAGCACGGCGGTCTGCGGATCCTGCCCCCCTTCGGCTACGCGGGCAAGCACCCCAACAGCCAGTACCGGGGGCGGATGGACGCTTTGGCGGGGGTGTACTCCTATCTGCAGACCATCCGGCAGGATTACGTGATCCTCACCCAGGGCGACCTGGTGGCCAACCTGCCCATCGACGAGGTTTTTGAGCAGCATCTGAAGTCCGGGGCGGACATCACCGCCATCTGCGTGCCCTCCACCGGAGCCGATCCCCGGCTGACCACCTATATGGCGGTGGACGGGGAGGGCCGGGTCACCGACATCTCGGTTCACCCTTCCAGCGCCAAGGGCAAGGCCGCTTTGGAAACCTACATCCTGTCCAAGTCCCTGCTCATGTCCCTGGTGGACCGCTGCGCCGCCCACGACGTCTACTCCTTCAGCCAGGGGGTACTGCTCCCCGGTCTCGACGAAGGGCTGGACATCCGGGTCTTTGAGTTCCATGGCTATGCCACCCGGGTACTGAAGGTGGGAGGCTACTTCCACTGCAGCATGGAGCTGCTGGATCCCAAAGTACGGGCGGATCTGTTCCGCAAGGAGCGGCCCATCCGCACCAAGGATCAGTCCAACCCCTCCACCTACTACGGTCCCGACGCCAAGGTGATCAACTCTCTGGTCTCTGACGGCTGCCGGATCGAGGGCACCGTTATCAACTCCATCCTGGCCCGTGGAGTTCACGTGGAGAAGGGGGCCGTGCTGGAAAACTGCATCATCCTCCAGCGGGCCGCGGTGCAGGAGGGGGCCACCCTCCACTATGCCATCGCGGACAAGAACGTGCGGGTGTGTCCGGGGAGGACACTGATGGGGCATGGAACCTATCCGCTGGTGATCGCTAAGGACGAGATCGTGTAAAGGAAGAGGGAAAAAGGGAAAAGGAAAAAGCTAAGGGCGGTGATCGGCATAGATCCGCCGGTTTATCCGAACAGTTTTCCCTTTGCTGTCCGTATCGTCACACAATAGCGTTTTCCTTTTTACCTTTTACCTTTTACTTTATTTAGGAGGTTTTTATGAACATTCTTTTCGCTTCTTCCGAGGTGGCTCCTTTTATTAAGACCGGCGGGCTGGCTGATGTGGCCGGGTCGCTGCCCCAGGCCTTGGCCCGGATGGGTCATGATGTGCGGGTCATCCTCCCCCTCCATGAGCGGATCGGGGAGGAGTGGCGTTCTCAGATGACCTATTTGCAGAACTTCAACGTCCACCTGGCCTGGCGGACGCCCTACTGCGGACTGTTTGAGCTCCAAAAGGAGGGGGTCACCTACTACTTTGTGGACAATGAGTACTACTTCAAGCGGTGGGATATCTACGGCCACTTTGACGACGCGGAGCGGTACGCCTTTTTCTCCCGGGCCATCATTGAGACCCCGGGGCACGTGGGCTTTTGGCCCGACGTGATCCACTGCAACGACTGGCAGACCGCCCTGGTTCCCATCTACCTGCTGGAGGAGCGGCAGAGGGTGCCCGAGCTCCAGAACGCCAAGAGCGTGTTTACCATCCACAACATCGAGTACCAGGGCCGGTACGGCCGGGATCTGCTGGTGGACATCTTCGGGCTCAGCGAGGGCTACTTCCACGAGGGGATGCTGGCCTACTACGGGGACATCAACCTGATGAAGGGGGCCATCTACGCCGCCGACTACGTGACCACCGTATCCCCCACCTACGCCGAGGAGCTGCGCTATGACTTCTACGCCCACGGCCTGGCCGGTGTAGTGGCGGGCAACGCCCACAAGATCCGGGGGATCCTCAACGGCATCGACGTGGAGCGGTACGACCCCTGGCATGACAAGAGGCTGCCAAGGCTGTACAGCGCCAAGCAGCTCAAGGGCAAGAAGGAATGCAAGGCCGCCCTCCAGGAGATGGCGGGGCTGGAGAAGGATCCCAACGCCCCCGTCATCGGCTGTGTGTCCCGGCTGGTGGGGCACAAGGGCTTCGACCTGGTGGTGGAGGCCATCCACGACATCATGGGCACGGGCGCCCAGATGGTGGTGCTGGGCACCGGGGAGTGGCGGTATGAGGAGGCTTTCCGGAACGCGTCCTGGCAGTATCCCGGCCGGTTCTCCGCCCAGATCATGTACTCCGACACCTTCTCCAACGCCATCTACTCCGGGGCGGATCTATTCCTCATGCCCTCGGTGGCGGAGCCCTGCGGACTTTCTCAGATGATCGCCATGCGCTACGGCACCCTGCCGGTGGTGCGGGAGACAGGAGGACTGCGGGACAGCGTCCAGCCCTGGAACCAATTTACCGGGGAGGGCACCGGCTTCACCTTCGCCAACATTGAGAAGGGGGACATGATGTGGGTGCTCAGCCAGGCGGTGGATCTCTACCGGGAGGATCCCAAGGCTTGGAAGAAGCTGCAGCAGAACGCCATGACCGCCGACTTCTCCTGGGATCAGTCTGCGGGACAGTACGCGGAGGTCTACGGCTGGGTCACGGGAAAATAAAATCGTTGGAGCTTGACCGGGGCCTCCTCTGGGGGCCCCGGTTTTTTTGATTGGACAAAGGCGGTTCACATGTGGGCCGGGGCCTGCGCCGTATCCGTGAGCACACGGCATGGGCAGGTATGGCGCCCTGCTTTTTATAGGGGAGAAATAAGGGCGGTCGTTGTACGTTTGGATACAACCAGGGAAAATTTTTTATTGGCCCGCCTCCCCCTCCCCTGGTTTGACAGCCGTCCGTTCTTGTGATAATATAGTTGGGCTGTAAAATATCCCCTGCCATTTGATATTTTGGAAATGGAGTGAATTTTTTGAAGAAATATACCAAAAAAGAGCTGATGGATCTGATCACCGGCAAGCTGCAGCGGAACTTCGGGCGGGATGTGGAGGACGCCACCTCCCAGCAGATGTTCCAGGCCTGCGCCATGGTGCTTCGGGACATCATCTCCGCCCGGCAGCTGGAAACGGCCAACAAGAACCAGGAGGCCCATGCCCGCCAGGTTCACTACCTGTCCATGGAGTTCCTTATGGGCCGGTCACTGAGGAAGAACGCCTACAACCTGGGGCTGGAAAAGACCCTGACCGAGGCTGTGGAGGCCCTGGGCTTCTCGGCGGCCGACCTCTTTGAGGAGGAGCCTGACGCAGGACTGGGCAACGGGGGCCTGGGCCGGCTGGCAGCCTGCTATCTGGACGCCGCCACCACCCTGGAGCTGCCCTTTACCGGGTACTCCATCTGTTATGAGCTGGGTATCTTCAAGCAGAAGATCATTGACGGCAGACAGGAGGAGCTGCCCGATAACTGGCTGGACAAGGGAGGCTCCTGGCTCATCACCCATATGGATGAGGCCGAGGAGGTCCGCTTTGGCGGCACCATCAAGGACGTGTGGTATCCCGACGGCTCCCACGGGATCGAGCAAAAGGGTTACACCTCAGTGCTGGCGGTGCCCCGGGACATGGAGATCGCGGGCTACGGCACCAAGCACGCCAACGTGCTGCGGCTGTGGGAGGCCCACAGCACCGAGCCGGTGGATCTCACCTTCTTCAACCGGGGCGAATATCTGAAGGCTCTGGAGAAGAAGGCCAACGCCGAGATCATCTCCAAGCAGCTCTATCCCGCCGACAACCACCGGGAGGGCAAGTCCCTGCGGCTGAAGCAGCAGTACTTCCTCTCCTCCGCCACCATCCAGTCGGTGTGCCACAAGCACAAGGCGGAATACGGCACCCTGCGGAACTTCCACGAGAAGCATGTGTTCCAGATCAACGATACCCACCCCACCCTTATCATCCCCGAGCTGATGCGGATCCTGCTGGATCAGGAGGGCTACAGCTGGGACGACGCCTGGTTCATCGTCAGCCGGAGCGTGTGCTACACCAACCACACCGTCCTGGCCGAGGCCCTGGAGCGCTGGCCCCAGGATCTGGTGGAGGAGCTGCTGCCCCGGGTGTGGCAGATCATTCTGGAGATCTCCGGCCGGTACCAGGATCAGCTGGTTGCCTTCTTCCACGGGGACATGAGCAAGGTGGAGCGGATGGCCATCCTCTGGGGGGGCCAGGTGCGCATGGCCAACCTGTGCGTCTGCGCCTGTTCAGCGGTGAACGGGGTCTCTGCCCTCCACTCCGATATTTTGAAGGCCGACGTGTTCCACGACGCCTACCAGATGTTCCCCAAAAAGTTCCAGAACGTGACCAACGGCGTGGATCACCGCCGCTGGCTCAGCGAGGTGAATCCCCAGCTGGACGGTTTGATCCGGGAGTGCTGCGGCGGGGACAAGTATCTGCTCCAGCCCCAGTCCCTGTCCTGTCTGGAGAAGTTTGCCGGGGATACCTCCGTCCTGGCCCGGCTGGGGGCCATCAAGCACGAGAACAAGCTCCGCTTCGCCGCCTGGGCCCAGCGGGAGAGCGGCTTCAAGCTGAACACCGACGCCATGTTCGACGTGCAGGTCAAGCGGCTCCACGAGTACAAGCGGCAACTGCTGAACGTACTCCACATCATCTATCTGTGGCAGCGGCTCCGCGAGGATCCCCACTTTGACATGACCCCCAGGACATACCTCTTCGGGGCCAAGGCCGCCCCCAGCTACACTGTGGCCAAGGACATCATCCACCTGATCAACTCCCTGTCCTACACCATCAACAACGATCCGGTGTGCAAGGACCGGCTGCAGGTGTTCTTCCTGGAGAACTACCGGGTGTCCATGGCGGAGACCCTGATGCCCGCCAGCGAGCTCTCTGAGCAGATCTCTACCGCCGGCAAGGAGGCCAGCGGCACGGGCAACATGAAGTTCATGATGAACGGCGCGGTGACCATCGGCACCCTGGACGGGGCCAATGTGGAGATGCACCAGGTGTTGGGGGATGATAACATTTTCCTGTTCGGTCTCAAGGCCGACGAGGTTCAGGAGATGCTCCGCCGGGGCTACAACCCCCACGAGTACTATATCCAGAACCCCATTCTGAAGGCGGTCATCGACCAGCTCTCCGCCGGCTTTGACGACCATGTGAGCTATTCCGAGCTGGCCAAGGGTCTCCTCTTCGGCGCCGGCGGCCCCGCCGACCAGTATCTCCTGCTGGCCGACTTCGAGAGCTACCGGGCGGCCCAGGAAACGGCGGGCCGGGTCTATCAGGATCCCACCGCCTGGAACCGGATGAGCCTCTACAACATCGCCCGCTCCGGCATCTTTGCCGCCGACCGCTCGGTGGCCGAGTATGCGGATAATATCTGGAAGGTTCCCCATAAGTAAGGGAAAAATGAAAAATTAAAAGTGAAAAGCTTAGGGTCACGGCGGGTTTCGCCGTGGCCCTTTTCTGAAAAAAGGGATGGGAATTGGAGCAGCGATCCCTGCACGGAATGGCAGGCTGGAGGATCCTTGCGGAGATCCCTTTGGGGAGAAATGTAAAGTATGCTTGACATCCCCTCCGGGCTGTGGTATACTCCGGGATGTAAAGTAAGCTTTACATCTTTGTGAAAGGAGAGGCTGCTGTGACCAATCGGATCGGGGAATTGCGGCGGGAGAGGCATCTCTCCCAGGCGGAGCTGGCCGAGGGCCTGGAGGTGACCAGGCAAACCATCATCTCCCTGGAGAGCGGGCGGTATAACGCCTCCCTGCTGCTGGCCCACAGGATCGCCCGGTATTTCGGGCTGACCATCGAGGACATTTTTTTATTTGAGGAGGAACCGTAAATGTTGATGAAGCTGATCTCCTGCTCCGGTGATTTTGAAAAGTCCCTGAAGCTGCGCCGGCTGGTGGCTCTGGCCCTACTCTGCGTGGGGCTGGTGGGGTTCGCCTGCTACCTTTTCCTGGTTCCCGGCAGCTCCCTGTCCGACTATGCCCAGGGGTTCTATCTGGGGGCGGCCAGCGGCATCTCCGCCGGGGCGGTGGTGCTGCTGTGCCGGAGCCAGTACCTGCTGACCCACCCGGAGGCCCAAAAGAAGGCCCGGATCAAGGAGACCGATGAGAGGGAGCTGTCCATCCTCCACTCCGCCTTCCAGACAGCGGGGGTGGCCGCCTTCTTCACCGCCGCCGGGGCTCTGTTTGTGGTGCTGCCCTTCTCCCAGGCGGCCTTTTACGCCCTGCTGGGGATGATGGCCCTTTATGCCGTTACCTTTGTGGCCGCCTGCATGGTGCTGGAGAGGCGGGTATAGGGTGCGAATCCATTAGGTCAGGCAAAGTGCGATGCCCCTCACACTTAAAAAGAGCCTTCCCTCGGGAAGGCTCTTTTTTGACGCTGTATTTCCTTATACCTCCATGATCACCGGCAGAATCATGGGGTTCCGCTTGGTTTTTTTGAACAGGTAGTTGCTCAGGTCGTCCCGGATATCCCCCTTGATGGCGTTCCAGTCCCAGCGGTTGGCCCGCTGGCTCTTCTCCAGGCTCTCCAGGGCCACGGTTCTCAGCTCCTCCATAAGGGCCTCGGACTCCTTGACGTAGATGAAGCCCCGGGTGATGATATCGGGCCCGGAGAGGAGGCCGCCGTCGTCGGCGGAGACCGAGCAGACCACCACGATCATACCATCTTCGGCCAGGTGCTTCCGATCCCGGAGCACCACGGCTCCCACGTCTCCCACCCCGTAGCCGTCCACAAACACACGGCCGGCAGGGACGGTGCCGTTGAGGCGGATGTTGTCCCGGCTCACCTCAATGACCTTGCCGATGTCGGCGATGACGATATTCCGGGGATCCATGCCCATGTCCTGGGCCAGCTTGGAGTGGATCTTCAGCATCCGCTGCTCCCCGTGGACGGGGACAAAGAACCGGGGCTTGATCAGGGCGTGGATGATCTTCAGCTCGTCGGCACAGGCATGGCCGGAGACATGGAGCTTCCCCTGCCGCTCGTCCACCACCTCAGCCCCCTTGCGGTAAAGCTCGTTGATGACGCTTCCGATGGCGTTCTCGTTGCCCGGGATGGCGGAGGCGGAGAAAATCACCCGGTCTCCCGCCTGGATCTCAATCTGCCGGTGGGTATTGAAGGCCATCCTTGTCATGGCGGACATGCTCTCCCCCTGGCTGCCGGTGGTGACCACGCAGACCTTGTTCTTGGGAAGGCTCTTGATCTGGGCGATGTCCACCAGGGTGCCCGAGGGAATGCTCATATAGCCCAACTCGGTGGAGACCTTAATGGCGTTCTCCATGCTCCGGCCGGTGATGGCAACCTTCCGGCCGTACTTGGCGGCCACCGAGATGATCTGCTGGATCCGGTCTACGTTGGAGGCAAAGGTGGCAATGATGATCCGCTCGTCACAGCCCCGGAAGAGGGCGTCGAAGGAGGCCCCCACGCTGCGCTCCGACTTGGTGTAGCCAGGGCTCTCCACGTTGGTGGAGTCGCTGAGCAGGCACAGCACCCCCTCCTTCCCCAGCTGGCCCAGCCGGGCCAGGTCGATCATACCCCCGGAGACGGGGGTGGCGTCGATCTTGAAGTCGCCGGTGTGGACGCATACCCCCAGGGGGGTGCGAATGGCGAAGGCCACCGCGTCGGCGATGGAGTGGTTCACGTGGATAAACTCCACCCCGAACCGCCCTGCCTTCACGGTCTCCCCCGCCTCGCAGGTGATGAGGCGGGTCTTGTTCACCAGGTGATGCTCCTCCAACTTCAGCCGGATGAGCCCCGCCGACATACGGGTGGCGTAGACAGGAACATTCAGTTCCCGCAACAGGTAGGGCAGGGAGCCGATATGATCCTCGTGTCCATGGGTGATGAAGATACCCCGGATCTTGTCCCTATTTTTGATCAGGTAAGTGAAGTCGGGGATGACCACGTCGATACCATACATATCGTTGTCGGGGAAGCCCATACCGGCGTCCACCACAATGATATCACTGCCGTACTCGTAGGCGGTCATGTTCTTGCCGATCTCATTGAGACCACCAAGGGGAATGATTTTCAGTTTTTCTGCCATAAATAACTCCTTTTTCACGTTAAATGGTTGGTATGTAGGACAAGGAGCGTGACAAAACAAAGCCAGAAGGCCGCCCGGTGCTATCCCGCCCTGTATCGCCGGATAGCTGGGTCAGCCCCCTCGCCGGGGCTCTATGTCCTGGGTTGCTTATCTTAAGCGCCGCAGCGCGTAAAGCCGGTCAAAAAGAAACGCGGTTATGATATTATAACACACCTTGCAGGAAAAGTATACCTTTAATTTTTAAGGGCGGATGGGCCGTCAGAAAAGCTTTATCTTTTCTTCATCTCTCCGAAAAGAAAACTTGACCTCTTTCTGGTATCCTGTTTCTACCAAGAATAAGGAGGGCAAGCAATGGAACCGATCCTGACTGTGGACGATCTTCAAAAAACATACGGGGGCAGGGGCAGCCGCACCAAGGCTCTGCGGGGTCTGAGCCTGCGGGTCTTTCCCGGGGAGTTCGTGGGCATCATGGGCCCCTCGGGCAGCGGCAAGACCACCCTTTTAAACTGTGTCTCCACCATCGACTCCCCCACCGCCGGCTCCATCCGGGTGGACGGAACCGAGCTCACCGCCATGAAGGGCAGGGCCCTGAGCAAATTCCGCCGGGAGCGGCTGGGATTCATCTTCCAGGACTGCAACCTGCTGGACACCCTGACGGGGTTGGAGAACATTGCCCTGGCCCTCACCATCGGCGGGGCGGAGGCCCGCTCGGTGGAGAGCCGGGCCCGGGAGGCGGCCCGACTGCTGGGGGTAGAGGATGTCCTGGACAGGTTCCCCTACCAGATGTCAGGGGGACAGCAGCAGCGGGTGGCGGCGGCCCGGGCCATCGTGAACCGCCCCGCCCTCATCCTGGCCGACGAACCTACGGGAGCTTTGGACTCCAAGTCCACCCGGATGCTGCTGGAGCAGTTGGAGGGGCTGAACCGGGAGGAGGGAGCCACCATACTGCTGGTGACCCACGACGCCTTCACCGCCTCCTGGTGCCGGCGGATCCTTTTCCTCCGTGACGGGGAGCTGTACCGGGAACTGCGCCGGGAGGACAAGGGCCGCAAGGAGTTTTTCCGGGAGATCCTCTCTGTGGTGAGCGAGCTGGGAGGTGACGGCAGCGATGTCCTTTAAGCTGGCCCTTCGCAACGTGCGGCGGAGCCTTCGGGACTACGCCGTCTACTTCCTCACCCTGGCCTTCGGGGTTTGCCTGTTCTACACCTTCAACTCCCTGGAGAGCCAAAGCGTCATGGCCGTTCTGGCCCAAAGCCAAAACGGCATGGTGGAGGGCATCCTTATGCTGGTGAACGTGTTCTCCGCCTTTGTCACAGTGGTTTTGGCTGGACTGATCCTCTATGCCAACCAATTTTTGATGAAGCGGCGGAAGCGGGAGCTGGGCACCTACTTCCTGTTGGGGATGAGCGTCCCCAAGGTCTCCCGGCTCATGGCGACGGAGAGCCTGCTCATTGGCCTGTGCGCCCTGGTCTCCGGCACTGCGCTGGGGATGGTGTGCTCCTGGGCCCTGGACAAACTCACTGTGGCCATGTTCCTGACCACCCCGGCGGAGATCTTCACCTTCACCCTGTCCCTTCCCGCTTTGGGCAAGACCGCCCTCTATTTCGGCGTTATCTTCCTGCTGGTGACCCTGTTCACCGGAGTCTCGGTGTCCCGTGCCCGGCTCATCGACCTGATCCGGGAGGGGCGGGTCAACGAGGAGGTGGCCCAGCGCCCCCTGGCCCTCTCCGTGTCCCTGTTCCTGCTGGGCTGCGTCCTGCTGGGGGCGGCCTACGCTCTGCTGCTGATGCGGGGGCTGCTCCGCATCGACCCCCTCTGGTTCGGGATGCTGGGCCTGGGAACCTTGGGCAGCTTTCTCATCTTCCGCTCCCTGTCCGGCTTCATTCTCCGGTTCACCAAGGGGCATGCGGGATACTATAGGGGGCTCAATATGTTCGTTCTCCGCCAGTGGAGCGGCAAGGTGCGCACCAACTGCCTTTCCAACACGGTGATCTGTATCCTGATCCTGCTGTCCATCGGTGTCACGGCCTGCGCCGTCGGCCTCAACGACACCATCACCGCCCAGGTGGAGGGATACGCCCCCTATGACCTGACGGTGCTGAACTACGGCCGGGGCGGAGAGTACGAGCTGGCGGATATCCCCGCCCTCTTCCGGGCCATCGGGGTAGAGCCGGAGGCCTGCTTCTCCTCGGTGGAGAGCGTGACGGTCTACTATAACGAGGAGGAGATCACCGGTATGCCCGGCCCTTATTTCTACGCCGCCGTAACCCTGGACGACTATAACCGGCTGCTGAGGAACCGGGGCCTTCCCCCTCTGGAGGGCCTTTCCAAGCCCATCCCCGCCCCTGAGAGCATTGTCAACGGTTCCGCCGCCGACGGGGTGGCGGTGATCCCCGATGAGATGGCCTCCCTCCTCCGGCCCCGGCGGCAGATGGTAAACATCAACTACCGGGGGGATCCCGGCCAGGTGGACGGCCTGGTTCGCCAGGCCCTGGAGAACGCCCGGGACTTCAGCGGCGGGCTGGACATCATGATGAATTACAGGCTGGACAATTACTACGACGCCATGGGCTCCAAGATCCTGGTGCTCTATATGGGGCTTTATCTGGGGGTGGTGTTCCTGGTGACGGCGGCGGCGGTGCTGGCCCTCCAGCAGCTTAGCCAGGCCGCCGACAACGCCCTGCGGTATGAGCTGCTCAGTAAGCTGGGCGCTCCGGAGGCCATGCGGCGGAAGGCCCTTGTCCGGCAGGTGGCCCTTGCCTTCCTCCTCCCCCTCGCCCTGGGCGTCATCCACGCCGTAGTGGGTATGCGTGCGGCCAATGAGGTCATCGCCGTGACGGGAAAGGTGGACTCGGTACGCTCCAGCCTTCTCACCGCCGGATTCCTCCTGGTCATCTACGGCGGGTATTTCCTGGCTACCTGCCTGGGCTCCTGGCGGGCGGTAAGGGAGAAGAGCTGAAATACAGCAGAGTTCTCCTCCATAGCCAAAGGGCGGCGCTGTACCTATACAGCGCCGCCCGGCTTTTTCTGTTTATCCTTTTCCCTTCCATCCTCGGCATAGGGCCGCCGGCGGTGCTCCAGGGGCTCCCAGGCGGCGAGGGGCAGCCGCTGCATAGAGCCAAAGACCCGCTCCTTCAGGCCGGGGTACTGCTTCTCCAGCTCCGCCACCAGCTCCTTCACCTCCTGCCGCTTGGTGTAGCCGTCGGCAGGGCAGGGGTTTTTTACCACAGGGAGGCCGTGCCGCCTGGCCGCCCCCCGCACCATGCCCTCTCCGCAGTAGAGGAGGGGCCGGATCTGGACGATCCCCGTCCGGGTCAGATCGGTGACGGGCTGGAAGCAGGAGATGCGTCCCTCGTAAAACAGGGATAGGAAAAAGGTTTCCACCGCGTCGTCAAAGTGGTGGCCCAGGGCGATCTTCCGGATCCCCCGCTCCTGAAGGGCGTTGTGAAGGGCCCCCCGCCGCATTTTGGCGCACATGGAGCAGGGGTTCCTCTCCTTTCGCAGGTCGAAAATAATATGGCTGATCTCGCTGGGGATCAGGGTAAAGGGAACCCCCAGACTCCTGCAATAGTCCGAAAGGGGACTAAAGTCCGCCCCCGGCCGGTCCTCCGTCCCCCCCATGTCCAGGGTCACCGCCTCCACGGTAAAGGGCTTGGGGTAAAAGGTGGACAGCCTTTGAAGCGCCGCCAGGGTCACCAGGGAGTCCTTCCCCCCCGAGACCCCCACCGCCACCCGGTCGCCAGGCTGGATCATATCATAGTCCTCCACGCAGCGGCGAACCAGAGAGAGTATTTTTTCCATGGGAAACCTCCAAAAATTTAAAAATCAAAAAGGAGTATTCAGGAGTATTCAAGAGAAAATAGGCGATATTTTAAGATTTCAACTTTCTAAATTAAAAAATCACAAAAAGCCGTTGACAGGGCGGGACAACGGTATTATAATACAAAACGCTCTGAACGTCCAGGTTTAGAGCCTTTTCCCTGTAAATTAGCTGGAGCTTCCAGCATTCAGAATTGGAGGTAACACCATGTCCACATTTATGGCAAACAAGGGCAACATCGTCCGCAAGTGGTACATCGTTGACGCCGCCGGCAAGCCCCTGGGCAAGACCGCCGTCATCGTGGCCGACCTGCTGCGGGGCAAGCGGAAGCCCGAGTACACCCCCCACGCGGACTGCGGCGACTACGTCATCGTCCTCAACGCGGAGAAGGCTGTGCTCACCGGCAAGAAGCCCGAGCAGAAGTTCTACCGCCGCCACTCCGGCTGGGTGGGCGGCCTGAAGGAGACCAAGTACCGCATCCTCATGGCCGAGCAGCCCGAGCTGGCTATGAAGCTGGCTGTCCGCGGCATGATGCCCCGGAACACCATCACCAAGGATTCCCTCTCCCGGCTCCACATCTGCCGCGGCAACGAACACAAGTACGCCGCCCAGAAGCCCGAGCCCTGGACCATGGACTAAGGAGGTAA
>JAAWBD010000075.1 GCA_022792495.1 Oscillospiraceae bacterium
CTATCAGTTGAGAACAAAGGCGTTCCGACCCGGTGGGCGGAGCGCCTTCTTTTTCAAAACAGTCGTATTATTTAGAGGGAAAGGGGAGCCTGCGCTATGGCTTACACCAAAGAGGACATTATCCGCATGGTCAAGGAGGAGGATATCGAATTTATCCGGATGCAGTTTACGGATATCTTCGGTCAACTGAAGAATGTGGCTATCACCGCCTCCCAGGTGGAGCGGGCGGTGAACAATGAGATCATGCTGGACGGCTCCTCCATTGAGGGCTTTGTGCGGATCAACGAGTCCGACCAGTACCTCTATCCCGACCTGGACTCCTTCACCGTTTTCCCCTGGCGGCCCCAGCACGGCAAGGTGGCCCGGCTTATCTGTGATGTGCATAACCCGGATGGAACTCCCTTTGTGGGCGACCCCAGGGGCGTATTGAAGCGGGTGTTGGAGAAAGCCAAGCGGATGGGCTATGACGCTTTCAACGTAGGGCCCGAGGCGGAATTCTTCCTGTTCCAGACCGACGAGGACGGCAAGCCTACCACCAAGACCAACGATGAGGCAGGCTATTTTGACCTGGGGCCCCTGGATCACGGGGAGGGAACCCGGCGGGAGATCTGTATCGCCCTGGAGCAGATGGGCTTTGAGATTGAGGCCAGTCACCATGAGGTAGCCCAGGGTCAGCATGAGATCGATTTTAAGTACGCTGATGCTCTGCGGACGGCGGACAATATCATGACTTTCAAGCTGGCGGTCAAGACTTTGGCCCAGAAGAACGGCCTTCACGCCACCTTCATGCCCAAGCCCATCTTTGGCATCAACGGCTCTGGGATGCACACCAACATGTCTCTTTTTAAGGACGGAAAGAATGCCTTTGCCGATCCTGCCGGGGAGAAGGGGCTTTCCAAGGAGTGCTATTCTTTTATCGCGGGACTGCTGGCCCATGTGCAGGGCTTTGTGGCTATTACCAACCCCTTGGTGAATTCCTACAAGCGGCTGGTGCCCGGGTACGAGGCCCCCTGCTATCTGGCCTGGTCTGCAGCCAACCGCTCTGCCCTCATTCGGATCCCGGTGAGCCGGGGGATGGGAACCCGGGTGGAGCTTCGCTGTCCCGATCCCTGCTGTAATCCCTATCTGGCCCTGGCAGTTTGTCTGGCGGCCGGTCTGGACGGTATCGAGAAGGGAATGACGCCGCCCCCGGAGATCACCGAGAACATTTTCAAGATGGATGAGGTGACCCGGAAGGCCCACGGTATCGCCAGTCTCCCCGGTTCCCTGGAGGAGGCCATTCTGGCCATGGAGTCCGACCAGCTGGTAATGGACACCCTGGGGCAGCATGTAGCGGAAAATTATATTGAGGGCAAGTGGAAAGAGTGGGATGAATACCGCACCAGGGTCTCTTCCTGGGAGCGGGAAAAGTATATCGTGATCTATTGATCTTTAGCAACTCCTGCAAAGGGGGGAGTGATGGGATATGGACAAGGTCATTCTGGCCTTTGAGGGGGAAAAGATTGCCGCCCGGGTACGGGATATTCTGGAAGGCGCCGGTATCGCCGAATGTCTCATCTGTCACTCTGCTGCGGAGGTAAAGCGACTGGTGAACAAGCTCCATACCCTGGTAGTGGTTTGCGGATACAAGCTGCGGGATGAGACGGCGGAGACCCTGTGCGCGGATCTCCCCCTGTCCTGTTCCGTCCTTGTACTGGCAGTACAGAATCTTCTGGATATGATCGACAGCGAGGATGTGTTCAAGCTGACGGCCCCAGTCTCCCGAAGCGACCTGCTTGCCTCCGTTCAGATGCTTTCTCAGGTGGGACACCGGATCCAGCGGTATCAGCGGCCTCAACACTCTGGGGAGGAAACGGCTTTAGTGGAACGGGCCAAGGCCCTCCTGATGGATCGGAACGGGATGACGGAAGAACAGGCCCACCGGTTTCTGCAAAAGAAAAGTATGGATTCCGGCGCGAAACTGCTCCAGACTGCCCAGATGGTACTGGACGGAAGCTGGCTGGACTGATATAATAGGGGGCGGTGGCCAGATACCTTTGGCTGCCGCCCTTTTGATTTGCGGAAATGGGAGGCTGACACCATGCGTTTTACCAAGATGCAAGGACTGGGAAACGACTACGTTTACCTGGATTGTACCAAAGATGCCCCTCAAAATCTACCAGAGCTGGCTATCAAGCTTTCAGACCGCCACTTTGGGATCGGAAGCGATGGCCTAATCTGTATCTGTCCCTCAGAGCGGGCAGATTTTCGGATGAGAATGTTCAATGCCGACGGCTCTGAGGGAGAGATGTGCGGAAACGGGATACGCTGTGTAGGCAAATTTGTATACGATAAGCGGCTGACAGAAAAGACCGCCGTTACCATAGAGACATTGGCCGGAATCAAGCGCTTAATGCTGGAGGTTTTAGGTGGGAAGGTAAGCTCTGTTACCGTGGATATGGGGCTCCCAAAACCGGAGGAGCTTCGGGAGATCCAAGTGGGCGGAGCGGACTATCTTATTTGTCCGGTTTCCATGGGAAATCCTCATGCCGTTACATTCTTGGACAGGATCGATGATATTGACCTTCCCTCCATCGGGCCCGGCTTTGAATATCACCCCAGCTTTCCCAATAGAACCAACACAGAATTCATAGAAGTGATCAATCCCCATCTGCTGAAAATGCGGGTCTGGGAGCGGGGAAGCGGAGAGACCCTGGCCTGTGGTACCGGCGCCTGTGCCGCTCTGGTAGCCGCAGTTCTGGAAGGGAAGGCAGCGCAAACCGCCACTGTGCGGCTTCTGGGTGGGGATCTGCTTATCCGATGGGATGAAAAGGACGGGCATGTCTACATGACAGGTCCGGCCGTTACGGTATTTGAAGGGGAATGGAAGGAAAGGGAGGGACTTTGATATGGCGCATATCAACCAGAATTTTTTAAAGCTGCCTGGAGGGTATCTTTTTCCGGAGATCGGCCGCCGGGTGCAGGCCTTTTCCGCCCAAAATCCCCCCAAACCTCTGATCCGGCTGGGGATCGGGGATGTGACCCAACCCCTGGCCCCTGCTGTTATTGATGCCATGGGCAAAGCGGTGGAGGAGATGGGACGCAAGGACACCTTCAGAGGCTATTGCGAGGAGATCTGCTGTGCCTATGATTTTCTGCGCTTTGCCATTCAGGATTCCTATAAAGCCAACGGAGTACTGATTGCCGACGATGAGATCTTTGTCTCTGATGGCGCCAAAAGCGACTGTGGCAGTATCGGGGACATCTTTGGCCTGGACAACGTAGTGGCGGTCTGCGACCCGGTATACCCGGTCTATGTGGACACCAACGCCATGGCAGGCCGGGCAGGGGAGTATGACGGGGAGAAGTGGACGGAGCTTGTCTATCTCTCCTGTACCGCCGAGAATGGATTCTTCCCCGCGCTGCCCAAGGAAAAGATTCCCGACCTTATCTACATCTGCTCCCCCAATAATCCCACCGGAGCAGCCGCCACCAAAGAGCAACTCCAGGCCTGGGTGGATTATGCCAATGCCCACGGCAGCGTGATCCTGTACGATTCGGCCTACGAGGCTTTTATCACAGAGCCCGGTATCCCCCACAGCATTTTCGAAATTGGAGGGGCCAAGACCTGCGCCATCGAGTTCCGCTCCTTCTCCAAGACAGCGGGTTTTACCGGTACCCGGTGCGCTTATACGGTGATACCCAAGGAGCTGGTTCGGGATGGGGTCAGTCTTAACGCCCTCTGGAATCGCCGCCAGGGCTCTAAATTTAACGGGGTGTCCTATATAGTCCAGCGAGCTGCGGAGGCTACCTTCACCCAAGAGGGACAAAAGCAGATCAAGGAAACGATCGGCTTCTACCTGAATAACGCCAAGGTGATCAAGGATGGTCTCCGCAGGGCTGGGCTTACTGTCTACGGCGGCGTCAACGCTCCCTACATCTGGGTCAAAACGCCTGACGGCATTTCCTCCTGGGAATTTTTTGATGTCCTGTTAAAGAAGGCCTGCGTGGTCACCACTCCCGGTGCAGGCTTTGGTCCCAGTGGGGAGGGATACGTTCGCCTCACCGCCTTTGGGGAGGCGGAGGCCACTGCAGAGGCGATAGACCGTATTAGAGAAGTCCTGTAAAGCATTTTCCCCTTCGATTGCTTAGAGGGGCTGTCGAGTTTGCCCGGCAGCCCCTTTTTGTTACGCTTTTGTTGTTGAATCCAGGAAAAAGGGATTTTATAATGTCTTTGGTGATAACAATGAAAAGGGTATTCTACCTGTTTCTTCTGTGTGTTGCCCTGTCTGCCTGTACTGCTCCGGCCACAGAGACCTTCCAGCCTTCTGATCTGCCTACTGTTGGGACAATCACCCCAAGCCTTGCGGTGACACCCGAACCGGAGGCGGAATGGACGCCGTCCGTCTATCCGGAATACACTCCGCCGCCGATCCTGGAGGAACCCTCCTACATTCCCCGGGAGCTGGTGGATCTTGCGATTCAGGCCGTGGAGGAGAACACCTTGGACGAAGTATTCGGCCCGATGGAAGTCGGCCGGAGCGTGTCCAAGGAGGAGCTTTTGGTCATTATAGATCAGGAGGGACAGCCGGAAGATCCATGGTGGCATAATCTTCGCGTCCATGTGGATTCAGAATGGAACCTTTTTGGTGAATTGATCACACTGGAAGCGGATGGAGATAATGACGGTGTTTTGGATCTGATCGCCATCACTCCCGGAGGGAGTGCAGGCAACATTGGCCTGATGTTTTTCCAAGGTCAGGCGGGGGGCAGGTATCAAGGTACTTATGATGTGCATTGCTTTCTTGGCCGCGGCAGCTATGGGTTTACTGTTTTTGGAGAAAAGCAGTATTTTTGGAGCTCCAATATCAACTACGCGACAAAAAATGTCAATGGTGTGAGCTTTTATGAGTTCCAAAATGGCGTTCCCGTGGAGGAGGTCGTGATTTATCGTGAGGTCGAGTGCTATGAGGAGGAACTGCGGCAGGGGGATGACTGCTACACGGATCAGCTGGCCCAGATGACCGCGGAGTTTCAGGAGGAAGGCTTTTCCCAGTTTGTTGGTACGGCGGAACGACAGCTATTAGATGACCCAGTCCATTATTGGGGTGATTTGGATAATGACGGGGTAGAGGAATTCTATTACAAAAACACTTGGTATTCCACTGCCTTTTGGGATGTGGTACGGATTGGATTTCGATACGAGGAGGGCCATACTGGGAAGGCGGAGGAGTTGCTGAATATTATGGAAGAACATGGCTATGCCGTCCAAACCCTATGTTGTGACAAGGAAGAGCAAGGAAATATAGTTTACACCATATCCAGGGATGGAGGCGACGTCCTCTCCGCCGACGCATGGCAGTATCAGGGAGATACATGGAACCACCTGGCCCAGGTGCTCTATTCCCCGGAATATGTGGTAGAGACCCGGGTCTATACCCAGGATCTGAACATCGACTATCTGGACACCAAGGCGTTTTTTTGAACAGTAAGTAGGGGAGGAGGGGAGATGTTGCCTAAACTTAGACGACTTTTGAAGGGATTTTTGATTCTCATCAGCATAGGGCTTTTAGTGCTTTTCCTTCTCCGCTGGAGAGGGTTGCTCCTGCTTCCAAACCAAAGATCCCCAAAGCCCTGGAACGCTTGGGGCGTGGATGTATCCGCCTATCAGGGGGAGGTGGATTGGCAGGAGCTGGCCCAGCAGGGAGTCCAGTTTGCTTTTATCAAGGCCACCGAGGGAAGCGGTTCGACTGACCGTTATTTCCTTCAAAATTGGGCGAGGGCCCAGGACGCCGGGGTATGGGCGGGAGCCTATCATTTTTTCAGTTACGATTCCCCCGGGGAGACCCAGGCAAAAAATTTTATTGACTTGGTTCCTCTGACTCCAGGGATGCTTCCACCGGTGGTAGATATTGAATTTTACGGAGATAAACTGCAGAATCCTCCCTCACAGGAGGAGGTAGAGGCCATTTTGAAGCCCCTTCTGGCCGGTTTGGAGGAGTACTACGGGCAGAAACCTATCCTGTATGCCACCTACCGATCCTATCGTCTCTATCTGGAGGAGGGTTATGAGGAGTATCCATTGTGGATCACCCGGCCTCTTTTTGCTCCGATAGATAAAAACTGGGCTTTTTGGCAGTATTCCCACTCCGCTCACCTGTCCGGCTATGAGGGAAGGGAGGAGCACATCGACCTGAATGTGTTTCAAGGCACGCTGGAGGAATTGGATCTCCTGAGAAAAAAATAGAGAGATACCCCGATCCCCCAAAGGACCGGGGTATCTCTTTTTAAACAGGGGCTTACTGCTTGGGCTTGGGGCCGTCGAAGGCCGGGTTGGTGAGATAGATATTCTTCTGATCCATCCGCTCCTTGGCCAAGCGAATGGCCTCACCAAACCGCTGGAAGTGAACGATCTCCCGCTCCCGCAGGAAGCGGATCACATCGCTGACGTCAGGGTCGTCGGAAAGGCGCAGAATGTTGTCATAGGTAAGTCTGGCCTTCTGCTCCGCAGCCAGATCCTCCGTCAGGTCGGCGATGACGTCACCGGTGGACTGCATGGTGGAGGAGGACCAGGGGTAGCCGGATGCAAACTGGGGATATACGCCGGTGGTGTGATCCACAAAGTAGGTATCGAAGCCGGCGGTACGGATCTGCTCGTCGGTCAGATTCCGCGTCAGCTGGTGGACGATGGTTCCCACCATCTCCAGATGGCCCAGCTCCTCAGTGCCGATATCGGTGAGCAGTGCCTTCAGTTCAGGATAGGGCATGGCATACCGCTGGGACAGATAGCGCAGAGAAGCCCCCAGCTCGCCGTCAGGTCCACCGTACTGGCTGATGATGACCGAGGCCAGCTTGGGATTGGGGGTCTTGATCTTTACAGGGTATTGAAGCTTTTTCTCATAGACAAACATAGCTTACTGTTTCCCTCCTTCCATGGGATCCCAGGGCCAGGGATTCTTGATCCAGGCGGAAAAATCCTTTTGACTGGCAGTAGTCCGCTGAAACAGCGGGCCATAGAGGGATTCGTACTTTTCCCGCCCAGCTTTCTCCAAAGCGGCGTACTGCTGGAAAAGGGCAAAGCCCTCTGCGTCAGCCTGATGGGTATCCAGGTAGAGTCCAAGTTCCAAAAGGACGAATTCCAGGGCCTGGAGCTCCCCCAGAGGGCCGGTGGCCACATTGGCGGCGTCCTTCTTCATATGGAAGGGCAGGTTTAGACCAGGAAAAAGTGTTCCGTTATTAAGGGCGTCGGTCTGACTATATCTCTTGGGTGAGGTTTGCTGAAAGGGAACGTAAGGAACCGCTAGGGGCGCGCACTCAGGGAGCGTGCCACAGCCGTCGGGACAGGGCCCCGTTTCCGGCACGGTCGGCTTATTGTCTTTATCGGGATACAATGCTTGTTCCTCCTTACCGTATTGATTGGGAGGGGAGAGCTCCTCCGGGTTATCCTATGCGGCGCAAAAGGAACAGGGGAGAGGAGGAAGCTGGAGCAACTGGCATATTGCCCCGGTTTGGGCCATAAGTTTGCCTGGGAGGGGATGTACCTTGAAAAAAACAGGCTGGAAAAAATTTTTGGCCCTTGGTCTGATCGTAAGCACAGCTGCCTCTGCGGTTCTCTTTGGGTTGTGGGGAGAGAGAAAAAAGGAAACCTACGCCTTTGCCTCTGTTCGCCTGCCAGAGTATCAGCTGATCCTGGACGCCGGCCACGGAGGGGAGGATGGGGGAGCGGTCTCTCTGAGCGGTGTGCCTGAGAGCCAGATCAATTTGGCGGTGGTTTTGAAGCTGGATCAGCTTTTGGGACTGTACGGAATAGCCCCTATCCTGATACGGGACAAGGATGTCTCCATTTATGACCCAGGGTGCGAGACCCTGCGGCAAAAGAAGGTCTCTGACCTTCACAACCGGGTCGCCCTTATTGAAGAGATAAAAAACGCGGTGGTAATCAGCATCCACCAAAATACCTTCTCTAACTCTGCCTATCATGGAGCCCAAGTGTTTTTTCGCCCTGGGGAGGACAGTAAGGCCTTGGCAGTCCTTGTGCAGGATATGCTACGGAACGGCGTTGACCCCAGCAATAAGCGTACCCCGGCGCAAATTCCGGATTCGGTTTATCTGATGAAGCATATCACCTGTCCCGCCATACTTGTGGAATGTGGTTTTCTTTCCAACCCGGCCGAGGAAGAGAGTCTGAGGGACGGGGGGTATCAGACCAAGCTGGCTCTGTGTGTGACAGCAGCTTGGCTAAGCAGAGAAGAAATCCAGGGTGGTAATCTGCCGGAACCTGTGATATAATCCTTTCAAAAGACAAAAGAATCAGGGGAGTGCTATGGCGAAAGAAAAGACTGTTTTTTTCTGCACTGACTGCGGAAATGAGCTGCTCCGCTGGCAAGGACAATGTCCTGCCTGCGGAGCCTGGAATACGATTGTGGAAAAGCCTGCCGCCCCCAAGAGCAAGACCCCAAGATCTTCCAGCGGGCGGCGGGAGTCAGCCCGGGTAGGCTTCAACGGCCCCAAGGCCCTCCGGGATGTGGAGACCACCAACGAGCTGCGGTTTGAGACCGGGATGAACGAGTTGGATCGAGTGCTGGGCGGGGGAGCGGTGGAGGGCTCTCTGGTACTGGTCGGCGGTGCTCCCGGCATCGGAAAATCCACTTTGATGTTACAGATCTGCGACAGCTTGTGCCGTTTTGCCGATGTTTTATATGTATCCGGTGAGGAATCCGAACGCCAGATCAAGCTCCGGGCTGAACGGCTGAAGGTTCGGGGAGAGGGGCTCTATCTTCTGGCGGAGACCAATCTGGAGAATGTGATAGAGGCTGTGGAGGAGCTGAAGCCCAATATCCTTATTGTGGATTCTATCCAAACTCTTTATAACGGGGATCTTACCACCTCGCCAGGAAGCGTAGGCCAGGTGAAGGACTGTACCTTAGCGCTGATGAACATTGCCAAAGGGTTGGGGATCACCGTATTTGTCATTGGCCACGTAAACAAGGAAGGCTCTATCGCGGGGCCAAAGGTACTGGAGCATATGGTGGACTGTGTGCTTTACTTTGAGGGGGAGCAGCAGACCACATACCGCATCCTGCGGGCAGCAAAAAACCGGTTTGGAGCTACCAATGAGATCGGCGTTTTTGAGATGGCAGACACCGGACTTACCGAGGTGCCCAATCCCTCTGAAATGCTCCTGGCCGGTAGGCCTACCGACACGCCCGGAACCTGTGTTACCTGCGCTATGGAGGGGATCCGGCCGGTTTTGGCCGAGGTTCAGGCCCTCTTGACTCCCACCAGCTTTAATGTGCCCCGACGGATGGTCTCTGGCGTGGATTATAACAGGATGATGCTTTTGCTGGCGGTTTTGGAGAAGCGGGGGGGACTGCTGGTAAACTCCTGTGACGCCTACATAAATGTGGTAGGTGGTCTGGAGCTGGACGAGCCGGCGGTGGATCTGGCAGCTGTGATCGCATTGGCCTCCAGCTTTCGGGACAAGCCCGTTCCAGGAGATCTGGCCGCTGTCGGCGAGGTTGGACTGACCGGAGAACTGCGAACAGTCAACGCGCTGAACCAACGGCTTTCAGAGGTTCACCGTCTGGGATTTACAAAGTGTCTGATCCCGGATCGGGGTGGTAAGGCAGTTGCTCCGGAAGGTCTGCAGCTGATTCGAGTCAAAAACATCAGAGAGGCCTTGGCCGCTATTTTGTAATACCTGCAAAGATCAATTAACCAGAGAGGAGGGGCCGCCGGGAAGCTGACATATAAGTAAACAAAATAAAAATTTTGTTTACTTAGAGGGAGGGGAAATCTGTTTTATAAGGATGGTTCCTCTGGCAGAGTTTTCCGGCTGGATACTATATGGATTATCGCACCGACGCTCCACCTATTCTGCGGGATTTTCTTACTTATCATGAGGCTATTCAGGGACATTCGAAGAAAACGGTTGATGAATACTTCCTGGATCTTCGGAATTTTTTCCGCTTTATTAAAATAGAAAAGAGCAAGGTTTCCAGAACAGCTGAATTCGAATCGATCGATATCAGTGATGTAGATCTGGAGTTGATCCGCTCTGTGACCCTCACAGACGTCTATTCCTATATGAATTACCTTAGCCGGGATCGGGCCCAGCGGCCGAACAGCGATCAGACCGGCTATGGGCTGAAGGCTACCTCCCGGGCCCGAAAGGTAGCGGCTATCCGTTCCTTCTATAAATATCTCACCAATAAGGCTAAATTGCTCAGTGAGAATCCTATGCAGGATCTGGACGCCCCCCGGACAAAAAAATCGCTGCCCAGATACCTGGATCTGGACAGCAGTATCCAATTACTGGAAAGTGTTGACGGGCCGTTTCAGGAGCGGGATCGGTGTATTTTGACTCTGTTTTTAAACTGCGGCGTGCGAATATCGGAGCTGATCGGACTGAATGTGACCGATGTGCGGGGTGAACAGCTTCGGGTACTGGGCAAAGGCAATAAAGAGCGGATCCTCTATCTTAATGACGCTTGTATCCGGGCTATTCAGGAGTATCTGGCTGTGCGGCCCGGACAACAGGCCATTGATAAAAACGCACTTTTCCTAAGCCGGCGGCGCACCCGGATCTCTAAAGCCGCGGTTGAAAAGCTGGTCAAGAAATACTTGACAAAGGCTGGGTTGGACAGCTCCCAGTACTCTCCCCATAAGCTGCGCCATACCGCTGCCACCCTGATGCTTCAGAATGGCGTGGATGTACGAACGTTACAGGAGCTTTTGGGGCACGAAAATCTGAACACAACACAGATCTATACGCACGTGGACAATGAAAATCTGCGTTTGGCAGCCAAGGCCAATCCCTTGGCAAGCGTGAAGCTGTCCCAGAAAAAGGATTCCGGTATGGAGCCCGGCAGCGAAGATTGACCGGCCTTTAATCTGACGGATAGGCTCCCAAAATGTGAAGATATCGAATATCTTGATAAATATACGTACTTAAGGGCCGGTAATCTGCATCATAGGAATGGGCTGCCAACAGAGTGTTTTCCGGCTTAGCTGGACTGCCGATCTTTACCACGATGGGAGTGTGCGAAAAAATATCCCCCTTAAAGTTCAGCTGTATGAAATCCCCGGGCTCTAATCTGCCCAAATCGACCTCCTCCCCAAAGGGGCCGGGCGAGGTTTCTTTTCGAATCAGGAAATTGCGGAAATACTCCACTCCTGTCCAGGCCGGAGCCTTATTGTTTGGATCGATATAATACCAGCCAAAGGTGGGCGTAAAATTCATTACGCCCACCCCCGCGTATAAGCATTGGGAAGCAAAATTTGTGCAGTCGCCTCCGATTTCCTCGTAATCATAAAATTTCGGGTTTCGTCCAAAAGCCCAGCGGTGTGCGTAGGCTACAGCGGCTGCTCTGTTATAGGGGATCACAGAAAGCATAGAGATACCTCCCTCCTTTCCTGCTATTCTATGTCTCGGAGGAAGGGAAAGAAACCCGCCGGCAAGATTTGCCGACGGGTTTTTCATATTGCCGCATAACGATTTTTCTTATATCCGCTGATCTTCCAATCCTGCCATGGAGGAGTTGGCGGCCGCCGCACTGACGGCTCCTGAGGCGGTAAGCCGATCCAACAGGGTTCCCCCCTCCCCCGCTGTCAGCTGGGCGGAAAGGGACATGAAAGAGAGATAGGCCACCTGCGCCCGCAGGAAGGGCTTTTCGGTCAACTGACGCTCCTCTCCCTCTGTCAAGACTCCGAGGGCCTTTGCATCAGCGATGGCGGTCTCCCACTCAAACCCATTTCCATCCGTATATCCCAGGGCTCGCAGAAGGAAGGTGACATAGTCCTGGGCCGCCAGAGGGCTGTCAGAGCCAAACACCACCCGCCATTGATCATCGATCTCCTGGCCTTTGGTATAGCCCTTATCATAAGCATAGGCTACATAGGGCAGCGCCCAGTCCGGAACGTCGGCATAGGTGATCCCGCTGCCAGGATAATTAAGTGCCGCCTGCTCCTCCCCAATAAGCCGCAGAAACATGACCAGGCCCTGGATTCGGGTGGGAGTGCTTTCCAAATCATAACCGGAGCCATAGGGAACGTCGCTGCCCCGAAACAGCCCCATCGCCCGAAGTGCATCCGCCAAGGCATTATAATCTGTTTCCTTACTGAGGGTGATCTCACAGTTTCCGCTGAACCGGATCACCCCGGTATCGGAATCCACAAGGACAGCGATTCGGGAATCCTCAGCTGCCAAATATTGGTGGTTCAAAACAGCTTTTTTTGAATCATTTTGCTCCGTCAGAAAGGGAATGGCAAATCCCTCCGTCACGTCAAGGACAGTTCCCTTGGATGATTGGGAGGACAACTGCAACTCTCCTGCCAACGGGGTCAGGCTCGCCCCGCTGTTCAGCCACAGGATATCCCCCCGCTTAACTCGGTGCTCACTCCCCTGGAGGGTGATGGACTGGATCTCATTTCCCAGGTTCTCCAGTTCCTCCTCTACCCGCTTATCGGCATCAGAGACCGCCCCCGGGATAAATGTTTCCCGAAGCCAGTTAAGGGAGATAAGGGGATTCACAGCGGTACCCGCTTCTGCCGCCCCAACGGTCACGACCCCTGACAGCAGAGCCCCGATCAGAAGCAGAGCGATGGGTTCCTTGTATTTCATGGCGCCTCCGAAATCAAATAACTGAGGGTCAACAGGCTGTCTGAAAAATGAACATTCTCCACCACAGCATCGGGATTCTCCAGCTGCAGCTCCAGGTTGGTGAAGTTCCAGATCCCCTTCACTCCATTTTGAAGGAGGCAATCCGCCATCTCACTGGCCACCGATTGAGGGACAGTGAGAACTCCCACACTGGTGGGGTTTTCCTTCAGGTATTGCACCAGCTCCCCTGTAGGACGAACCCGAATGCCGGATATCTCCTTCCCTACAAGCTCCGGATCTACGTCAAAGGCGGCGGTCAAACGAACCCCATACCGGTCAAAGTGGAAGTTTTCGATAAGAGCCCGCCCCAGATTGCCAACTCCCAGAATAACGGCAGTATGCTTCCGCGTCATTCCCAGGATCTCCGCCACCTCCTTTCGGAGGCTCTCGACATTATAGCCGTATCCCTGCTGCCCAAACTCACCAAAGCAGGACAGATCCTGGCGGATCTGGGAGGCTGTCAGATTCATCGCCTCCCCCAATGCGCTGGAGGATATCCGCAATACTCCGGCCCGGGACAGATCGGTCAGGTGGCGGTAATAGCGCGGAAGGCGGCGGATAACGGCGTTCGATACTTTTTGCTTTTTCATTTGTATCACCCGTTCTTATTGTTCTTATTTTTACCCAAATAGTTTAAACCATCTTGGGCTAAATGTCAACTTTTCCATCGAACACCATTCATCCTATTTTTCATTCTCCAGCATCGCCAGGAAGCCAGACTCATCCAAAATAGGGATATCCAATTCCTGGGCCTTGCGAAGCTTGGAGCCGGCGGCCTCCCCCGCCACCACAAAGGAGGTCTTTTTTGAGACCGAGCCAGAAACCTTGCCCCCCAATGCCTGGATCCGCTCCCCCGCCTCCTTGCGGGTAAACCCGGTCAACTCACCTGTAAGGACAAAGGTGAGCCCTGCCAGCTTATCCCCCACAGGCTCTGCACGGCTCTCCATATTTACCCCAGCCGCCCTCAAAGTCTCCAAAAGATGGCGGGACTGAGGCGCGGAAAACCAGGCGGTCAGGCTTTGGGCTGTAATAGCGCCAATATCAGGAACGGCGGTCAGCTCCTCCTCCCCTGCGGCTGCGATAGCCTCCATAGAACCGAACTGACGGGCAAGAACCTGAGCCGCCTTTTGTCCCACCTGACGGATCCCAAAGGCGTTAAGAAGCTTGGAAAGATCATTATTCTTGGATTTTTCAATGGCTTCTATCAAATTTTGGGCGGATTTTTTGCCCATTCGCTCCAGCTTGGCTACATCCTCCGCCTGAAGGCTGTAGAGGTCGCCGGGGGTTTTCAGCAGTCCGGCATTGACCAGATTCTCCACGTTAGCGGGGCCCAAGCCCTCAATGTCCATAGCATCCCGGGACGCAAAGTGAACCAGGTTCCGCATAAGCTGGGCGGGACATTCCGCACCGGTACAGCGGATGGCAGCGCCATCCTCATCACGCACCACAGCCGCTCCGCAAACCGGACACTGAGCGGGCAGTTGGTAAGGCACCGTTCCCTCCGGCCGCTTCTCCTTCAGAACAGAGACGATCTCCGGAATGATCTCGCCAGCCTTCTGAACCAGTACCGTATCCCCGATCCGCACATCCTTTTCTGTGATAAAGTCCTGATTATGGAGGGTCGCGTTGGTAACTGTAGTACCAGCCAAACGCACAGGCTCCACCACCGCCTTGGGGGTCAGAACCCCAGTGCGGCCCACCTGAACCACGATATCCACTACCTTAGACGGCTTTTGCTCAGGGGGATATTTATAGGCGGCCGCCCAGCGCGGAAATTTTGCTGTGCTGCCAAGAAGCTCCCGCTCTGAAAGAGAATTGACTTTTATCACGGCCCCATCGATATCAAAATCAAAAGCTTCCCGGCTGTCTCCGATGCGCTCGATCTGCCTGGCACAGGAATCCATCGAATCACAGCAGGTGCGGGGTATGACCCGGAAATGCTGGCTTTCCAAATAATCCAGGGTCTCCGTGTGGGTCTGGAACTCCTTTCCCTCCGCAAATTGAATATTGAAAACCAAAATATCCAGCTGGCGGGAGGCGGCGATTTTGGGATCCAGCTGACGCAGGGAGCCCGCCGCCGCATTTCGGGGATTGGCAAAAAGGGGCTGCCCTGCCAATTCCCGCTCCTCATTGAGCTTATGGAACACGGACTTGGGCATAAAGACCTCTCCACGGACGATCAACCGGGGAAGGCTTTCCGGGAGCCGCAGCGGGATGGAGCGGACAGTTTTCAGGTTCTGGGTCACATCCTCCCCTACCCTGCCGTCTCCACGGGTCGCCCCTCGAACAAAAAGACCATTCTCATACTCCAGCGCAACGGAAAGACCATCCACCTTGGGCTCCACATCGTAGGAGACACCCTCCACGACCTCCTCCACCCGCTGGCCAAACTCGGACAGCTCCTCCAGAGAAAAAACGTCCTGAAGGCTCTCCAATGGAACCTGGTGTACGACCTCGTCAAAGCCCTCTGCAGCTTTTCCCCCTACCCGTTGGGTGGGGGAATCGGGGGTGATAAGCTCCGGGTGGACACCTTCTATCTCCTCCAAACGGCGAAGCTTATAATCAAAATCATAGTCGGACATGGTGGGGGCGTCAAGAACATAGTATTCATAGTTGGCCCGCTCCAGCTCAGCCCGAAGCTGTTCGATCTCCTGCTTTACATCCAAATCAGGCACTTCCTTTCCGCAGTCTGGCACAGTGCTTTACAAATTCAGGGTTTAATCGGCGAAGCCACACAAAAAGCCCGTGCCCCAGCAGTCCGCCCAACGTATTCAGGATCACATCGTCCACGTCGGTTCCTCTGGAGACAAAAAGCTGAAAAATCTCAATAAAGAGGGAGAGCCCCAGGGCGCACAGGGTGCTTTTCCACCAACGGGGCTTGTCCATCAGCAGCGAGGCAAAGAGCCCGACCGGTACAAACATGACGATATTCCCCAGGAAATTGATCAAAATAGCCTGCCACATCCCATGCGCCGCATAATAGCGAAATAGGGCCCAGCTCTCCCAAAAAGGGATCAAATTGATCTCCCCTTGAAAAGGAGCGAAGGCGAAAATTCCATTCCAGAATCCGATCGGAGTCAGTGTAAGCCCCAATAGGCCGGACAAAAATACAAAAAACAGCAGCAGGGTTCCCTCCCGGTACGGGGCGGCCACAAGTCCCTGACGAACCAACTGTTTCTGCCGCCATGGGCGAAAGATCCCCCAAATCAAAACGCCAAGAGGGGCAAGAAGCAGCATTTTAAAAAAATAGGGAACAATTCGCATAGGCTTCTCCTCTTATGGGCTCCAGTTCAAGTATGTTTGGGGTACCTGGCCAATAATGACAGTTTCCGCGACGCAGACTGGGGTGGAAAGCTCCAGCTCCACCACACCTCCAGGCAGCAAAAGTCGGGCGGTAATATCTACATCCAGCATAATTCGGTGCAGGGTCTGATTGATCCCGGCACTGAGAAAATCGTTCCGATAGCTCCCCTCGGCAGAGGCCACAGAAACGACCCTTACCGGAAGTCTGGGGCCCAGTGCAGAAAGAAGGTCAATTCCTGTCAAGGCCCCAAGCGGAACTGACAGGGAGCGGTCGTCAAGGTTTTCAATATGCGAAATAATATCATCCAAAATCCGTGCCCGGATATGATTCAACTGAAGGGTGTCGGAGGTAAGTGTAGCGATCCCGCCGCCGGCCTCCGTTTGGAGGGTAATTATATCAGCGTAGGAGGGCCCTTGCTCCGCCACGGCCTGGGCCACAGACTGATTTGCCGCCTGGGTGAGGTAATTGCGAATCTGGGCCTCTGACAGGGCTATCAGCTGGGGCCGCATAGAGACGTCAAACCAACGAATCAGCAGAACAGCCAAAACCAGACCCAAAAGCAGGGAAAGCCCCAATTGGCCGTGAACCGCTCCTCCCCTTCTTCTGTTCCCGCCATATCGAACCCACAGACGTTTCACTTGGTTCACCCCCTCCGCACAGAGTATGCGGAAGGGGGGCCGTCCTACGACTGGAGCGCTTCCACCGCCAACAGGATGCCCAGCTTTCCGGATTCGTAGGTCAAGCCGCCCTGGAGGTATGCGGTGTATGGCTCCCTCATGGGGGCATCACAGGAAAGCTCAATGGATGCCCCCTGGATAAAGGCTCCCGCCGCCATGATGACTGGGGTATCATAGCCCGGCATGTCCCAGGGCTCTGGCGTCACATAGGAATCCACAGGGGCCCCCATCTGGATCCCCCGGCAGAATTTTTTCAAGGGCTCTGGAGAACCAAAATGGATCATCTGGATGATGTCGTGACGGATCTGGGTAGAAAGAGGATCTGTCTGATATCCCAGCAGCTCCATCATCCGGGCGGCAAAAAGGGCTGTTTTCACCGCTTGGGCCGTGACATGAGGGGCAAGGAAAATCCCTTGATAGAGACTGCGGTTATTGCCGAGAGAGGCTCCACATTCCTTCCCTATCCCAGGAACTGTAAGGCGCATAGCAGCCGCCTCGATCAGGTCATGACGGCCAGCCAGATAACCTCCCATAGGAGCTAGTCCACCACCGGGATTCTTAATGAGGGAACCCATGACCAGATCGGCCCCCACCTCGGTCGGTTCGATGAGCTCGACAAATTCTCCGTAACAGTTGTCCACGAGGATGGCCACATCCCGACGAACCGATCGGATCCCATCACAGATGGCCCCGATCTCTGCAACAGAGAGAGAGGCGCGGGTCGCATAGCCCCGGGAGCGTTGGATAACTACCACCTTGACCTCTGGCTCCTTGATCGCCCGAATGATAGCAGGGATATCGGGCTTTTCCTCCTGGGTCAGCTCCACCTGTCCATAGCTGATCCCATAAGCCTTTAAGGAACCGGGAGCATTCCCCACGATCCCAATGGCGCTTTGGATGGTATCATAGGGCGCTCCCACTACATAGAGGAGCTTCTCTCCCGGATGCAGGGCTCCAAAGAGAGCACAGGTAATGGCGTGGGTGCCATTCACCATCTGGAGCCGGACAAGGGCATCCTCTGTACGGAAGATATGGGCGTAAATCTTTTCCAGCTTGTCCCGACCCATGTCGTCATACCCATACCCGGTAGTCCCGGCGAAATCACTCTCCGCCACCCGATAGGTCTGAAAGGCATCCAGCACCTTCTCCGCATTGGCCTGGGAAATGGTGTCTACAAGTGTAAACTGCTCCTTTAGGTCTGCCTCTGCCTGTGTTGCCATAGCCCGAGTCTTATCTCTTATTTGTAAGGGCATATTAATTTACATCCTTTGCTTTTACTTGGTTTCAATAAATGCAGCTACCAACTCTATACAGGCCTCCACGTCCCCAAGATCCACGATGGAGGTAGGGGTATGAGAATAGCGGCAGGGAATGGATATCCCACCTGTTACAACGCCCTCCCGGCTCTGGTAAATGGCTCCCGCATCGGTTCCGCCCCTGGTAAGCACATCCTGCTGGGCGTGGATTCCCTTCTCCTGGGCGAGAGCGGCAAGCTGTTTGACCATCTCCGGATGGCAGATCACAGAGGTATCCATCACCTTGATGGCGGCCCCGCCCCCTAAGACCGCACTGCCAGTCTTGGGGGCACCGGGATAATCATAGGCGCCTGTTACATCCACTGCGATAGCTAGATCCGGATCAATCCCATAGGCGGCCGTCTTGGCTCCTCTCAGACCCAGTTCCTCCTGGACGGTAAAGACCAAATAAAGGTCATATTCACTTTTTTTCAGCTTCTCCAAAACCTTCAGGAGCACCGTGCAGGAAACGCGATTATCCAAATAGGGGGAGATGACCCGGTTTCCGGCTCTTCCCGCTGTGGTAGCATAGACAGCGGTATCTCCCAGCCGAACCATCCGTTGGGCCTCTTCCCTGCTGGCTGCCCCAATATCCAAATACAAGTCATCCAGGGTCAGCTTCTCCTCCTCCGCTTTCCCGTGGATCTTTACCGTTCCCAGGCTCCCATTCTCAAAGCGGATCGGAGCATTCCGGATATCCTTGGCGTTGACGCCCCCGATCTTTCCAAACCGGAGCGTCCCATCCTCCTCAAAATAGGTGACCACCAGGCCGATGGAATCCATGTGTGCGGCAAGCATAAGCTTGGGGCCGCTCCCCTTTTTCCGAACAATGAGATTCCCCAGGGGATCGGTGGTGATCTCATCCGCAAAAGGCCGCGCCAGGTCGGAGATGACCTGGGCTATCCCCTTTTCCTGCCCGGAGGGGCCAAAAACAGCGGTCAGCTTGGAAATCAGCTCAAAAGTATCCATATTATGCCCTCCCTGCGGCAACCGACTCTATAAAGCGGAGCGCCAGTGTCTCAATGTGTTCAAGATCCCGGATAGAGGCAACACTGGACGGAGAATGGAGATACCGCACAGCGGCGGAGACCGCAGCCACCCGAATCCCAGCCTTGGTTCTTTGAATCGCCCCAGCATCAGAGCCGCCGGAGATATACTCCTTGGTTTGCCAGGGGATCTGATGCTCCTCCGCCAGATCCCGGAGCAGTTCAAAAAGACCACGGTCATAAACCGTTCCCCCATCCATATAGGGAACCACCGGCCCCCTTCCAGGATAGCAGACCCGACGGTGGACATCGGTAGTGGGGCTGTCCGCCGCGGTGGTACCCTCCAGAACAAGGGCCAGCTTCGGTGTGACGGAAAAAGCGGCACCGAAAGCCCCCCGGGTACCTACCTCCTCCTGTACAGTGAAGGCGAAGGTCACATCCATAGGAAGCGCCCTTTCCATCAGCTCTATCATCACGGCACAGCCGATTCGGTCGTCAAGGGCCTTGGCCTTCAACATTTGGTGGCCATATTCTGTTATGGAATCGGAAAAGACGGCAAAGTCGCCCAAATGGGTCAGGGCCTCGGCCTCCTCCCTGCTTCGGGCGCCTATATCAATAAAAAGCTCCTCCAGCTTAGGAACCTTTTTCCGCTCCTCTGGGGTGGTCAGGTGAATGGCCTTCAGCCCGATCACACCGGGAACCCGGTCTTTTCCCAGGAAAACCGGCTTGCCGATAAGTACCCGGCGGTCGATTCCCCCCAGGCAGGCAAATTTGATATAGCCATCCTCGGTGATGTGTCTGACGATGAACCCCACTTCATCCATATGGGCACACAGCATCAGGGTATCGGGAACCGATTTCGCCCCCTTCTTCTCGCAAATCAGGTTCCCCATCCCATCTACCCGGCAGACCGCTCCAGCGGCCTCTGCCCGGATCTTTAGATAATCCCGGACAGGCCCTTCATAGCTGGAGGGGCCGCTGAGCACACATAACTCCTTCAGTGTATTCAGCAGCATTCGGCTCCCTCCTTTCCCAGATTCTTGGTGAAGGCGGCCAGGAGCTGGGCCACATTTTCCATGTCCTCCAGAGCAATCACCTCAATAGGGCTATGCATATATTTCAGGGGCAATGATACTACCGAGGTGGGGATCCCCTCCCGACAGATCTGCATATGCCAGCCGTTGGTGCCGGTATGGCCTTCCATGATCTCCAACTGATAGGGGATCTCATGCTCCTTCGCCTTAGCCACCATACGATCTGTGAGGCTCCAGGTCATGTTGGGCCCTACGCCGATGGCAGGGCCCCCGTATAATTCACAGGTTCTTTCCTTGGGGTGAGATAGATCCGGCGTAGCAGCATGGGTCACGTCTACCGCCACACACCAGTCCGGATCAATAGCGTTGGTACCTACAATGGCTCCTGTGCCGGCTACCTCCTCCCGAACGCTGCCCATCACATAGAGATCAACATCCAGCTCCACGTCCTTCAGAAGCTCTGCTGTCCGCAGCAGAATGGTAAAACAGGCGCGGTCATCCAGGGATTTCCCGCAGACCTGCTCCCCTGCCAGACGAAAGCATCCCTCTCGGTAGACTATAGGGGTTCCGATGGGGATCGCCCGCTCTGCCTCCGTTTGGGTCATACCCACATCTATCCGTAAATCCTCAATGGCCACCGACTTATCATGGTCGGCGGCATTCTGCACATGAGGCGGCAGGCAGGCCACCATACCAAAGAATGGTTCCGGCTCCGCCAGGATGGTCACCTCCCTGGCAGGAAGCATCCGAGGATCCACGCCCCCAATAGGCGCGAAGCAAAGAAAGCCCTCCTCAATGCCCGTGACGATCAGCCCGATCTCATCCAGGTGGGCGTCCAGCAGCAGTCGCTTTGCATTAGGCTTCCCACACCGGCGAATACCAATCACATTTCCCAAGCGGTCGACGGATACCTCATTCATCAACGGTTCCAGCAATTTCCTCGCGGCCTGTGCCACTTTCCCCTCAAAGCCAGAGGGCCCGGAGAGGGAACATAGGCGCTCCAGAGTATCGTAAAGCTCCATCCCTTCACATCCTCACTCTTTCAAGTCCTGTACGATCTTTTTAAAGGTGTTTCCCCGCTCCATAAAATTTTTGAACCTGTCAAAGGAGGCGCAGGCTGGAGAAAGGATCACCACGTCTCCGGGCATAGCCGCCTTTTGGGCCCCCTCCACCGCATCTCGGAAATCATGGTATTCTTCAATGGCGGGCACCCCCTCTTTATAAGCGGGGGCTGCCTCCACCGCAGAGCGGATCTTTGGGGAGGTATCCCCTGTCAGAATAAGGTGCTTTACATGCTCTGTGATGGCAGGCCCCAGGTCGTCAAAGGGGATATGCTTGTCGTAGCCTCCGGCAATAAGGATCACCTTTTCCGGAAAGCATTTTAGCCCAGCCATGGTTCTGGTGGGGCTGGACGCGATGGAGTCATTGTAATAACGAACTCCGTTCAATGTCCGTACTAACTCGATTCGATGCTCCACCCCGCTGAATTTAGCGGCAAAGGCTCGAATGGTTTCTTCGGAAACAAGATCCTTCACCGCAGCGATAGCGGCCATGTAGTTTTCCACGTTATGGTCTCCGGGGAGAAGGATATCCTTTCGCTCCAGGAGCTTTCGCTCTTTCCCTCTATCCCGCAGCCAAATAGCCTCATTCCGGAAGAAAACCCCATCCCCTTCCGGCTCCTCCAAGCGGCTGAACAGTGTGATCTTCCCTTTCGCACCTGATGCAAAGGAGCGGGTGATCTCATTGTCGGCATTAAGGATCACCCGATCTTCCGGGGTCTGGTGCAGGAAAATGTTTTCCTTGGCAGAGATATACTCCCCCATCGAACGGTGAACATCCAGATGGTTGGGGGCCAGGTTGGTAACAACGGCAATATGGGGACTCAGATCCATGGTCATGAGTTGGAAAGAGCTGAGCTCCACCACCGCAATATCCGAGGGCTCCATCATGCCGGTATCCGGCAGCAGGGGTTTTCCGATATTTCCCCCCAGATAAACCGTCTTTCCCTCTGCCTTAAGCAGCTGGGCAATAATGGTGGTCGTGGTGGTCTTGCCGTCGCTGCCGGTAACGCCGATAATGGGGCAGGGACAGGTCTGGAAGAAAACCTCCATTTCTGAGGTGAGAAGGCTCCCCTCCGCCACAGCGGTGGAAAGCTGCGGCAGGTCAGGCCGCATTCCGGGGGTGCGGAAGATCACATCCTGCCCGGACAGATGATCCAGGTAGTCCTCCCCCAGAAACACCTTTACTCCCAGGCTTTCCAGATCCTCTATTTTGCCGCCAAAGGCTTCCCGGCTCCGTTTGTCACAGGCAGTAACTTTCGCCCCTGCCCGGCGCAGCATGTGGATCAACGGCGTATTGGACACACCGATGCCCAGCACGGCGGTCTTTTTTCCTTTGAGAGTGTCCAGATATTCCTGAATGGTCATTTTCATTCCAGAACCCTCCTTAACCTAAAGTTGCCAAAATAGTATACCGCATTCAGAAGAAAATTTCAACGAAAACAGATTTGACTTTGTCCCTCAAATGGGATAAAATGAAACCCGCAAGCAAGCTGGACAGCCGCGCCCTTGGGACGAAAGGCCCAAGGGTGAGGAAAGTCCGGGCTCCACAGGGCAAGGATAACGGGTAATACCCGCCGGGGGCGACCCCAGGAAAAGGGCAACAGAGATATTCTACCGGCGAACAGCAGACCCACCGGATCTGTATGCGCCGGCAAAGGTGGAAAGGTGAGGTAAGAGCTCACCCGACGGCGTGGAAGCGTCCGTCGCTGTAAACTCTATCCGGAGCAACACCGTGGGAACACACCAGGCCGGCCCGGCCGTGTTCAGGAGGTGGCTGGAGCGTGTTGGCAACAGCGCGTCGAGATAGATGGCTGTCTTAAAGGACAGAACCCGGCTTACAGGCTTACTTGCGCATATGGAAAGACGCCGCTTGTTCAGCGGCGTCTTTCCTTTTTCTCTTATTTAATCCTGATCCCAGTTGTGCCAGACGTTCTGCACGTCGTCGTTATCCTCCAGGCTGTCAATAAGCTTCTCCATGTTCTTGATGTCCTCCTCAGACTCCAGCTTTACATAGTTCTGAGGAACCATCTCTACAGCGGCGTTGACAAAGGAGTAACCTTTGGTCTCCAGGTTGGCCAGGACGGTACCGAAGTCGTCAGGGGCAGTGGTGATCTCAAAAACCTCCCCCTCTACGCTCATATCCTCCGCGCCGGCCTCCAGGGCGTCCATCATCATGGTATCCTCATCCAGATCCTCTTTCTCGATGATA
>JAAWBD010000076.1 GCA_022792495.1 Oscillospiraceae bacterium
CCCTTGCCCTTCTGGTTGAGGATGGTGTCCAGGGCGATGGCGGTCTTGCCGGTCTGCCGGTCGCCGATGATCAGCTCCCGCTGGCCCCGGCCGATGGGGATCATGGAGTCGATGGCCTTGATGCCCGTCTGAAGGGGTACAGAGACGCTCTTGCGCTGGATGATGCCGGGGGCGTTACGCTCGATGGGCCGGATCTCCTTGGACTCAATGGCGCCCTTGCCGTCGATGGGCTGGCCCAGGGGATTCACCACCCGGCCGATAAGGCCCTCGCCCACGGGGACGGAGACCACCTTGCCGGTACGCTTGACGGTGTCACCCTCCTTGATGCCCTCGTCAGAGCCCAGAAGGACGATGGCCACGCTGTCCTCCTCCAGGTTAAGGGCCATGCCATATTCGCCGTTGGAGAACTCCACCAGCTCGTTGGCCATGCACTTTTCCAGGCCGTAAGCCCGGGCGATGCCGTCGCCCACCAGGATGACGGTGCCGGTCTCGGCGGATTCGATCTTGGTTTCGTAGTTTTTGATCTGGCTTTTGATGATCTTACTGATGTCCTCAGGTCTTAACTGCATCGTCTCACCAACTTTCCAATGGTTCCGGTCACGCTTGGGTCAGCGACCGGCGCAGGGCGGAAAGCCGTCCCGCAGCGGTACCGTCCAGTTCCTTGCCCTCGTAACGCAGCTTGACGCCGCCCAGGAGGGTGGGATCGATCGAGTTTTCCAGCAGGATGGTCTTGCCGGTTTTGGCGGCAAGCTTGTCCGTCAGGGCCTTCTGCTGTTCCTCGGTGAGAGGGACGGCGGAGACGGCCTCCACGGGCAGGATGCCCCGCTGGGCATAGAGAAGGATCCTGTACTCCTCCAGGGCCCCAGCAGTCAGGCTGAGGGCGGAGCGCTCGCACAGGAGCTTCAAAAAATTCAGAACATAGGGATGGATACCGGCAAAGGCCTTGCCCAGCAGCTCCAGCCGCTCCTCCTTGACCAGGGCGGGGTTTTGGATCAGGGTCAGGTAGCCGGGGTTCTCCCGAAAGGCGGCGACTGCCAGAGTGAGTCCCTCCAGGGCCTCGTCCAGGCAGTTTTCATCCTGGGCCAGGGAGTAGAGGGCGTCACCGTACTCTTTCTCCAGGGTGGTCATCATTCGTCACCTACCCGGCTGATGAAGTCGTCGATCAGGCTCTTGTGGGTGGAGGCGTCCAGCTCCTTCTCCACCACTTTCCCGGCGATGTCCAGCACCAGCTCGGAGATGTCGTTCTTCAGCTCGCCTGCGGCCTTGCGCCGCTCGCTCTCGATCTCTTGATCCGCCTTGGTCTTGAGGGCGGCCACCTCGGCCCGGGCGGCGGTCATCATCTCCTCAGTCCGGGCGGTGGCCCGCACCGTGGCGGTCTTGACGATGGCAGAGGCCTCGTCCCTGGCACCGGAAAGGCGCTTTTCGCACTCCTCCCGCATGGCCAGGGCCTCCCCCTCCGCCTGCTCGGCCTTCTCGTAGGTGTCCTCGATCTCCTTCTGACGCTTGGCGATGATCTTTGTTACAGGATCGGTCAAATACTTCTTGGCCACAAAGTAGATGGCAAGGGTATTGAGTAGCACAAAAAGCGCCGTCCAAAAGTTGACGCCGACGAGAGCTTCAAATTGTCCCATTCTCATCAACTCCTTTCTTTTCCCGGGAAAGGAAGGATCAGTTGATGGCGAACAGGATCAGGAAGGAGATGAGCAGAGAGTAGATACCGGTGGTCTCGGCGATGGCACAGCCCAGGATCATGTTGGTTCGCAGGGTGCCGGTGACCTCGGGCTGACGGGCCATGCCCTCCAGGGCCTTACTGACGGCGATACCCTCGCCGATGCCGGGGCCGATGGCTCCGATACCCATACAGATCCCGGCGCCGATGGCGCAGCCTGCCTTCAAAATCGCGTGTTCCATAAGTACGACCTCCATAAAAATTTTTATAATATGTTCATTATAAGAACAAACAAAGGAAGTGGGCTTCTTTGCCCTTTAGGCCTCCTCAGGAGGGGGGCAGGAGCCGGAGATGTAGACCATGCTCAAAAGGCTGAACACCAGCGCCTGCACGGCGCCGGAGAAGATGTCGAAATAACAGCTGAGCACCGCCGGAATACCGAAGGCCAGCACCGGCACGCCGGAGAGCCACCCCATGGCCTGGAGGAAACCGAAAAAGCCCAGGGCCAGGCTCAGGTAGCCAAAGATCAGAAGGCTCAGCTTTCTCTTTTTCCGCCGCAGCAGAAGAAGGCCGGCGCCCACCACCATAAGGGCCACGGCGATGAGCCCGCCGTTGGCGGAAATCAGGTTCAAAACCGCCGTGGAGGCAAGGGACAGGGCCATGTAGAGCACACTGGTGATCACGCCGCCCCCCGCCAGGTTGCCAAAGTGACGGAAGGCCATGGACACCGGCTGGGCGATCTCCGAGATCAGGTTCATGGGGGTCATGACGGCCACCGGCTCGGTAAAGCCCTTGATCCAGCCCAGGAAGCCGCTGCCCTTAATGTTGTTGTACCAGATGATCACCGAGACCATCAAAGCCCACACCAGAGTGCAGCTGAGGTCAGCGGTGGCCGAGCGCAGAAACCCGGTCATGCCAATGAGGGAGCCGCAGATGGAGGAGAGGAAGATGGTGATGATAAAGGGCGTCCAGTGGGCATTGTGGGGGCCCATGGTGCTCACCACCATGTCCTGCATCATGGTGATCCCCTTCTCCACCATGATCTGCCGGGGGCCGGGCCGGGTGCTCAGATCCTTCCCCAGAATGACGCAGAGACTGCACAGAAAGATAGTCACGATCAAAAAGGATACAGTGGTCTGTGTGATGGGGATCCCGCCAAGAATGGGGATCGTGAAGTAGATAAAAGGCCCTGTGACGTTCAGATTCATGGCTTAACCGCACCATCCTTTCGGAAAAATTGATCCAGGAGCAAAATGGGCTTTGTGAACAGCAGAGGCAAAAGCAGGGCGAAAATGTTGCACAGCCCACTTTTTAAAAGGGCAAACAGAATGACGAAAAGGAGCACAGTCCGGAGAAGAAAAGAGAACTGAACCAGACTTTTTCCGCCCCTTACATTCTCTCCCTGAGCCTTATCCGCCGCCATCATTACCCCAACGGCCAAAAAAAAGTGGTTCAGAGTGGCCAGCACCCCCCCCAGGATCCCACCCCGGAGCACGGTGGAGTCAAACTGCCCCAAGAGGGCGAAGATCCCCAGCATGGCCACGACGCAGAGGGTTTGTCCCACCGCCATCACCGCAGTTTCTTTTAATACCAATTTGCGGCTGTCCATGGCGGGGCCTCCTTAAAAAACCAAATCCAAAATTTCGTAACGTTATCATAGCATAAAATACCAGAGGAGTAAATCGATTTTTTATCAAAAACATAAAAAAATATTGTTTTGTTTTTCACGATTTAGGTAAAAAAGAGGAAGTGTTTAGAAGGGCGAACAAAATCCCCCCGCCGCCGGAGAGGGCGGCAGGGGGAGAGGGCAGGCTCCTTTATCAGGGATCCAAAAGGGACAGGAAGGAGGTGCCATTTTGGGGATGATCCACCCCAAAGAAGTCGCATACGGTGGCTCCCACGTCGCTCATGGTGCTCCGGAGTCCCAGGCGCACGCCGGTGAGGCCCTTGCGGTAGACCAGGAGGGGGACATTTTCCCGGGTGTGGCGGCTGTGCCCAATGTCAGGGTCGTTGCCGTGATCGGCCTGAACCAGCAGGATATCCTCCTCGGTGAGAAGGGGAAGGATCTTGGCAAGACCTGCGTCGGCCTGCTCCAGCCGGAGCCGGTAGACGGCGCTGTCCTGAGAGTGTCCGGCCAGGTCGGTCTCCTGTACGTTGGTACAGATAAAGCCCTGATCCATGGTCTGTACAGCCTCGTAGGTCAGCTCCATGCACTCGGGGGTGGGAACGCAGGAGATACTCTTTCCGCCGTCGTTGGCCACAATATCGGCCACCTTGCCGATGAGGGTGACGGGGACGTTGTGCCGGGTGAGGATGGTGGGGGCTTGAACGTTTTTATCCACCCCATAGCCCAGGTGACGGCACTGGTAGCCCTGCTCGTAGGACTTGGACTTGGCGGAGGCGATGCCAATGTACTTCCCAGCCTTGACCTCCTCGGCGGCATAGAGATCCTCCATGGTGTTGCCGGTGCCGCCGAAAACCACCACCCGGCCCACGGTGACGACCTCCCGGGCCAGGGCGGCGATCTCGCATTCCTTCTCGAAGGAGATAAAGTCCAGGGGAGCGGTCACATTGTAGGTGGTGCCCAGGTCGGCCTCCAGGTTGTCGGCCACGGTGACATACCGGTCGCAGACCACGTAGCGGAGACCCTGGACTTCCTTGATCTCCACCTGGTGGCCCTTCTCCCGGAGATGGGCGGCTACGGCGTCCACCTTCTCCTGGAAGGGGATGATCTCCGGCTTTTTGGGCAGGGTGCCCATGATTTCCTGATGGCCCATGAAGGTGTCGGCCCCGTGGTGGGCCAGCTCGCTGGTGCCGAAGTTGGCCAAGGGGTTGAAATGCATCTGCTGGCTTTCCCCGCCGAAGGCGTTCATCAGTCCCAGCTTTTCCAGCGTGGGGAGCTTTAGGTCGGGCTGGTCATGGAGGATGCTGCGAAGGGTGTTGGCCTTCTCGTCGCCGGGACGCACCAGGGCGGCGTCCCTCATAGCTCCCATGCCGAAGCCGTCCAGAACGATCACAATAAAACGCTTTTTCATGCCTTACGCCTCGTTTTCTGATTGGAAGATCATGCTTTTTGATTGCCCAGGCTGTCCCAGACGCCCACGACCTGGGGATCCCCCTGGGCTACGCCGGAGAGGAGAACCACGTCGCTGCGGGTGACAAAGATCTGGTAGCGGAAGGCCATGACGACGCTTTCTCCCACCTGGGCGGTTTCCGCCAGCTCAAAGTGGTAATCAATGCTTTCCAGGCTGGGCGGAGTCACCTCTATGGGGCGGAGCTGCTCAGGCTGGGAGCCTACCAGGGCGTGGGCCATATGCCCCCGGCGGTAGAAGCCGCCGCCGTAGCAGTAGGCCTTGCCCGCGAAGTTGTGGGAGACTTCGCTGAGGTAGGCGATGCACTGCTTTTCCGGCAGCTCCATCTCCGCATGGGCGGGGGTGGTGCCGGTGAGGCCATGGCCCGGTTCTCCGCAGTTGCCTCCCAGCTTGGACATCAGCTCCAGGGTGCGGCAGCTGGTGGCGGAGGGGGTGTTGAGGATCCTGGGCTCCACGCCCTGCTCCCGGAGGATCCGGGCGGCTTGGGTCACCGTCTCCAGGTTGGGGGTGGGGGCGATGTCTCCCACCTCCTCCTGGTAGAGATAGCAGGGGAAGGAGGTGACGCCGTGAACCTCCACACCGGGGAGGGCGGAGACCTCACGGAGGAAGTCAGGCAGCCGGGACAGATCCACGCCGGCGGTCTGGCCGCTGTAGATGTGATCCCGGCTGTCAAAGACCCGGATCAGAATGGACTGCTTTTTCCCCAGAGAGAGGGCGGCGTCACTGATGGCCCGGGCCTTCTCCAGGGAGTAGACGGTGATGACCTGGGCGCCGTAATCAATGATCTGCCGCAGCATGGCCTGAGGAGGCTGAACCAGGTGCCCCACATTGCCCAGAGGGATGTGGTTGTTCATCATCACTTGGGCCTCCTTAAAGTCTACCACCACGGCGCCGGGGTAGCCCAGCTCCACCAATTCCTGAGCCAGCCTGGGGTTCCGGCCCAGCTGCTTGAGCATGAACCAGAGGCGGATCTGGTTCTCGTCAGCCTTGGCTTTGATAGCCGCTGCGTTCCGGCGGAACTGATCCAGGTCAATGACGTAGGAGTCGGGGAGGATCCGGCCGGCCTGATGAAGGCGGCAGATGGCGTCGATAAGCTGGGGGGATTCCCTGCAAAGCTTTTCTAAGAACATGTCCTCACCCTTTCCATGGCCTGCCTCAGGATCCGCAGGACGGTGTCGTCTCCGCCCCGCATGGGGTTGATACGGATCATCCGTTTGGTGATGTCGGGATCGATGGCCCGGAAGGTGCCCGAGACCCGGTAAAACATGGGCACCAGCTCATACCGGGATTCTGAGCCCACCGGGTTGGGGGCGGCCCCCAGCTTCTCGGCCTGCTCCAGCACCTGCTCGGCGATGGGCTCCTCGAACTCTACCAGCAGAACCTTGGATTGGGCGTTGGCCAGGAAGGCGTCCTTGATCCCGGGGATGTGCTCCTGGTGAATGCGCTCTACCAGGCGGTCGTTGACCTGAGCCTGGATGGCCAGGGAGACAGGGGCGTAAATGAGGCCCCGGAGAACGTCCAGGGCCTCGTGCCCCTGGGTCTGGCTGCCGCCAGAGTAGTGATGCTTGATCAGGAAATCGATATACTTCCGCTTTCCCACGATACAGCCGATGCCCTCGGGGCCCAATAGCTTGAAGGTGGAGAAGCAGCTGAGGTCGGCGCCGCACTGGCTGCCGTTTTTCGCCACCTTCATCACAGCGTAGTTGTCGTCGGTGACCACGGGGATATCCCGGCAGGCCTTGATGGTGGAGATGACCTCCTCCATGTCATAGCGGTCTGAGGGGGATTGGCGGGTATACTGCACGTGGGCGGCCTTGATCTCAGGATGCTCGGCCATGACCCGGCGGATGTCCTCCAGATCGTTGAAGTCTGCGGTGACGGTGCACAGACCCAGCATCTCAATGGAGCTCTGGGTGGTAGAGTAGACGGGGGCTGTGTGGACAAGCAAAGTCTCCCCCGCCTTCAGCACAGAGAAAAGGGCGTACCGGATGGCCCCGGTACCAGAGCCCCGAACCAAGATGGCGCTCTCCGCGTCAAAGACCCGGGCAATGACCTTTTCAGCCTTCAGGGTGGTCACCGGCTTATTGAGACCGGGAACCACGCCCAAATCGCCCCGGGTGAGGATCTCCTGACCCTCGAACTCCTGGGTGATGCTGTCCACTACCTTGAACTGGAGGGCGGTAGCCTCCTCCAGGGTGATGCTTTGTAAGGGATAGTTGAGCATGGGGCTTCACACTCCTTTGGGATCACATTTGAAAGGGAAGAGCTCCCGGTTTCAGATATTGATCCAATTTTGAAAAGTACCAGGCCAGCATAGGATCCTCCGGCTGGGCGGCTTCCCCGGCGGAGGAGAGGAGCTTCTCGATCTTCTCCGGCTGGGATTGGCACAGGAACACCCTTCCCCGTCCCAGCTCCGGAGCGGGGACACAGAGGGCGGTGGCTCCCACCATGTTGGCCACCCGGATAAGTCCCTTGCCCGAGCGGGCCTGGGAGGCTGCGGTATCCGGGTCAAAATGGCCAAAAACGGAATCTCCTATACCGTTCACATCCACAGGGCCCTCATCGCTGACGAGGCAGTCGCATTGGGGGAGGAGCTCCTCAAGGAACCGGATCAGGGGCTCCCGGGCTCCCCAGCGGTCGGGGACAGGGCAGACGCTCCGCCCTGTCTCATCGGTGACACAGTCCCCCTCAATACGAAATACCTTGGCGGGAGACGGGGAGGGGGTGATCCCCTCCAGTCCGGGAAGCACGGTGATCCCCCGGAGCAAGGTTTCCCAGTCCCGGGCCATAAGGCCCAGGGAGCCGTGGAAGGGGATGCCGTCAGTGGAGCGGCCGCTGTGCCGGCTCATCTCCTGGGCACAGATCAGGGGACTGATAAAGCCATAGAGGTTGACGCTCATAGCGGGGGCCAGCACGGAGCCGCCTCCGTCGGTGCCCAGCCCCAGATCATTGAAGCGCAGACGGACATTGACGGCGGTGCCGCTGCTGCTGCCCGTCATAGGGTGGCCGGTGATGGGGTTTTGGAGCTTCATATCCACTGCCCGGCCACCCCAGGAGGCCCGATCCAGGGTGTGGAGGGCAAAGCCGGCCCCGGTGAGTGCCTCTACCGCCCGCTGGGGCATGGGGGCCATGTTTTTGACCCCCAGGTAGCCGGAAAAATTGTCCTCCCCGCACCGGTCGATGGCCAGGGGAAAGACTTTTTCCACACTGCCGTAGGGATCCCGCTGGGCGGCGAAGGTCATTTTGGCCCGGCGAATAAGCTCTTCCTGTGTCATTGCCGTTTCCGCTCCCTTCAGGCTATGTCAAAGACCCGGGCCGGGTTGGTGATGAGCAGCCGGTCCAGGGTGGCCTGATCCACCCCCCGCTCCCGCAGAAGGGGAACCATCCGATCCATCACCGCCAGGTAGCCAAATTTGCCCCCTGCGGTCAGGTAGGATTTCCGGGAGATATCCTGGGAGAGCATGATCTGATCCCCATACCCCAGCTCCAGCAGCCGGCACAGATTGTCCGCCCGAACTTCGTCGGCCAGGTAGGCGATCTTACCGCAGGTGTCAAAGCCGATGTTCACTCCGGTGTCCAGGACGGCCTTATAGTAGTCCATATCGTTGGCCAGGTCAAGATGACCCAGGACGATCTTCTTGGGAGCCATGCCGTTTTCCCGGAGGAGGGCGCTCTGCTCCAACCCCATCCGGCCCAGCTGACAGTGGGTGGTGACGGCGCAGCCACAGCTGGCGCCCGCCCGGGCGGCGGCGGTGAGCACCTTGCGCTCACTGTCGGTGATGCAGGTCTCCTCTCCGGCCACCTCGCCGATCACGCCGGCCTTGATCCCGGTGTCCCCGATGCCCTGGGTCAGATCCCGGACAAAGAGAGCCTCGATGTCTGAAATGGAGCCGTTCCGGACCCAGTCGGGATGGTAGCAGTCCAGATAGAAGCCGGTAGCGCAGACAATATGGATGCCGCAGGCCTTACTGAGGGCTTGGAGGGCCAAGGGATCCCGGCCCATATCGTTGCAGCTGACCTCAATGAAGGAGTTGACCCCCGCTTTTTTGGCCTGCATGACCTCGTCCCGGATCAGCGGGGAGTCGGTAAAAACCGAATCGGGATCCCCGCGGACGCCGGATAAATTGACGGAGAGATGCTCGTGACACATGGTGACCCCCAGCTCCTCTGGAGCAATGGGGCCCAGTACGGTTTGGATCATAGGATTTGCGCTCCTTTCCCCTCCCTGAGTATTCCCCAAAAGGAGGGCTGATAAAAAGCAGGGCACCAATCATCTCAGATTGGTGCCCTGCCGGATGGCTCGATTATTCCGGTTTGCCCTCAGACTTGTCGATCAAAGCCTGCACCAGGGGAGGCACCAGCATCTCAGTGTGATCCTTCACATAGCCGAAGGCCTTATGATTGCCGGCATAGATCATATGGCGGATCTCCTGGGCGGAGGGGCATTTTCCTTGCTTGGAGACGGTGAGGCAGTTGCCGTAGCCCAGCACCATGATAGCGGTAGCCAGGGAACCGCCGCCTCCGGTGAGGCAGGAGCCCAGATAGAAGTCCACATCACCCTTCTTTACCAGTCGGGCGGCGATCATATCGGGATCCACCAGGGTCTCCACCTGGCTGGGGAAGGCCTTGTCAATGATCTGCTTTGTCTGGGTAGAGGTCAAGCCGCAGCACTCGATTTTAAGCAAGAGTAACCACTCCAATCGCAACCATAATATTGTAGAGGATGCCGACGACCACAGCGGCGATGGGGCCGACAGCGGTCTTGGGCAGACGCTGGCCAATGGCGTCGTTGAGGACGTAGAAAGCGCCCACGATCATCAGGCCCACAGCGCCCCAAATGGCGTTGGCGGCCAGGAAGGAGCCGATGGTCAGAGCCAGGCCGATGCAGGAGATCATGGCGTCCCGGATGTGGTCGCCGCTCTTGGACAGCTCGGGGAACTTGGACAGGCCCTTGCCCAGCAGGCCCAGAAGCTGCAGCTCCAGGAATTCTACGGCAAAGCCCAGGATCAGAGCCAGCCACCAGGTGGGGGCCAGGGTGCCTACCAGCATACAAGTGGTGAGACCCACAGCCTGGTATACGCCGGTGGCCAGAGAGGTGGACACGATCAGGGGGATGAAGGCGATGATCACGCCGATCATGGACAGCTGGAAGGTGCCCATGTTGCCGTCCAGAATGGCGCCGGCCAGGATGTAGGGCTGATAGGCCTGGGCCAGGATGTGGATGCCCAGGGCGTTCAGGCCGCCCTGGATGCCCAGGTAGAGCCAGTTGGACTTGATGCGGGCAGCGTTCTTGGCAAAGAGGTTTTCCTCCTCCGCGTCGTTCTCAATGCTTTCAGCAGTCTTGCCGCCGCTGACGGAGTAAACGATCAGGCAGATCATGCCGGCCAGCATAGCGAAGGTGTAGGGATAGAGGCTGACGGAGAAGGAGCCGAAGTTGATAGCGCCCACCACAGTGCAGAGAATGTAGATCACAGCCTCAATAACAGCGGTGATAATGCCCTTCTTGGCGCCGAACTGAGCGGCGATGGCAATGGCGGGGAACACGCAGAAGATGGGCAGAGCGGGGGTGGAGATCTGGGTCAGGTCGTTCAGGAAGTTGTAGGGCAGCATCTGGAACGCCTCGTTGATCATGTTGGTGCCGAAGGCGCACAGCGCGCCGTAAAGGCCGCCCAGGCTGAGCGCGAACCAACGGTTGGGAGACCAGGAGCCGATACAGTCGGTGGCGATCAGGGTCAGGTGGCAGGCGATCAGGCCGGTGCCCAGCCACTGGCTAAAGCCGGCCAAGACCCAGCCGAAGCCCATGCCGGTGACGACCACGGCAAACTCAGGCCGGGACATTCTGCCGCTCATCAGCTCGGGGAACACAGGACGGGCGCCGTCGTTGAAGTTGGAGATGCACTTGTGGGACAGCAGGCTGGCCCAGGCGCAGATAGCGATAAGTACGATGGCCCGGAACATCAGGGGGTACTGGAACGAACTAACAATGCCTTCCATAAATTTTTCCTCCTCTTATTTGTGTGTCTGTGCAGCTTTGGATCCTCCCTTTTCACTCACTGTCGTTCAGACTGGCAAGCAGGTTGTTGATGTGGAGCAAAGCATACTCCTGTTCGGCCTTGCTGAGGGGATTGACGGTCACGCTCATCAGATCCTGGAGCATTTTTTCCGCCTGGGGATAGGAGTCGAGCTCCTTCACCTCGGCAAACAGCTCCTCCATAAGGGGCTCTACCTCCTCATGGGTGGTATTGCGCCCATAGGCGGCGCAAAGATGGGCGATGAAGGTGGCGGCGTTCTCCTCGCACAGAGTGATGCCGTACTTCTCCTGGAATATCTGAATGACTGCGTTGACGTCCTTAACGTCCTTCTCATCGATCATTCCGCCCTCCAGGTACAGGTCAAGCCGTTCCGTGAAATCCATAAACTCCCCCCTCTCAGGGCAAACAGTAGTATTTTTCCCTCTCCAGGGATCGCGGCTCCAGCGCGGATCACCTCCTTGTATATCAGTGTGAACCAAGGTTTTCTCTTTATGCTTAGGGGAAGGACAGAGCCGGGTCAATAGTCGGCCGCCAGGGTTCCCGCCCGGACGGCATTCTGGATCTCCCGAACCTTATCCGGCAAAACATTTCGTTGAAGGAGCAGAAGGGACGCGTCCTCCCCCTTTTTGACCACCAGAGCGGCAGAGGAGAAGGCGTCAGCGCTTATATCCTTGCTCAGCTCTACGATATGAAGTCCCTGATAGCCTGATTCCACGATCTCATCCATATTCCAAACTCCGGCGTCGATCATCCCGGAGCGAATGGCGCTTACCGTTTGGTGGGCCCGCAGATCCACAAAGTGGACGCCCTTGACTTGCCGGGTGAGCAGCTCGGTAAGCTGCCGCTGGTCGGGGCTGGATCGGTCATAGGCTACCCGCATCCCGTTTTCGATCCCCTTGGCATGGGGATCCCGGAGAAGGAGCACATGGCGGGAAAGGTAAGAGCCGGGGCCCAGATCCACCGCAATGTCCACGGGGAATTGGTCGTCGATGGCCTGCCGGGCGGCGTGCATGGAGCAGACGGCAAACTGGCACACCCCTCCGGCTACAAGTTGGAGCCGGTATTCCGCCCCCCGGGCGTAGACCATATTAACCGAGAAGAGGGATAGGGTCCTGTAAAGGGCGGTAGCCAGTCCCTGGTAGGTGTGGGAGTAGGCCAGAGGCATACTCCCCAGCAGCCCCCGGTTCAAGCTGCAGGCCTGCAGCTTTTGGTAGTCAATGTCCTCAACACAGGTTCCCAGGTGTCCCCGGCTGACCAAAACCACCGCCCGCTGTTCCTTCAGATAGTTTAGGCTGTTCTGTATGGTTCCCCGGGAGACCTGAAATTTGTCCTCATACTCCGAGATAGAGGGGATCCGCTCCCCCTTCACCCGGCTCATCAAATCCTGTGCCAGCTGGCTGACGGTAAGCCCTGTTTTCTGATAAAGGACGTCATTGATACTGGATTTCATAGAAATTCTCCGTCTGCCAGAGTAGGTGTAAGGGACAATTTAAATGTACAATTTTTTGTATATTCAATATACCATAAATTCGATTGTGAAGCAATCAACAATTCAGCCAAATATTTTTGCATTTTTTGTGCATATACACCAATGGGAGGGAGGCGATTTTCTTTTGTATATTGAGGATATTTATAGGAAACGTCCAAAAGGATTTCGACAAAAAGGGAAAGTATAAGACAAAATATCTAAAGAAAGTGGTTGACACAGACAAAGAATTTTGATATGATACGTATGCGGAAGAAATTGAAGGATCCGGTTGCGGGACGCGTACCGCACCATAAGACAGTTTTAGGGTCAAGTGGGATCGGATCCCAACCGCAAATTAAATATGGCCTGTTACATCGGTAATAGCTGGCTGGATAAAAGCTGTAGCATACCTTTCAACCTCTGAGTTGAAAAGTGTGCTACTTTTTTATTCGCGAGAAAGGAGGAAAGGGAGACGCTGAAGAAAAAAATAACACAATTGTGGGAAAATACGCTGCTGATCTGCGGGGGACTTTTTGTCATGGCGTTAGGTTCCGCCCTGGTGTACGGGGCGGAGCTGGGCACCGGCTCCATCGGCACCGTGGTGGATGGCGTGCACCGGGTACTGGGTATTTCCCGGGGGATGGCGGATATCACGGTCAGCCTGGTGCTGCTGATACTGGTGCTGCTGACGGCCCGGGATCTGATCAACATCGGAACCCTCATCAGCCTGGTGGTCACCGGCTTTTCCATTGATTTCTGGAAATGGGTGCTTTCCCTTCTGCCGGAGCTTCCGGTGTGGGGGATCTATGGGATGTATGTCCTGGGGCTGATATTAGGCTCTATGGGAACGGGCTTTTATATTGCTGTAAACGCGGGGATCAGCGCCTATGACGCCTTTGTCATGACGGTCTATCGGCTCACAAAATGGCAGTACAAATACGCCAAGATATTGTCCGACACCCTGCTGATGCTGACAGGGATCCTGATGGGGGGAACCATCGGGATCGGCACGGTGATCAGCACGGTGAGCGGCGGCTATCTGACCCAATTCTTTATCAAACGAAGTACCAGGCTTCTGGGACGGGAAGCGGTACTTTCCAACTAAGACCCCGTCAGTTGTCCTATCCAACCAAGCTGATCCAAATTCATTAAAAGTAGGAGGAAGAAAAAATGAAAAAAATCCTAACGGTGCTCTTGAGTGTATCCCTGCTGGGCTCCCTCCTTGCCGCCTGTGGCGGCAAGGGCGATCCCAAGCCCTCCGCCAACCCCGGCGGCGAATCCGCTGAGGGAAAGAAGAACGTGGTCTATGTCACCAGCAGCTCCCTGGGCGATGATCCCCTGGTGGATCTGGTGTGGGACTCCGTGAAGCAGGCCGGCGAGGATTTTGACATGAACACCAAGTGCATTGAGCTCAACAACGACACCTCCCTGTACGCCTCCAGCGTTATTGATCTGTGCGAGTCCGGGGAGTGGGATCTGATCGTCACCGGCTTCTTCCAGATGATCGATCCGGTCTGCGAGGCGGTGGAGGAGTACCCCGACCAGCAGTTCATGGTCTTTGACAGCTCCTTGGATTACAGCACGGGCCTGTACAATAACTGCGTTTCTGTGGAGGGCCTGCAGAACGAGGGCTCCTTCCTGGCCGGCGTGCTGGGTGCCTGCCTTACCACCAGCGGGAAGCCTGGCTTCAATGACGACAAGGTCATCGGCTGCATCATGGCTAACCCTGGTATGCTGGACGACTTCCTGGCCGGCTACATCGACGGCGCCAAGTGGGTGGATCCGGCCATTGAGGTCCTCTACTCCTACAACGGCAGCTTCAGCGATACCGCCGGCGCTTCCGAGCACGCCCTGGCCCAGTATAACCGTGGGGCCGATATCGTCTACTCCGTCAACGGCGCCGCCGGTCTGGGCGTGGCCGATGCCGCCCTTCAGGCTAACCACTATATGATCGGTGTGGATACCGACCTGGCCGCCGAGGTCTCGGGCAACAACGCCGCCATGGCGGAGCGGATCGTGACCTCTGTCTGCAAGGACTTTGGCACCATCCTCTACGACCAGCTGGAGAAGTACGCCGCCGGCACCCTGGAGTTCGGCAAGCATACCCGCTACGGCCTGGCCGAGCACGGCATGTTCCTGGTGGACAACCAGTATTTCCAGGCTGTTTTGGACGAGGACATCAAGGCCAAGCTGAAGCAGGCCGAGGAGGCCATCGCCAGCGGTGAGGTGAAGGTGAGTACCGTCATCGGCGCCACCGACGAGGAGATCGCCGCCATTCTCAGCCGGGCCAGCGCCGCTGGGTAAAAGGCGGCGGAGGCCGAACAGGACGGAGCTTCCAATCCCCTGGGCAGAAGGACCCGGCCCTTCTGGGTCGGGTCCTTTTTCCAATGGGAGACCAAACGGCAAGGAGGAATGAACGTGAGCAACGCGGCCCAGGCCGCAGCCCCGGCTGCGGCGGATGTGCTGTCCATGCAGCACATCACCAAAATCTACGGCAACGGCTTTATGGCCAACAAGGATATCTGTTTCAGCGTCCGCAAGGGCGAGATCCACGGCCTGGTGGGGGAGAACGGGGCGGGTAAGTCCACCCTGATGAAGGTCCTCTTCGGCCAGGAGGTGCCCGAGCAGGGCCGGATCTTCCTGGAGGGAAAGGAGATCCACATCCCCAACCCCTTGGTGGCCCTGGACTACGGCATCGGCATGGTTCACCAGCATTTCATGCTGGTGCCCTCCCTGACGGTGGCGGAGAACATGGTGCTTGGCGCGGAGCCCCAAAAGAGCCGGATACTCTTTGACTACAAAAAGGCGGTTCGCCTGACCCGGGAGGTGGCGGAGAAATATAACCTCCCCATAAACCCGGACAAACGGGTCATCGACCTGCCTGTGGGCTATAAGCAGCGGGTAGAGATCCTGAAGATCCTTCTCCGGGGCTGCAGGATCCTGCTGCTGGACGAGCCTACGGCGGTGCTGACCCCCCAGGAGACCATCGAGCTTTTCGCCCAGCTGAAAAATCTGAAAAAAGAGGGCTTTACCATCATTTTCATCTCCCATAAGCTCAACGAGATCAAGGAGATCTGCGACCGGATCACCGTCCTCCGGGACGGCCAGGTGGTGGGCACGGCGGATATTGACGACGTGACCGAGCGGGACATCTCCCGGATGATGGTGGGCCGGGACGTGATGATGAACATTGACCGGGGCGCCCCCGCCCCCAGGGAGAGCATTCTCAGCGTCCGGGATCTGGGCTTCACCAACATGTACGGCAAAAAGGTGCTCCGGGACGTGTCCTTCGACCTGCGCTGCGGGGAGATCGTGGGCATCGCCGGAGTGGAGGGAAACGGCCAGTCCGAGCTGGCGGCCATCCTCACCGGACTTTCCAGGCAGCAGGAGGGGACTGTTCGGATCAACGGCAAGGATGCCTCCAAAATGTCCATCCGCAAGGTGCGGGAGGAGCAGGTGTCCTTCATCTCCGAGGACCGGATGGTCTACGACCTGGTTCGGGAGGGCACCATTGAGGAGAACCTGGTTTCCGACCGGTTCTATAAAAAGGAGTACAAAAAAGGCCTGCTCATGGACAGGAAAAAGATGGACCGGGAAGCCGAGGAGCTTATTGAAGGATATCTGGTGGCCTGCGACGGGAAGGACGCCTACATGCGCACCCTCTCCGGCGGAAATATGCAGAAGGTCATCACCGCCCGGGAGTGCTCCTCCAGCCCCCGTCTGCTCATCGCCAGCCAGCCCACCCGGGGCATTGACGTGGGAGCCACCGAGTTTATCCGCAAACGGCTGGTGGAGCTGCGCAGCCAGGGGGCGGCAATCCTCCTGTTCTCCGCGGATCTGGCGGAGATCATGCAGGTCAGCGACCGGATCCTGGTGTTCCATGGCGGACGTATCGTGGCCCATATCCCCAGGACGGAGGAGATCGACGAGACCATCCTGGGAGAATACATGCTGGGGATCCGGAACCAAAGCGAGGAAGAGATAGGGGGTGCTGTCTTTGAGAGGTAAGATCAAGGATGTGGAGGTCATTGAGCGGCTGTTCAGTGTGATCCGCACATTGGTGGGCGTAGGTATCGCCCTGGTCATTGCCCTGATCCTCATCGCCGCGGTCAGCGATAATCCTGTGGAGGCGCTGATGGGCTTCCTCACCGGCCCCCTCACCTCTCTGAGCCGGCTGGGCAACGTGGTGGAGAAGGCCATCCCCCTGTTCTTTACAGGGACGGCGGTATGTATCGTTTTCTCCTGCGGCCAGATCAGCCTGTGTATTGAGGGCATCTTTTATATCACCGGCATCGCCTGCGCCGCCATCGCCACCCAGACTGGGCTGGCGGCGGGGGTTCACCCCCTGCTGTGCATCCTGGCGGCGGGAACGCTGGGAGCCCTTATCTGCGCCGTTCCCGCACTGATGTATATCAAGTTCGACACCATGACGGTAGTGTCCTCCCTGATGATCAACTTTATCTGCCTGCACATCGGCAAATACCTGATGCACTATGTGATGCGGGATCCCAAGGCGGGTTTTGACGCCTCCTATAAATTCCAGGCCACCGCCCGCCTTTCCAAGCTCTTTTCCAAGACCAATATCCACCTGGGGCTCATCATCGCCATCGTGGTGGTGGTCATTGGCTACCTGGCACTTTATAAAAGCCCCTGGGGCTACGGTGTCCGGATGACAGGCCTCAATGCCAGCTTTGCCAAATTCCAGGGCATGGGGGTCCCCGCCATGATCCTCAGTGCCTCCATGGCGGGTGGCTTCCTGGCCGGTATGGGCGGCGCGGTGGAGCAGCTGGGCATGTATAAGCGGTTTTCTTACGAGGGTCTGTCCGGTCACGGCTGGGACGGCATCATGATCGCTGTTATCGCCCAGAATAACCCCAAGCTGGTGCCTTTTGCGGCCCTCTTTGTGGCCTATATCAGCACCGGCGCCGATGTGGTCAACCGCACCTGCGACGTACCCATCGAGATCATCAGTATCGTCCAGGCCGTTATCATCATGTTTGTGGCCGCCGAGCGGTTCCTGGAGGGCTGGAAGCAGAGGAAGATTGTTCAGGCCTCCCAGCAGGCGGAGCTGGAGAAACGGGCTGCGGAGAATAAGGAAGGAGCGCGGGAGAGATGAATAAGGCCTATGAAAAGCTGTTGAACTGCACCCGTATCGTACGGGAGAAGATCAGAGATTTCAAGCCCCGGGTGGCCCTGGTTCTGGGCACCGGCCTGGGCGGCTACGGCGACCGGGTGGAGCAGGCCAAGGTGGTGGACTACCACGAGATCGAGGGCTGCCCCGTCTCCACCGTGGTGGGACACGCCGGCCGGTTTGTCTTTGGCTATATTGCCGGGATCCCTGTGGTGGTCATGCAGGGCCGGATCCACTATTACGAGGGCTACTCCATGGAGGACGTGGTTCTTCCCATCCGGCTCATGGGCCTTCTGGGTGCGGAGGTCCTCTTCATCACCAACGGGGTGGGGGCGGTGAACCGCAGCTACCGCCCCGGGGATCTGATGCTGATCCGGGATCACCTGTCCCTGTTCATCCCCTCCCCGCTGATCGGGGAAAACATGGAGGAGCTGGGGCCCCGGTTCCCCGATATGACCCATGTGTACCGGGAGGATCTGAATACCGCCATCCGCCAGGCCGCCGCCCAGCTCCATCTGCGGCTCCAAGAGGGGGTCTACGTCCAGCTCACCGGCCCCCAGTACGAGACCCCGGAGGAGATCCGGGTGCTGGAGAAGCTGGGGGGCGATGTGGTGGGGATGAGCAGCGTTTGCGAGGCCATCGCCGGCAATCACATGGGTCTGCGGGTCTGTGGACTTTCTGCCATCGGCAACATGGGGGCGGGCATCAAGGACGAGGTGCTGACCCACGAGCCCCAGGAGAAGGTGGACGAGGACTTTGCCAGCCTGGTGACCCAGTCGATCCAAAATATCGGGATGCTGCTGTCCTGAACGGGGAAGGAGCAGAGATAAGCTATGAATGGTTTGATGACATTTATCCTCTCCCCAGCCTTTGCCAACGCGGTGGTTCGCATGAGTACCCCCCTGATCTTTGTCTCCATGGCAGCGGTGCTGGGGGCCAAGGCCAACATCCTGTGTATCGCCTACGAGGGTATGATGCTCTTTGCGGCCCTGGGGGGCGTCATCGGCAGCGCCCTGAGCCAGAATCTGCTGGTGGGGATGCTCTGCGGCGTGGCGGCGGGCTGCCTCATCGCCGGGCTCTTCGCCTACTTTGTTCTGGTGCTCAAGACCAAGGTAATGCTGGTGGGCCTGGCCCTGAACACCTTGGGCAGCGGAGGCACCATCTTTGCCCTCTATGTGATCTCCGGACAGAAGGCCAGCTCCATCTCCCTGAACAGCCTTCAGTTTCCCAATCTCGATATCCCCATCATCAAGGATATCCCGGTGCTGGGGGAGATCCTGTCGGGCCATAACCTGCTGACCTATCTGGCCTACCTGTCGGTGATCGGGGTCTACATTCTTCTGTTTAAAACGCCTCTGGGCCTCCGGATCCGCTCTGTGGGGGAGAGTCCTGACGCGGCGGAGTCGGTGGGCACCAACGTGGTAAAGGTGCAGGTCATTGCCCTGATGATCGGCGGGGTGCTGGCCTCCTTCGGCGGGATGTATATGTCCATGGGCTATACCCCCTACTTTACCCGGGATATGATGAACGGCCGGGGCTTCAACGGTATCGCTGCCCAGAACCTGGGGGCGGGCCACCCCATCCTCACTCTGCTGTGCGCCATCCTGTTCGGCGCGGCGGACGCCCTGGGTATCGCCCTCCAGACCTCCCGTATGCCGCCCCAGCTGGCCTCCCTGGTGCCCTATGTCACCACCCTGGTGGGCCTTGTGATCATTGGCCAGGCCCGGCGCAAGCAGGAGATCAAGCGGGCCCTGGCCCTGGGAGAAAAAGAACTGGAGGCAGAGAAGGCCTCCCTGGAGGGAAAGCGTCTATGAGAAAACTGCTGATCGATACCGACGTGGGGGGCGACGACGCCGTAGCCCTGGTCATGGCCCTGCGGGATCCCAAGGTACAGGTGGAGGCCATCACCACCGTTATGGGAAATGTGTCTGTGGAGCAGGCCACCAAAAACGCCCTTATCACCATCGAGCGGGCGGGAACCTACGCTCCCCCGGTGTACCAGGGCCTCACCACCGGGGTGCTGAACCAGCCTCTGGTGGGGAAAAACTACACCATCCATGGCCGGGACGGCATGGGGGATCTGGGCCTCCCGGAGCCCAGGCTCCAGCCGGAGAAGGAGCACGCGGTGGACTTTCTGATCCGGACGATAGAGGCCCACCCCGGGGAGTACGAGCTGGTGACCCTGGGCCCTGTGACCAATCTGGCCTGGGTGAGTCTCCGCTCCCCCGGCACCCTGGCCAAGCTGAAGCGGATCACCATGATGATGGGTACCGGCCCCTACTTCGGCAACGCAACCCCCCTGGCCGAGGGCAATGCCCGGATGGATCCCGAGGCCCTGGATATCGTCCTCCGGGACGCAGGGACGGAGCTGGTGCTGGTGGGCTGGAACCTGTGTATCAACGAGTACCTCTTCACCCCGGAGGATCTCCAGTCCATCCGGGATTCCGGCTCCCCTCTGGCCAATTGGTGCCTGGATATCAACCACAACCTGGTGGAGCTCAACGAGAAGCGCTTCGGTGCCCCCGCCCTGGACTTTGCCGACCCGGCGGCCATGGCGGTGGCCCTGGAACCCAAACTGGTGCTGGAGAGCGTCACCGCCTACACCCGGGCGGAGACCAACCACGGCCTGGCCTACGGGGCCATCGCGGTGGATCACTGTCACCACAGCGGGGAGAAGCCCAACGCCACCACCTGCACCAAGCTGGATCCCCAGGGCCTGAAACGGTGTATTATCAGCCGGATCCTGTGAGAAAAGCGAAAAAACATAGAGGTGATACCGAATGAACGCATTGAATGACAAGGGCCAGCAGTACCATGTGGAGCTCTCCAAGGGGGACGTGGGCCGATACGTGATCCTCCCCGGAGATCCGGGGAGGGTGGAGCTGATCGCCAAATTCCTGGATTCCCCCCGGAAGGTGGCCCACCACCGGGAGTACGTGACCTACACCGGCTTTCTGGAGGGCATCCCCGTCTCCATCACCAGCACCGGCATCGGCGGCCCCAGTACCGCCATCGCCGTGGAGGAGCTCATCGCCGTGGGGGCGGACACCTTTATCCGCATCGGCACCGCCGGCATGGTTCAGGACTATTTTGACCTCAACGACTGCATCATCGCCACCGGCTCCGTCCGGGACGAGGGCACCACCCGCCAGTACATGCCCCTGTCCTTCCCGGCAGTGGCCGACTTCGATGTGGTCTCCGCCCTGCGCCAGGCGGCGAAGAGCTGCGGCAAGCGGGCCCATGTGGGTATCGTCCAGTCCAAGGATGCCTTCTACGGGGAGGCGGAGCCCGAGACCATCCCCATCGAGCCCCTCCACCGCTACCAGTGGGACGCCTGGAAAAAGGGCGGCGTGCTGGCCAGCGAGATGGAGTCGGCCACCCTCTTCGTGGTCAGCGCCATCCGACGGGTCCGGGCGGGGTGCATTCTCAATAACCGGGGGGATATGAACGAGACCATTCGGGTGGCCGTAGAGGCTATGCGCCTGCTGATCCGCCAAGATCAGGAGAAAAGCTGACAGACCCCCAAAAAAGCAAAAGGGAGGGCCGGTCCCCACAGGGCCGGCCCTCCCTTTTACAATTAAGATAAAAGGCTCCCCATCCTCACCGCGCGGCGTTGAAGATGGCCATCACGTCCTCCTTGCCCAGGGGTACAAAGCTGTTGGCGCAGGCCGCCGCGGCCTTCTCCGCCATGATCTCAAAGTGGGTCTCGTCGATCCCCACCTCCCGCAGGGTGGCGGGCAGCCCCAGGCTCCGGAAGAAGTCCCGGGTGCACTGGATGGCCCTCCTGGCGGTGTCCATGTCGTCAGCCCCCTTCTCCAGCCCCCAGACGTTGACCCCGTACTGGGCAAATTTCCCCGCCGTTTTCTCGCTGAGGGCAAAGTCCATCCAGAAGGGGGTCAGAATGGCCAGCCCCTCCCCATGGGTGATGTCATAGAAGGCACTCAGCTCATGCTCCATGGGGTGCACGCACCAGGCCACCGCCGCCCCGCCGGAGAGCAGCCCGTTGATGGCCATGCTGGAGCTCCACATCAGGTTGGCCCGGGCGTCGTAGTCCTCGGGCTTCTCCAGGGCCACGGGGGCATACTGGATGCAGGTTTTCAGCAGCCCCTCGCAGAACCGGGCCTGTACGTCGGCGTTCTCCACATTGGTAAAGTAGTTCTCCAGGATGTGGCTCATAATATCCGCCGTGCCCGCGGCAGTCTGCCGCTTGGACACCGAGAAGGTGTAGGTGGGATCCAGAATGGACATGGTGGGCTTCATATGCTCCGAGGAGGTTCCCCACTTCTCATTCTTTCCCAGATCGGAGATCACCGCGTGGGGATCCATCTCCGACCCGGTGGCGGCCAGGGTCAGCACCGAGAAGATGGGCAGGGCCCTCTGGATCTTGGGGGGCTGAAGCACCAGATCCCAGGCGTCCCCCTCATAGCAGGCCGCCGCCGCGATCACCTTGGCGCAGTCGATCACGCTGCCGCCGCCCACGGCCAGAACCATATCGATCCCCTCTGCCTTGCATGTCTGGGCCCCCAGCCGAACCGTCTCGATCCTGGGGTTGGGCTCCACCCCCGCCTGCTCAAAGACGGTGAGCCCCGCCTCCCCCAGCAGGCTCAAAACCTGGTCGTAAAGCCCTGATTTCTTGATGCTTCCGCCGCCATAAACCAGCAGAACCTTCCTGCCGTAGCCGGCCAGCTCGGACAGATGGGAGATCTGTCCCTTCCCAAAATAGATCCTGGTGGGGATGGAGCAGGTGAAATTCGTCATCATAGTTACGATCCGTCCTTTCCGATTTTGGTTTTGGCGGAAGCGTCCGCTGAATATATAGTAGCATGGGAAAAGTCCTCCGTCCAATACCGGAAAAGAGTGCACCCATGCCAAACGTCTATACCGCTCCTCTCCCCGCCGGGGAGAAGGCCTCCCCTCCGTGCCGCTGTAAAAACTGCCTGGCCTGGTTTTCCACGCTCTGTACCAGCTCCCGGACGGCGGGATGCTCCTCATAGGCCTGCTGGGCGTAGGACAGGGCCAGAATGTCAGCCACAGTCCGGTTCTGAAAGGGGATGGGAACCAGCTCCCCCCGCTGTACCCCCGGATACCGCTTCAGGGCGGGATAATAGGAGATGGCATAGGCCTCCGGATCCTGACAGACCAGGTCAATGACGTTGGTGGCCGATTCCACATAGATGATCCGCTCCGGCGGGGTGACGGCGATGATGTCGGCGGTGGAGAAGGGGTTGTTCAGGGGGATCTCGTTGTCAGGAAGAACCAGGTAAAAATCCGTCAGCATCTCTGGGGTCACAGCCTCCAGGCGGGCCAGGGGGCTCTGGGCGTTGACCAGGCAGCAGTAATCCCCCTCCATCAGCTTCAGGGGAGGATTCCCCTGAAGCTGGGTGCACCTGTCAAGCCCTTCCCGCCCATAGCATAGAAGCAGCGCCACCACAGGGGTCTGGATGCTGCGGGAGATATACCGGTCCGGGGTCATGCTCACCGAATAGTTGATGGCCAGCTCCGGGTGCCGTTTTCGTGTTTGCAAAATTGCCTTGGGTAGTATAAAATCAGGAAAGGAGTAATGGACATAAATGTCCAGCTTCTGCAGGGGCGTTCCCCTGCCCATCTGCTTCCACCCCCGGTAATACTCCAGGATCTGCCTGGCCTCGGGCAGGATCCGCTTCCCCTCCGGGGTCAGGGAGATCCCCGCGTCCGTCCGGAGAAAGAGGGATACCCCCAGCTCCTTCTCCAGTAGCTGCAGAGATTTGCTCAGACTGGGCTGAGCGATATAGAGCTTCTGGGCGGCCTCGCTGATGGAACGGGATTCCGCCAGAGTTACGAAATAGTGAAGGGTCTGCAGCTTCATGGTCGCCATATCCTTTCCAGGCCGGATCCCCGGGGGAGAACAGTCCTATAGCTTTTTTTCTTGCCCACACAATTTTAATATATTAGACAAAGTATCGCGTATATGATACTATAAATTTGACATTTTTGTCAAATAAATTTTATGGGAGAGTGAACGATTATGACAAAGCGCGAGAGATTCATGAAGTTCCTGGCCAACGAACCTGTAGACCGTGCCCCCGTCGCCTTTTTCCACCACTTCTGCGGACAGGAGCAGTGGTTCAAGGGCCTGGTGGATGAATCCGCCTTCCAGAAGAATGTGGAGGGCCACCGGGAGGCTTTGAAGGTATTCGATCCCGACGTGATCAAGATCATGAACGACTCCCTGATGATCATGCCTCTGGACACTTCCTTTGTAAAGACCCCCGCCGACCTGCGGAAGATCCAGCCCCCCACCGTGGATTCCCCCTACGGCCAAAAGACCCGGGAGCTGACCATGAAGGTGAAGGAGATCTATGCCGGCAAGGAGGCCCCCATCTACGCCACCGGCTTCTCCCCCATCATGGTTCTGAAGACCAGTGTGGACGGCCTGGAGGTGAAGAACGCGCGCCTGCCCAAGTGGCTGGCCGAGGATCCCGATTCCGTGGTGGCCGCCCTGAATATCATCGGTGACGCCATCATGGCCCTTAACGAGATGCTTATCAAGGAGTGCGGCGTGGACGGCATCTATTTCAGCGTCAACAACCAGGCCAACTTCATCCCGGAGGAGCTTTTCACCAAGTATGTGGCTCCCACCGACATCCGGGTCATGGAGCACGCCAATGCTCTCAGCCCCATCAACCTTCTGCACATCTGCGGCTACCACGGCAAGGGCAACAACCTGGAGCTGTTCAAGGATTATCCCGCCGCCGCCTACAACATTGCCGTCTACGCCGAAGGGGTCTCCCTCAGCGACGGCAAGAAGCTCTTCGGCGGCAAGCCCGTTTTCGGCGGCTTCGCCCAGGACACTGTCATCTACAAGGGTACCAAGGAGGAGGTCAAAAAGGCCACCTGGGATATCCTGGATGAGTGCGGCCAGGTGGGCGTCATGATCGGCGCCGACTGCACCGTGCCCAACGATATTGACGACGACCGCTTCAACTGGGTTCGGGAGGCCGCCGTCGAGTACGCCGAGAAGCACTGAGCCTGGGGGGAACGAGAGAGATATGCTGACACCCCAAGTACAAGAAGCCTTTGTGGCCATCCTGGCCGAGGAGCTGAAGCTGGCCACCGGCTGTACCGAGCCCATTGCCCTGGCCTACTGCGCCGCCAAGATGCGCCAGACCCTGGGGGCCCAGCCGGAGAGGATCCAGGCTGAGGTCTCGGGCAACATCCTCAAAAATGTGAAAAGCGTCATTGTCCCCAACACCGGCGGGCTCAAGGGCATCAAGGCGGCCATCGCCGCCGGCGTGGTGGCCGGCGACGCCGACGCCGAGCTCCAGGTCATCTCCTCGGTGCCCCGGGAGCGGCACCCCGACATCGCCGCCTACACCGAAAAGACCCCCATTGAGATCCACTGCCCCGACACCCCCCATCTTCTGGACATCCAGCTTACCGGCTGGGTCGGAGAGCACCAGGCCACCGTCCGGATCGCCGACCATCATAACAACATCGTTTACATAGCCAAGGATGGCCAGACCCTGATGGAGAAGCCCCTGGACGTCCCCGCCCACGGTGGGGAGGGGCCGGACAGAAGCCTTCTGACTCTGAAAAACATCCTCACCTTCGCCAACGAGGTGGAGCTCTCCCTGGTGGAGGAGTATCTGGAGCGGCAGCTTCAGTGCAACAGCGCCATCGCCCGGGAGGGACTGGAGAACAGCTGGGGGGCCAACATCGGCTCCACCCTTCTGAAGGAGTACGGCGGAGATATCAAGTTCGAGGCCCGGGCCTGGGCCGCCGCGGGCAGCGACGCCCGGATGAGCGGCTGTGAGATGCCCGTGGTCATTCTCTCCGGCTCGGGCAACCAGGGCATCACCGCCTCCATGCCTGTCTACCGCTACGCCGAGCATCTGGGGGCCACCCGGGAGCAGCTCTACCGGGCCCTCATCGTCAGCGACCTGGTCACCTGTTATCAGAAGCTGGGCATCGGTGTCCTCTCCGCCTACTGCGGCGCCATCAGCGCCGGGGTGGGGGCGGGGGCCGGCATCGCCTACCTCCAGGGGGCGGACGAGACCGCCATCGCCCACACCATCGTCAATGCCGTGGCCATCCTCTCTGGCACCATCTGCGACGGGGCCAAGCCCTCCTGTGCCGCCAAGATCGCCGAGAGCGTGGACGCCGGGATCCTGGGCTACCGGATGTACCTTTCCGGCAACAACTTCAACCCCGGGGACGGCATCATCGGCGGGGATCTCCACGAGACCGTGACCAATGTGGGCGTCCTGGCCAAGGAAGGGATGCGGGGCACCGACCGCACTATCCTGAAGATCATGACCCAGTGACCGGCTGCTTCGGCAGAAAAAAAGAGAGAATCAGAATCAATGAGGAGGAATCACTGTGGAAACGAAAAAAAGCTTTTGGGAGTCCTTTAAAAGCTGGTTCGGCATCGGCGCCCTGCTCTTTGGAACCTACTGCGGAGCCAACATGGCCTCCGGCGCCTACGCCGCGGGCTACATGGTCACCGTGGGCGGCGGCTGGATGCTGGTGTGGCTTGCCATGTTCTGCCTGTTCATGGCCTTCTTCTGCTCTATCGGCCTGAACTTTGTCCGGGCCTACAACATCAAGAACTATAACCAGTACTATCTGACTCTGTGGGGCTGCCACCGGCCCGAGACCAGCCCAGCCCTGAAGGTGGGCGTGTCCGCCTTCTTTGATGTGTATTCCCTGTTCTCCGGCCTCATCACCGTGGCCGCCACCCTGGCCCTCTTCGCCACCCTGATGAACTCCCTGTTCGGGATACCCAAGTTTGTAGCCAGCCTGGGCGGCGTGATCCTCTTCGCCTTCCTCACGGTCAACGGCGCCGGCTTCCTGCGGAAGTTCAACACCATCATGACCCTGTCCCTGCTGGTAAGCCTGGCGGCCCTGTTCTTTGCCGTCCTTTCCGACCGGGGCGACGTTCTGGCCAGCCGTATTGGCAACTTTGAGGAGGGCGTCGACTGGACCGGCCCCACTGTCACCGTGGCCGCCCATTTCTCCATGTTCCTCTCCTACTGCTGGAGCACCTCCAGCTGGGGATCCTCCCTGTGCAACTATGCCGAGAACATCAAGACCAAGAAGGATGCCATCGGCTCCGGCGTCCTCTGCGGCGTACTGGTCACCTTCCTGTTCGGCATCACCAGCCTGATCGTCCTGCCCTATATGCCTGAGGCTATGTCCGACGCTCCCATCCTGCTCATCTGCCAGACCTACCTGCCCAAGGTTCTCACCGCCGTGTACTGGGTGGTGGTGGTGTTCTCGGTGGTCTCCACCGCCCCCACCTTCACCTTCAACATGGCCAACCGCTGGGCCGCGGTCTGGAAGACGGAGAAGGTCAGCCACAAGGCCAAGTTTTTCATCATCTCCTTTGTCTACCTCACCGCCGCCTGGGCCATCTCCCAGGTGGGCCTCATGGCCATCGTCCAGAAGGGCTACGTCATCATGGGTAAGATCGCCCTGCCCGCCGTGGCTCTGCCCCTGGTGTTCTCCATCTACCGGGTCTGGAAGAAGGACAAGGCGGAGAAGGCCGCCTGACGCTCCGGCTTTGCAAATCCCATCCGCTCCCCGGAAGGGCCCCAGGCCCTCCCGGGGAGCTTTTTTCCAGGAAAAGAGGGGGAAAGCGGTTGTAAAACGGCGGAAAAAAGGGTATAATGACAGCAAACAAGGGGGCGGTTCATCCCCTGCCCAAAGGAGGAAACAGGTGTGAGGCTATACCATGGCGACATCCTTTTCGCCCCCCGGCTGGGGGAGCTCACCGCCCTGCCCGGCGGCTATCTGGCGGTGGAACAGGGGGTGGTGCAGGGGGTCAGCCCCCACCTGCCCGAGGCCTGGAAGGGCTGCCCTGTAGAGGAGCTGGGCCGCCGTCTCCTCATCCCCGCCTTCAACGACATTCACCTCCACGCCGCCCAGCTGCCCATGGCGGGCCTGGGGTATGACGGCACCAGCGACGAGTGGTTCTCCCGCTACGCCTACCCCACCGAGCAGCGCTACTCCTCCGACCTTCCCTACGCCAGGGAGGTGAACCGGGATCTGATCGCCCGGCTGAAGGAGAACGGGATCATGCGCTCGGTGATCATGTGCGCCACCGGTTCGGAATCCACCCGGGATCTGATGGAGCAGCTTATGGAAAGCGGCCTGGGGGCCTTTGTGGGCAAGATGAACTCCGATTACGGCGCCTTTGGCGAGGCCCAGGAGAGCCATCAGGACTCCTGCGCCCAGACCCTGGAGCTCATCTCCTGGGCCCGGGGGAAAAGTGAAAAGGTAAAATATATCCTCAGCCCCGAGTTTATCCCCGCTGTCTCCCAGGAGATGCTGACCTTCCTGGGAGAGCTGGCCCAAAAGGAAGGTCTGCCCGTCCATTCCCATATGTCCGAGGGCCCCGCCGACCTGGAGCTGGTGGCAGGCCGCTTCCCCCAGGAGGGGTGGTACGGCCCTGTCTGGGATCGATTCGGCCTCTTCGGCCAGACACCCACCGTCATGGCCCACTGCCTCTATGTCACCGGGGAGGAGCTGGAGCTTATGGCCCGGCGGGGGGTCTATATCGCCCACTGTCCCAATCCGGCCCAGAACGTTCCCAGCGGCCGCTATCTCTCTGTCCGCAAGGCTTTGGATATGGGGATCCCCGTGGGTCTGGGCAGCGATATCGGCTGCGGGCACACCCTGAGCATGCTGGAAAACATGGTTTTGGCCGTCCAGGGCTCCAAAATGCTGACGAAGGAGAAGCCTTTGACCCTGGCTGACGCCTTCTATCTGGCCACCAAGGGGGGCGGGAGCTTCTTTGGACGGGTGGGCAGTTTTGAGCCGGGATACCAGTTTGACGCCCTGGTGATCGAGGACGAGAGCCTGACCCGCCACCGGGACTACACCCTGGCCGAACGGCTCCAGCGGCTTGTCTATTGTGGGGATTCCAGGAATATTTCCAGGAGATTCTGCGGCGGAAACGAGGTTTTTATATAAAATCTGGAACAAATATTCTAATAACAGGAAGGATGATCCAAAATGGAGAAAACAGGCCATGTAACTGCCAAAATCGTGGAAAAAGGGGTTACAAAAGGGTTACAGGTGACCATGACCGGCCGGGAGTTTGAATTGCCCTTCAAAATGATCGGGGGAAGGCTGGTTGGCTTTCTGGATATCTCCGGTCAGGTGAGCCTTATCGAGGCCGCCGCCGAGGAGTTGACGGAAAAGCTGCTGAAGGCGGGGGTGGAGTTTGACACCATCCTGAACCCTGTGGCCAAGAGCAACGCCCTGGCCCACGCCATCGCCCTGCGGTGGAGCAAGGCAAAGGGGGTGGAGCTTTCCAAGACCGTGGTGGCCCGGAAGAGCTCCAATCCGGCCAAGGTGGAGGCCACCTACCGGTCGGTGACCACTCCCAAGGATCAGACCATCTCCCTCACTGACGAGGATGTGGAGTTCCTCCGGGGCAAGCGGATCCTGGTGCTGGACGACGTTTACGGCGGCGGGGGAACCACCGGGGCCCTGCGGGAGCTGGCCCAGAAGGCCCAGGCCCAGATCGCCGCCTTTGCCGTGGTGGGGGTGGAGGCTGGTGTACCCCTGCCGGAGAACCTGTACCACCTGTTTGAGCTGCCTGTTCTGGAGGTCTGAGAGGGATATTTTAATGCAAAAAAGGCCCGGGATCTTGGGATCCCGGGCCTTTTTCTGTTGGTGGGAGCGTCAGATCACGTGGTACTCCCTGAGCAGCTTTTCTATGTCGGTATTCTCCAGCTTTTTCAGAACCTCCTTCAGGGCGAGACGGGCCGGGAGGGGGAGATCCATGTCGGTGATGGGCTTGCCGTCCCGGAGCTTTACGGTGGCGTCCAGAAGGGCGCGGACGTCGTAGGTGCTGCCCCAGACCTCCGGCACGCCGCGGTCCACGTTCAAAAGGGTGTACACCGCCTCCATACCGGTGCGCATGGAATATTCGGTGGTGAAGATGGTGTCCCGGGGAAGCTCGGCAAACTGGCCCAGGAAGGCAAAGTTTACCGCGCCATCGGGCACCACCTTGGGACGGTCAAAGTCGGTGCGGGGCATGAAGAAGGCGTCGATATAGGGCATCATGACGGGGATCGTGTTGGCGCTGTGCTGGGCCAGCTCCTCGATCTGATCCACGGGAACGCCCAGATGGTAAAGCCATTCCATGCAGATCTCCTTGCCGGTACAGTCCCGCATGGGCTTTTTGACAAAGTCACCGGGCTTGTCGGTAAAGAGGGAGTAGACCCAGACAAGGCAGTGATCCTTGGGCTGCTCCCGGAACTGGGGCTGGCGGTTGATGGTCCAGCTCATCAGCCAGCTGGAGTCCTTGACGGTGACGATGCCGCCGGTGACCACCCCGCCGGAGAAGGGGTCGCGCTTGCAGATGTTTTTGATATAGGGGATGATGCGCTGATCCAGGGTCTCCACCGTGGCGCTCATCCAGTTGGTCTGCTCAGGATCAAAGCAGAATTTGTCCGGGTTGCCGAAGGCGGGATCCTGGGCGGCGATCTTCCGCCACATATCCCAGCCTCCGCCGGGCTTGAGCTGGGTATTATACTGGGCGGGGGTGTTCTGGTCGCCCATGGAGGAGTTCTCTACACAGCCGCCGTTGGTGATGAACACCAGGTCGTCCGGGGTGAGGGCGATGGACTCCCGCACCTCCCCACGGAGAAGGTCGATGCGCGTGGCCAGCTTCTGATCCCCGGCGCAGTCAAAGATCACGTTTTCCACCTTTACGTTGTAGTGGAACTGAACGTTGTGATCCTCCAGGTATTTTATCATGGGCAGAATCATGGACTCGTACTGGTTATACTTGGTAAAGCGCAGGGCGGTGAAGTCGGGCAGGCCGCCGATATGGTGGATATAGCGCTTGATATACCGTTTCATCTCCAGGGCGCTCTGCCAGTTCTGGAAGGCGAACATGGTGCGCCAGTAGAGCCAGAAGTTGGACTGGAACACCTCGTCGTCAAAATAGTCCTGGATCTTTTTGTCGAAAAGCTCCTCGTCGGGGGTGAAGAACAGCCGCATGATCTGCATGGCGGCCTTGTCGGAGACGCCGAACTTCCTGTCGGTGTGGGCGTCCTGGCCCTGCTTCTCGGTGGCCCGGCACAGGGAGAAGTTGGGATCCTTTTTGTTGAGCCAGTAATACTCGTCCAGAACGCTGACCTCCGGGGTTTCGATGGAGGGGATGGAGCGGAAGAGATCCCACATGACCTCGAAGTGGTTGTCCATCTCCCGGCCGCCCCGCATGACGTAGCCCCGGTCGAACCGCCAGCCGTCGCACGCGCCCCCGGGGGTGGGATCCTTTTCGAATATGTGGATACGCTCCCCCTTCATCTGTCCGTCCCGAACCAGGTAGCAGGCGGCGGTGAGGGCGGCCAGGCCGGTTCCGATGAGATAGGCCGACTTGTGCTCTACGCCCTCCGGCTTTTGGGGACGGGCGAACGCTTCGTAGTTACCGCTGGAATAATACATAAGAAAGCCTCCTAAAAGATGATTTACCCTGGGGTTGCTTTTAGAGTACGGCTTTTATGGGATAAAAGCAATTTACAGCTTCCCCCCGATGATGAAAAATGATCCATCGGGGGGAAGCTGTAAGAATTTTTATCATTTTGGCGGATATGTCAGGATGTCAGGTTTTTCAGTCCGGAGCGGATGCTGCCCTTCATGGCCTGGGCCAGCCGCTCCACCAGAAGCTGAGGGTCGGCCTTCATGTCATCCTTGATCCAGTCCAGCATTGTCCCCACAAGGACATACTGGATCAGGCGGGCGATGAATTCCTTGTCCTCCTCCCGGACGGAAAGGCCCTGGGCCTGCTCCTCCACCACGCCGATGAGAAGATCCCGGGTCATCCTGTGGAGGTAGAGCTCAATGTGTTCTCTGCTGACGGAGTGGTAGACGTTCATGACAAAGAGCTTGTTTTCCAGCACCGCCTGGAAGATGTGCAAAAATCCCTCCTGCCAGCAGGCGTAGGTCTTTTTGTCGGCCAGGGCCTGGGCGGCGTCCTCCTGGCAGACCCACTCCACCAGGTCATAGATATCCTGGAAGTGGTAGTAGAAGGTCATCCGGCTAACGCCGCAGGCTTCGGTAATGTCATTGATGGTAAGCTTGCTCAGGGGCTTTTGGGTCAACAGGCGCTTCAGTGAAGCGCCCAAGGCCCGTTTGGTGATCTGGGACATAGGCGGCTCCTTTCCCGTGGGTGGATCAGGCAGAATCAAAACCATAGGTATTTTACCAAATTTATCGCAGGGCTGCAAGTGTGGATCCCCGGGAGGATTTACAGACTGTTTACAAAATTTCCGGGAGCTTTTCAGAGCAATTTCAGTTTTGGACTGTATACTGTCCCTCAATTTGAACTGAGGAGGCAGACAGCCATGAGTCTTTTGAAGGGCAAGGAAAAGGTGGGTACAGAGGGTGCGGCGCAGCCGAAGAAAAGGGGAAAGGTACTTCGGCGGGCGCTGGCCCTGGGCTTGGCGGCCGCTGTTCTGGGCGGGGCAGGCTTTGGGGTGAAGGCCCTGTTTTTTACCCCTGAGGAGCGCAGCGCCCTTACGGGGATGACCAGCTATGGCTCCCTCTCCACCACCATTGAGGGAACCGGGATCACCATGCCGGCGGACAGCTATTCGGTGAGCGCGGCCTCCTCGGAGGGGAAGATCACCGGGGTCTATGTTACCGCCGGGGAGACGGTGAGGTTGGGGCAGCTGCTCTACACCCAGGATGACAGCGAGCTGGAGGAGACCCTGGAGGAGTACCAAAGGCAGATCGACGACCTCTATGACCAGATCGACGGCTACAACGACCAGATCGACAATTATACCCAGCAGATAGGAGAGCTGAGGGAGACCATGGCCCAGCTTGTCATTACCGCCCCCTTCTCCGGGCACATTACGGAGCTCCAGGGGGAGGAGGGGGACGGGCTCCAGAAGGGGGCCAGGCTGGCCACCCTGGTGGATGACAGCCAGATGACCCTGACGGAGTATTTCAGCTATACCTATGAGGACGCGGTTTGGGTCGGGATGGGGGCCGGGGTCTCGATCCCCAGTCTGATGAATACATACTCCGGCACGGTGACGGAGATCAAAAAGGTGGAGCGGCTCACCGCCGAGGGGACGCGGTGCTTTGCGGTCACCATCACCCTGGACAATCCCGGGGCCCTCACCGAGGGGATGACGGGAGCGGCATGGCTCCTGGCTGACGGTGGAGAAAAGCTCTATCCGGCGGTGGAGGGCAGTCTGGCGTACAAAAGCAGCAAGGCGATCACCGCCCAGGCGGCGGGGGAGCTGCTGGCGGTTCATGTGGATGACTATGAGAGGGTGACGGCGGGGCAGACTCTTTTTACCATGGACGGCTCCGACTATGCCCAGCAGGTGGAAAGCGCGGAACGGGGGATCGCCGCCGCGGAGAAAAATATCGCCACCGCCCGGGAGCGCATTGACTCCTATACCCAACGGATGGCGGAGACGGAGGAGAAGCGGGAGAACTACAGGGTGACAAGCGATATTGACGGCAAGGTCATCATGGTCAACGTGCGGGAGGGGGAGATCCCTCGCAGCGGCATGACGGCGGTATCGGTCTATAACCTGGACAGCATGGAGATCACCGCCAACATCGACGAGCTTGACATCGGCAGTATCCAGATGGGGATGGAGGTTCGTATTGTCAAATCGGGGATCGACGGCGCCTCCTTTACCGGATACGTCAGCGAGATCAGCTATGAGGCCACAAACTCCAACGGCGTGGCCTACTTCCCCATCACCGTCACGATCCCGGCGGAGGGAGCGCTGTCCGCGGGAGTCAACGTCTCCTATTACATCAGCCTGGGGGATGATGAGGAGGGGGTGCTGGCTCCCTTGGAGGCTCTGAAGTCTTATGAGGGGGGCACCTGTCTCTATGTAAAAGCGGAGCAGCGGCCGGAGAATGCCCTTGAGCTGGAGGAGGGGGTCGTCCCCGAAGGCTTCTACGCCGTTCCGGTGGAGGTGGGGACAACCAACGACCGGTACGCCCGTATCCTATCCGGGGTGGAGCGGGAGGTGGAGGTATTTACCCGCTACCAGCAGAAGGCCCCCACCGGCGGAGATACCACCAGCCGGGGCGAGGAGGAGTTCAGCCTTCCCGGCGGTGAGTTCAGCGGCGGTTTTCCCAATGGCGGAGGCGGTATGCCCAGCTTTGACAGAAGCGGCGGGGGAATGCCCGGCGGCATGGGCGGCAGACCCTGAGAGAAGGAGGATGACCATGAGTCTCATTGAGTTGAAAAATGTCTGCAAGATCTACAATGAGGGGCAGGAGAGCCAGGTCAACGCGTTGGACGGGGTCTCCCTTACCATTGACAGAGGGGAGTTTGTGGCGGTCATCGGAACCTCCGGCTCTGGAAAATCCACCATGATGAATATCCTGGGCTGTCTGGACGTTCCCACCCGGGGCGCCTATCTGCTGGACGGCCAGCCGGTGGGGGAAAAAAGTCAGAAGGAGCTTTCCGACCTTCGCTCCCGGCGGATCAGCTTTATCTTTCAGGGCTATAACCTGATCCCCTCCTTAAAAGTGTGGGAAAATGTGGCCCTGCCCATGGCCTACCAGCACATCCCCCTTTCTGAGCGGAGAGAGCGGGCGCTGGCAGCGTTGGAGGAGGTGGAGATCGGGGCTAAGGCGGAAAACAAGCCGGGGCAGCTCTCCGGTGGACAGCAGCAGCGGGTGGCCATCGCCAGGGCCATGGCCACCCGCTCCCCCATCCTTATGGCCGATGAGCCCACCGGGGCCCTGGACTCCAAAACGGGAGCCCAGGTTCTGGCCCTTATGCGGCAGCTCAACGCCCAGGGCGCCACCGTGATCCTCATCACCCACGACAACGGTATCGCGGCCCAGGCAGACCGGACCATCCGGGTGATGGATGGCCGCGTTGTCCATGACAGCCGGTGGGATGGAGCGCCGATCCCGGCGGAGGATCGTGGGGGGGTGAGGGCGTCGTGAACTCCCTGCGCATGGCGCTGGATTCCATCACGGAGAAAAAGGGTCGGTCCTTTCTCACCATGCTGGGCATCATCATTGGGGTGACGGCTGTATTGGTGCTGGTGGCTATGGTGACGGGATACAACAGCGATATGACCGCCTACTATGAAAAACTGGGGGTCAATAAGGTGACGGTGGAGCTGACGTGGTATGATACCAGCCGCTCCTCCGACATGGCGGCGGAGCTCTATGAATACGGGAATGGGGAATTGTCCGGGATGGTGGAGGGGGTCACCCCGGAGCTCTCCACCCGGCTGCCTGTTCAGTACGGCGGCACGGCGGTGGACAGCACGGCGGTCTATCTGGGCTCGGATCAATATGCCCTCTGCTCCAATTACGTTCTGGAATCTGGGAGGGATATATTACCAATTGACATTGAAAACCGCAGTATGGTCTGTGTGCTGGGCTCCTATGTGGCGGAGGTTCTGTTTCCGTACACAGATCCCATTGGAAAGACGGTGGCCATCGGGGGGTATCCCTTTTTGGTGGTGGGGGTCTACTACCAAAAGGACGGGGGCGCGGAGAGCTCTATGGATCACATGGCGGCTGTGCCGTATACGGTGAACCGGGCGCTGTTGAAATCTGACCGGGTGGACAGCGTTACCGTGAAGGTGGACTCCGCCAAGAATATGGATACGGTCATGTCCAAGCTGGAAGGTTGGCTGGCCGGGAGGGTGGACGGCGCCGTGGGGGAGTATACGCTGGAGAACGGCAACTCCGCCATGGCGGAAAGCAACGATGAGATGACCTCCCTCTCGGTGGTGCTGGGCGGGATCGCCTCCATCGCCCTTCTGGTGGGCGGGATCGGGATCATGAACATTATGCTGGTCACCGTCACCGAGCGGACAAGGGAGATCGGCATTAAAAAATCCATCGGCGCTCCCCGGCGGGAGATCGTGGGGCAGTTTTTGCTGGAGGCAGGTATTTTGAGCTCCCTGGGCGGGCTTATGGGCATTGGGCTGGGCTTTGGGCTCTCCCTGATCCTGGGCAAGGCGATGTACGGCCTGATCCTTTTGCCAGGGGTGGGGATCTCCCTGGGAGCCTTTGCCTTCTCCCTGGTGATCGGGGTGGTTTTTGGCATCTATCCTGCCGTGAAGGCCTCCAATCTTCAGCCTGTGGACGCGTTAAGAGCAGATTAAAGGAGTGTTTCCCTATGAATCAAAGATGGCTTTCTTTTGTCCTGGCGGCGGCGCTGAGCCTGTCCATGCTGGCCCTGCCTGCCGCCGGGGCCACAGTGGGAGATGAGAATGAGGCGGCGGTGGTTTTGTCCGGCATGAATGTGCTCTCCGGCTATGCGGACGGCCTATATCACCTGGAGGATGTACTGACCCGGGCCCAGTTCTGCAAGCTGGCGGTGCTGGTGGAGGGACACGGCGACCAGGCCGCGGGCAGCGCATACCGCACTCTCTTTTCCGATGTATCCGGGGCGGATTGGGCGGCGCCTTACATCAACCTGGCCCGGGAGGAGGGGCTGATGACCGGCAAGGGGGACGGGAGCTTCGGCCCCGAGGAGCCTGTTACGCTGGAGCAGGCCCTTACTGTCTGCCTGCGGCTGCTGGGCTACACCCAGGAGGATATCGGCCCCTTCTGGCCGGAGGACTATATTTTAAAGGCCCGGAGGGTGGGGCTTTTGGAGGGGGTGACGGCGCAGGCGGGGCAGAGCCTTGACCGGGGGCAGGCCGCACTGCTGCTTTATAACCTTCTTCGGCTGCCCGACGCCCAGGGTAAGACCTTTGCCCTGAGGCTGGGAGATTCCTGGGTGGAGGACGCGGTTTTGCTGGACAATGACGCGGAGGCCGCCGACGGTACGCTCCACACCGCCCAGGTCTATGCCAACGGAAGCGTGAGCTGGTATGAGCAAAGCGTTGTGATAGACGAGGCTCTGGTCTGCCGCCGGGGGATCCTTCTGCTGGACAAGGCGGGAAAGGTCAAGGGCTTTCTGCCTAACGACAGCGTCTGCAAAAGGGTCGTGGCGGGGGAGGTCACGGCCTCCGCTGTCACGGATACGGAGGGAAACAGCTATGGGATCTCGGCCTCCACTCCGGTGATCGCGGATGGGGAGAAGCTGGCCTACTCCACTGTCTGGTACGATTTGGAGGATCGGGAGCTGACCCTGTATTATGCCGGGAGCGGGGGGATCACGCTGGTAACTGCCTCCGGTGCCCGGCGGTATGAGGGCACGATGCTTACGGGGTATTATGAAAACGCACAGCCCAACGCTACCGACCCCAGCGCTGTCACCCTTTTGGGGCACACCTTCCCGGTGGCGGACGATGGGGTGGGGCTGTCCGGCTTGTCTGTGGGGGAAAAGATCACAGTGTCCCTCAATGGGGAAGGGGAGATCATCCGGGCCTGGAGTGCCGACGAGAAAAAGGTCACCGTGGCGGCAGTGCTGGAGGACGCCGAACGGGGGAGCCTGTCCCATGTCAGCGGGCTTTCCCTTTCCGTGGAGATCAGCAATTTGGACAAGGCGGAGGAGCTGGAGGGCTGTCTGGTTCGGGTCACCCCCTCGGGCATGGGAAAGGCCTCCCTGTCGGCTCTCTCCGGGGAGACGGGACAAGACCTGGATGTCAGGAGGGGGATGCTGGGGTCGCTGCCCCTGGCGGATCGTGTTAAAATATATGATCAGGTGGGTTCCGCGCCTGTGAGAGAGATCGGGCTGGAGGACATTCTGACCGACACAGTGTCTGCTGACAGGATCGCCTATGTGGGGACGAATGAACAGGGGGAGGTGGATATCCTCCTATTCAAGAACGTGACGGGGGATGGCTATACCTACGGTATCTATCGGACTGCTGTTGCCTCCAGTGGGAAAAAGGGGGACGAGGATTACTCTGAGTGGAAAACGGTCGCCATTGAGAGCAGCGCGGGTATTTCCGAATACAGCGCCAGCGTGCAGCTGGTTCGGAACGATACCTTTGGAGGTATGGCGGTAACGGCCGGCGGAAAAATTGCCGGGTTTCAGAGCCTTACGAAGGTGACGGATGTGTCCCGCTCCGATTTTGACGGGGAGGATCATGTGGTGCTGGAGGGGGTTCGGGTTCCTGTTTCCGGAGAAGTCCAGGTCTATAACGGAGATACTGGCGCATGGATCGACCTGGCCACGGCAAAGGGCTATGACGACACAATGACAGTCTATTACAGCGGGATCCTGGGGGAAAATGGGAAGGTTCGGGTCGTTGTAGTGGGAGGGTAGGGTACGTATTCTATACAAAAGCCGAGCAGGGCAAATAGGCCCGGCTCGGTTTTTTATATACGAGCTCCATGGGTTTGTGAGATATGGCACTTCTTATTCCCGCGTCAAGGGTGGCCCTGGCCCAGGGGACATGACGGTGAGCTGCAAGATGATTGACCTATGCTGTGGCGGGTCGTATAATGGAGAAAGCTGGAAGGGGAGGTGATGATATGACACCGGAGCAATTTATGAATATGCCGCTGAAGCAATTTGCAGAAAAGCGCCGCAACAAAGCTTTTACCGCTGAGGAAATCATAAGGTTCCTCGATAAGCAGAACTACCGTTGGCGCTTGATAGATACCCTAATTCCTTGCGAAGGAAGCACCGGCTATACCGAAAAAGTTAAAGAGGATGGCTATACCTGTATATGCTGGCCCTACAAGAACCCCAGCTATAAAAGTGATTTGCGTGGGAAAATGGAAAACGAGGAGATCCCCAGACACTTTGCCTATATCAAGTTCTACGTAGACCGCACCTGCGAGGAAAGTGCGAATGGTGTAGCAGATCACATTTACGCGCTGGTAGCCGGAAAAACAAACCAGACAAGGATGGATCTTGAGTTTGCGACCCTGGAAGTTCTTGAAAAAAAGTCACGGGACAAGGAGTGGGATAGCGACTTTGAGAAAAAAGGGGATAAAGCGAAAAGGTGGCTGTATAAACGGAAAGAAAATTTCCGCTGGTATTATGAAAAGATTTTGGTGTTCTGGTCACCAAAGGCTGAAGGAGAGCTTACCGATTCTGAAATTGAAAACCTTGCCTATTCCGTTGAAATGGACATAGGCGGTTTGTTTGGGCTTTTTACCAGTTAAATCGGCGGGCCTTCCTTTTGCCCCACAAAGATAAGGAAGGTTTTTTGTTCTGATCGTTGAAAGCCACAAGGGCGGAACGCGATTTGCGTTCCGCCCTTGTGGGTGTATTGGGTCATTGTCCCCGTTGGCTGTACCGCAGGAGCATGACCGCCGCCTCGGCGCGGGTGGCGTTTCCGCCGGGATCCAGGACGCCGTCTCCACGGCCTGTGAGGATACCCTTCTCCACAGCCCAGCAAAGGGCGTCCCGGGCCCAGTCTCCCGCTGTATGGGCGTCGGAAAAGGCCTTGAGCTCCTCCGCCGGGGTTGGACTGCCCGCGTATCTCCAGAGCATGAGGGACAGCTGCTCCCGGGTGATGGGGTCGTCAGGGCCAAAGCAGCCGTCGCCGTAGCCGCCGGCAACGCCGTTTGCCGCCGCCCAGCGGACGGCTTCGGCGTGCCATGCGCTCTGGGCAACGTCGTCAAAGGGCAGGATATAGTTGACCACAGGTCTTCCCTCCATCCGCCACAGGATGGAGGCGATCATGGCCCGGCTCATGTGGCCGTCGGGAGAGAAGGTGTGGCTGTCCGAGCCGACCATCCATTCCTTTTCGATGCAGTAATGGACACCGTCATGATACCAGGCCCCAGGATCGGAATCCTGGAAGGGCCAGATGGGACAGGTACTGTCCCTGAGACAGCTGGAGGGGGTAACGGAAATCGGCTGAAAGACGGCCTTAATGGTCGCCTTCCCGGTGGGCTGGGTGAAGGTGTAGATCCCGTCGCCCCTGCGGGTGACGACCACCGGCTTGCCGTTCCGGTCAGTGACGGTGAGGCTGCCCAGCTGCCAGCCCTTGTCGGGGGTGAGGGTGAGGGTCACCTTTTCCCCGCGCTCAGGGCTCCGGGGCCTGCACTCCACCTTGCCGTGGCCGCTCTTTTCTATGATGGGGGTGTAGGTGTCCGGGCTGTCGGAGCCGCCGGAGGGGGGTGTGGGCGGGGTAACGCCGGAGGGGGTGTAGCCGATGGCGTAGGTGGAGAACTTGGTGGCGTAGATGTAGATCAGGCCGCCAGTCTCGTCCAGGCGGAAGGTGCCCCTTGCGTTTGTATCCGCCGGGGTCAGAGCCTGGGCTTTGCCATCGTGGTGGCGGTAGACGGTCACGGCGTTCTTACCGGAGAAGTCGTAGGGCACCACGATCTCCAGCACGTTATCCAGGGTGTCGGTGATGCTGGTGATCCCGTCATTGGTTCCGCCCGTCACTTCCTTTACCAGAGAAAGCTCCAGGAAATCCACCGTCTTTCCACCGGCGAGCTGCTTGATATCGGCGGCGCCGGTGGCGGTATTCTCTTCCTTCTTCTCCACAGTGAGTTTTATGGTGACGGTCTGGCCGGAGCCTACGTCCTGGGCCTCGGCGACCTGATCTACGCCGCCCACCACCACGTCGGGAGCGCCGCTTTTGACCTCCACCACACTGTTTTTCTTGCCGTCGGGCATTTTGATATTCTGCGAAGTGGCGTTGCTGTCGGCCAGCACCACCAGAATGGTTTTGGTGATCTTGTCGTCTCCGGTTCCCTGTTCCGCAACCACGTTGTAGGTGCCCGCCGGGACGTTGGGGAAGGTGTACTGCCCGCTGGGATCAGTAGTAGTCTGACCGATCTGCCGGCTGCCCCGCATCAGGGTAACTGCCGCGCCGCTGACGGCGGCGCCATCCTTATCCTCCACCAAGCCGGAGATGGAATAGGTGGGTATGGGGATGTCCTCTGTGCGAAGGACGCGGCCGCAGACGGTGCACTTGAAGGTTTTGACGCCTGTTTCGGTTTCGGTGACCGGCTTGGTCACCGTCCCGCTGTCCTCTTCGTGGACAGCGTAATCATCCTTCTGGGCGGGGTCGGTGACGGGACAGCCGGGGGCGGTACACTCGTGCCAGTGGTGGGTCTCGTTGGTGGTCCACGCCCCGGCCCAGGTGTGGGTGTGGGAGGGGGTGATGGTTCGGGTGTAGCCGCAGGTGTTGCAGGTGGTATCCTGGTCGTTGTCATAGGCGTGGGCGGCCTTGGTATCGGTGGCGGTACAGGTTTTGCACTTGTGCCAGTGGCCGTCGGCGTCGGAGAGATAGTCCCCGGTGAAGTTGTGGGCGGCCAGCTCGCCGTAGGGAATGGCGCAGGCGTCACAGACGGCCTTGGCGGTGCAGGTGGCTGTGCCGCCGGAGTGGGGGGCGTAGCCGTTCTTCCTGTCAAGGTCGGTGACGGGGCAGCCGGGGGCGGTACACTTATGCCAGTGGTGGGTGTCGTCGGTGGTCCAGAACCTGGACCAGGTGTGGTAGTGGCGGACGTAGGCGCAGACGCTACACCTGACGTCCTGGACATCGTTATAGATGTGGAGGGCGTAGCCGTCCTTCTGGGTGTCATCGGTGACGGGACAGCCGTCGGCGGTACACTTATGCCAGTGGTGGGTGGCGTCGGTGGTCCAAGCCCCGGCCCAGGTATGGCTGTGGGCAGGGGCGATGACCACCGACTTGGCAAATTCCTCGCCGATCACGAAGGTGGGGGTGCTATTGATTTCCCCCAACTCGGCGTCAGCCAGGTTGGTAAAATCGTTTGCCGTAGTGCTGCCCTGGATGGAATACCCATCCGCCAGAATCTGGACGGTATCGTCCCCAAAAGCTGCCGCTGCGGTTGTGCCGCTGATCCTCACAACGCCGCCGTCACTGACCTGAAGGTTTCCCCCCACATCTATATTAAGGCCAATACATTCCGCCTGGGCGACGGGGGTGGACGCCGTCACCGTGAACTCTGCTCCGCCGGTCACCTGAATGCCGCCGACGTAACCGCCGAAACACAGCATACCCGAGGCGGAGGCGGAGACCGTCAGCGTTCCCGTGCCCGTGACGGTCAGAGGAGAAAAATAGCTCATATCTCCGGTCATGATGCCCATGGCATATGTACCACTAATGGTGATATTGTTATCGCTTCCATCGGCAAGCACGATGGTCAGCTCGTCGCTGCAAAGAAGCCCAACCGCTATTACATCTAGCGGATACCCTTCGTTAACGTTCACACCGTCCAGGGTCAGGGTGGGAGTGCCGTTCACCACCGCGAAGGAGGCC
>JAAWBD010000077.1 GCA_022792495.1 Oscillospiraceae bacterium
GGGTGTGAGGGATAACAGGGCAAGTAAGGCAGGGATTCAGGGGAGGAAGGAGGCGATCAGGGCGGCGGCCTCCGATACCGGGTCGTGCTCCATGTCCAGCCAGTGGACGTTCTTGTCCTTTTTGAACCAGCTTACCTGGCGCTTGGCAAAGCGCTTGATGGCCCGGCCCAGCTCCTCGATGAGGGCCTCCTCGGTGGGAAGCTCCCCGGTGAGGTGGTGGAGGATGTAGCGGTATTCCAGGCCAAGGCCCTCCAGGAATTCGTCGCTGACGCCGTTTTTCCGGAGGTTGGCCACCTCCTCTATCATACCTGCGTCCAAACGGGCCAGGAGACGCTGGTCGATGCGCTGGCAGACCGTCTCCCGGGGGTAGCTCACCCCCAGGGTGAGGACATCGTAGCGGGGATCCCGCTCCGCCTCGGCATGGGGATCCTCCCCGTGAAGGCTCTTTTCCAGCAGGCGCACCAGCCGGGGGCGGTTGTTGTAGCAGTCTGTATCCAGCTCCACCCCCCGGGCAGTGAGCCGCCGGCGGAGGGCTTCGGTGGGGAGGGCTTCCAGCTCCCGGCGGAGTTGGGGGTCGGGAGGGGCCTCGTGGAACACGTAGCCCTCCGCCACGGAGCGAAGGTAGAGGCCGGTGCCTCCCACCAGGAGGGGGAGGCTTCCCCGCTCTATGACGCCGTCAATGGCCTTATAGGCCATGCTCTGGAAAAGGGCTACCGAGAAGGGCTCCCCCGGGTCGGCCACGTCCAGAAGGTGGTGGGGGATCCCCTCCATCTCCTGGGGGGTGATCTTGCCGGTGCCCAGGTCAAGGCCCCGGTAGATCTGCCGGGAGTCGGCGGAGACGATCTCTCCGCCGTATTTTTTTGCCAGGGTGACCCCCAGGCCGCTTTTGCCGCAGGCGGTGGGGCCCAGGATGACGATGAGCTTGGGAAGAGGCATGGAGAACCCCCCTTTGGAAGTAAAAAGTGAAAAAGCTGGGGTAGGATTTTAGTATAGCATAAAGGGGGAGGGGTGGGAAGTGAAAAATTTTGGGGGTCAGGGTAGGAGGGAGGAGCCCTGGGAGCGGGTGAGGGGGGAGGTGGGGGATAGGGCTTGGGGCGTTAGCTCTGTGAGCCAGGACATGGCCTGGGAGGCCCAGGGGGCGGCATCTGGATGGAGGGGGGCGGCGGGGGAGCCGGAGAGGCGGTGGAGCATCACCGCCGCCTCCTGGAGAGTGATGGGCCGGGTGGGGGAGAAGGCGGCGTTCTCATCCCCCTGGACGATCTCTGCCTCGGCGCACCAGGCGATGGCTGAGAGGGAGGGGGAGAGGGGGAATATGTCGGCAAAGGGGCACTCCCCGGCCTCCGGGCACCCGACGGACTGCCACAGTAACTGGGCGAAGCCGCCCCGGGTCAGGGGGGCGTCGGGATCGGCAGGGAGGTCATAGGGGGCCTCCCGGGCCAGGATGGTCTCCACCAGGGTATCCCGGCCTGCCAGGGCGTCGGAGAGGGTCTGGTTCACAGGAAGGTCGGGCTTTAGGCTCTCCACGCCCAGGCCCAGCCCGGTCTCAAAAAGGGTCTCAAGGTCGATGAACTTGGTGGAGCAGTTCACCCGGATACCGGAATTGGGCAGGGAGAAGGAACGAGTGGAGCCATAGTGGTCGGCGCTGCCGCTGGTGGGGGAGCCGGCCAGTACCGCCCCCAGCTCCTTGAGCTCCACGGCGTTGATGATGGCGGAGGAGAAGGTAGCCTCCCCGATGAGGCAGTAGACCGTTTTGCCCTGGCGGATCAGATCCCCGGCCCAGACCAGGATAGGGTAGAGCACCCCGTCGGAGCCGCCGCCGTTATAGCGCAGGTCGATGAGAAGGGCGTCATAGTCTCCGGCTGACCACTCTGCCCCGGCCCGGGCGGCGGGGAGCTCCAGACGGGCCACGGCATTGGCATCCAGGGCGGCGTAAGCCTCGGGGGTCAGGGCTTCCAGGGTCAGGGCGGCGTGATCCTGGAGGGTGAGGGTCAGAGGGGCCCCCTCCTCCGTCAGATCCAGGTGACACAGGATGGTCTGGGACATGAGGAGCTGGCGGGCCTGACGGCGGAGCTTTACCGGATTGTCGGCGCTGACCAGGGTGGACATACGCGCTACAACCTCCTCCAGGGGGAAGCCGTTGAGGGAAGTGACGGCCCGGCCCAGGAGGGCCTTCTGCTCCGCCGGGGCGGCGGTGAGGATCCAGGAGCCGTCGTACCAGTCCAGGGAGAAGGGATACAGGGGAGTGGAGCTGAGAACGGAGGACAGGTTGGCGGTGGTGTGGGAATCCCCCAGAAGGGCGATAAGGCTCTGGAGCTCCAGGGAAAAATCCTGGTCGGAGAGGGCGGGAAGACGGGCCTGGAGCTCCGCCTTTTTGTGGGCGAAGGAGGATCCGGCCAGGGAATGGAAGCCGGGGTGGAGCTCCTGGAGGGCGGAGCAGAGGAAGTCCAGATCCTCCTGACGGGGATCGGGGCTTTCCGCGGCCAGGGCGGGGGTGAGGAGGAGGGAGAGGGTGAGGAGAAGGGCGGGAAGGCGTTTCATAGAGGGGGCTCCTTTCGGGTCGATTTTGACTTAGGATAGCAGGGGAAAGGGAAGAAGGGGGGAAGGTTTGATGAAGATTTTATTAAAATTGGGGACGGGGATCTGGAATGGAAGGATCTGGGGAAGGGCGGGGTTTGACAGGAGAGGGGTTTTTCGGTAGAATAGGGGAGATTCTTGGAGAGGGGAGGGGCGGCCGTTGAGCTTTTTGTCCCTGTCTTATTTTTTGTTTTTCCCGGTCACCGCCTTGGTGTATTTTGTCCTGCCCCAACGGGCCCGGAATGGGTGGCTGCTGGGGTGTAGCTGGTTTTTCTACCTGTGCGCGGGAGGGTCATATTTTCCGTTTTTGCTCTCTACTGTCCTGGTGACCTATTTTGCCGCCCGGGCGTTGGAGAAAAAGCCCCGGAGGGGGCTGCTGGCGGGGGCGCTGTGCCTTTTTATCGGGGCGCTGGGGATATTCAAGTACCTCCGGTTCGGGATGGAGTCCCTGTCCCGGCTGCTGGCCCTGGCGGGGCTGGACTGGGCGCCTGTGGCGCCGAAGCTGCTGCTGCCGGCGGGGATCTCCTTCTATCTCTTTGCCGCCATGGGCTACCTGATAGACGTGTACCGGGGGAGGCTGCCGGCGGAGAAGAGCTTTTTGAAGTGCGCCCTGTTTCTGTCCTTCTTCCCGTCTCTGCTCTCCGGCCCTATCGGGCGGGGGGAGAAGCTGCTGCCCCAGTTTGATAGTTACCATAAGTTTAATTATGTAAATATGAGGGAGGGCTTTTTCCGGTTTCTCTGGGGGGCCTTTAAGAAGCTGGTGCTGGCCGACCGGCTGGCGGTGGTGGTGGACACGGTGTTCGCCGCCCCCCAGAACTACGGGGCGATCCAGGTGGTTATCGCCGCCTGCGCCTTCTCGGTGCAGATCTACTGCGATTTCTCCGCCTACTCGGATATGGCGGTGGGGTCGGCCCGGGTCATGGGCTTTGAGCTGATAGAAAACTTCCGAACCCCCTACTTTTCCCGGTCTATCGCCGAGTTCTGGCGCCGGTGGCACATCTCTCTGTCCTCCTGGTTCCGGGATTACCTGTATATCCCCCTGGGGGGAAGCCGGAGGGGGGCGGTGCGGAAGTATGTCAATGTGCTCATCGTCTTTGCCGTCAGCGGCCTTTGGCACGGGGCGGCGTTGACCTTTGTGGTCTGGGGGCTGCTGAACGGGCTTTATCAGGTGGTGAGCGCCCTCACCGCGCCCCTCCGGGCCCGGGCCCGGAGCGTCCTCCCCTTCGGGGAGGACAGCAGGATCCTTGCCCTCTGGCAGATGGGGTGGGTGTTTGTCCTGTCCACCCTGGCCTGGGTGTTCTTTGAGGCGGGGAGCCTTGCCGGGGCTTTGGGGGTGCTCCGGAACATGGTCAAGCCCGTCCTGTGGGACGTGGGGGGCCTATCCGCCATGGGCATGGGCCGGAAGGAGTTTTTGGTGGCGGGGTTGGGCTTCCTGGTTCTGCTGGGGGTGGACGCCCGGAGCCTGAAGGCCGACCCGGCCCGGGAGGTGGCGGAGGCACCCCGGTGGATCCGGTGGGGAGTGTACCTGGCCCTGCTGCTCTCGGCAGTGGTCTTTGGCAGCTATGGGACGGGGTACGACGCCCAGTCCTTCATCTATGGGCAATTCTAAGGGGGTGTGAGCATGGCGACGGAAGTCCTTGTCAAAACTGAAGAAAAGAGGGTGAGCCCCAGGGAGCCCCTGTGGTGTCTGGCCTTTGTGCTGACGGCGGCGCTGCTCCTCCATGTGTGCGGCAACGTGCTCCGGCCCCTTCACACCGACTATGGCTCCACCTGGTCGGCCTATCTGGCGGAGCCGGAGGACTCCCTGGACGTGTTGTTTTTGGGCTCCTCCTACGCATACTGCGACTGGAATCCGGCGGTGATGTACGAGGCCAGCGGCCTAACCGGCTACGTGATGGGGGGCAGTGAGCAGACCCCCGGTATCACCTACTGGTATCTGAGGGAGGCCCTGGAGACCCAGAGCCCCTCGGTGGTGGTGATGGAGGCTACCAGCCTGTTTTTTGACCGCTACCAGAACTACACCCAGATCAACCTGGGATACATGCCCTGGGGGCTGAACCGGGTGAGGGCCATCCTGGAGTGCGCCGAGGAGGACAAGAGGTTGGGCCTGTTCTGGGATCTCTACTTCTACCATGACCGGTGGAAGGAGCTGGGATTGGTTGACATAAAAAAGGCGATTTTTCCCCCGGGGGCGGATCATCTGAAGGGGCACACCGCGGTGGATCAGGTCTTTGAGGGGACGGAGGGGGGACCGTTTCTCTCCGGGATGCGGCAGTCGGAGGAGGTCTACCAGCAGAACCTTCAGGACTTTGCCCGGATCGCGGGGCTGTGCGCGGAGAAGGGGATCGACCTGGTGGTCACCATCAACCCCACCTACAGCCAGTATACCCCGGAGGTCTATGACAGGCTGAAGGCCGATGTGGAGGCCAATCCGGGGGTGCGGTTTTTCGACTGGTCGGACGGCTTTGCCCCGGCGGGGCTGGATCCCACCCGGCACCTTTATGACGGGGGACACTTGAATCAGGAGGGGGCCAAGATCTTTTCCGCATGGACGGGGGAGCAGCTCCGGGACCTGGGCTATGAGCCTCGGGTACAGACCGAGGAGAACCGCCGGGCCTGGGAGGAAGCGGCGGAGAAGTGGAGATAGGACAGGCGCAAGACAGGAGAGGGAGCCCGCAGGATACGGGCTCCCTCTCCGTTTATGTTTTATGTACCTCAGAGCCAATCCTCTACCACATCCCCCAGGTGGACGGGGCCCACCTGGTTGCGAACCAGCAGTTCCATAAGCTGGTCGATCCGGGAGACGCTGACGGTGATATTAGGCACATCCGCCCGATCCCCTGTGGTTCGGTTGGTGACCTGGGCCCCGTAGCTTTCGCAGGAGAAGGCGCCCACCTTCAGCTCGTCCACTAAGATGGCGTAGTCGTAAAGGCCGTCATTTTTCAGATCCGGATAAAGCGAGTATACGTCTAATTTCAGTTCCCTCATCTTGTGGCTAACCTCCTTGGTTCGTTTCTGCGAACACATTATATTGTGTTTTTTTAGATTTGTACATGATAAGTTTTCGTCCTGGTTTGACAAGGGCGGGGATGTTATGTTGACGACTTCCTTTTATTGGTAAACCATAGAGGGGAAAAAGGGGGAAAGCTGTCAAAGGATGTTGGAAAATTTTTGCCCTTGCGGCGGGAATAGGGGGCTGATAAAATGAGGGAAAAGGGGGTTTTTGTATGAATACATACGGGGAGCTGTCCCGATTTGTTTTGACCCGGGGGCTTATCCTGTGCGTGCTGCTGCTGGGCGGGACGGTGGCCCTGCTGCTCCGGGCCGGGCAGGGGGGAGTGGTGGCCAACCGGCTTTATGAGTACGCCGAGGTGTTCCAGCTGGCCGCCCTGATGGCCTTTGGCTGCGGGCTGATCGGAAGCCTGCTGACCGAGGACATGCTGCGATATTTTGGAGAGTAGGGCGCAGAGAGGCCCCGGAAGAGCTGGATGCTCTTCCGGGGCAACTTTTGGGGGATTTGCAGGATGGGTGTGGGGAAAGGAAAAGGGAAAAGAGAAAAGGAAAAAGACTTGGGTAGCAAAGATGAGGAGGATATTATGTCAACTAAAAGGACGAAGAATTACGGGCTGCATGCTTGGGATGCGGGGGATGTGTTTTTACGGGAGGAGTTTAATGAGAATTTTGGGGTCATTGACGGGGCTCTGGGGGCAAAGTGCGAGGTGGTGGTTGGAGAGTATTCCGGGCCAGGGGATTCGGCGGTGCGGGTGGAACTGGGGCGCAGGCCCCTGGCCGTCCATATTGAGGGCGCCAATGGATACCGGCACGGCTCCACCACCTATGGGGGACTGTTTTTCAGCCAGGGGCAGAGTTCCAAGGTGACTCTGGATGACACAGGGTTTACGGTGAAGGAGCGGTATATGCTGAGTAACCGGGTGTATGTGGCCTATGTGGAGGGGTGAGAAAATAGGCGAAGAAAACACCCCCGGACGATTTCTCGTCCGGGGGTGAATCCTATTGGGGATTTTTAGGGAGACAGAAGAATCCTCTTTCTGTCTTTAGGCCTCACTGGTGAAGGTCACAGTGTAGGTGCAGGTCTTGTCCGTGCAGTCAGTCTTGGAGGAGGTCAGGGTAATTACCAGGGTAACCGCACCAGCGGAATCACCCAGGTCAACGGCATCGCCGCTGGTGTAGTCAGCGGCTGTGCCATCGCCCACCTTGACCTTCAGATTCTTGATGGTCTCGCCATCGGAGGCGGCCACGGTGAACTTTACGCTGTCAGCGGAGCCGTCCACAAAGCTGGTACCGGCGGCGGTCACGGTCTTGCCCTCTTCCAGAGCCTTGGAGGTACCGGTGACAGTGATACCGTTGCTGTCAGCGGCAGCCAGGGTCACAGTGGGGACAGGAGCGTCGGGATCCGGAGTGGCCACGCCCACGGCAGGCTTGCCGTCCAGCTTGTTGCTCACGTCCACGAAGATGGCCTCGATGGCGGTATCGCCGGAGTTCACCTTGTAGATGACGTTCTGCTCGACCTTGCCCTCGGCGGTCTCGGTGGCCAGCTCAATGCCGTCGCCCTCGGCGCCCTTCTTGTTGGCACTGTCGATATAGAGGATGGTGGTATCCTCGTCGATCTTCTTGCTGATCTCGGTGTCGGCGTCCACGGTGGTCTTGATGTTGATGAGCTCGTCAGCCTCGCTGTAGCCCACGACGGCGCCGGTGGTGGTGATGGCGGTCACGGTGCCCACCTCATCGCCGCCCAGATCCTTGTAGGAGACGGCGGTGCCGGCGGAGTACTTCTTGGCGCCCTTCTCCTTCACGGTGACGATATCCTCACCGTTCCACAGGTCGAAGTAGGTGTAGGTGGTGCTGCTCTCCTTGGCCTGGTAGCTCTTGGCCACGATGTAGCCGTACTTGATGTCGCCGGAGGCGCCGGGCAACTCCTTGTGGTCGAAGGCCACGACCAGAACCTTGGCGTAGGCCAGACCGTTGGAATCGTCAGAGAAGCCCACGGTAGAAGCGGCAGTGCCGAACTTACCGGTGGAGGAGACGTCCTTGTCCCAGGCCTTCAGGGACTTACCGGTGATGACGCTGACCTTGGACAGATCATCCATATTGGTAGCGGCAACATAGTCGGTTTTGGCGTTCTTGTCGCTGCCAGCGTTGTAGAGAACGAAGACCACGGCGTCGTCAGCGATATAGGTGAAGGTGCTGTCGCCCAGGCGATCCTTGTCAGCGTCGAAGGTGACGTTGGAGATCTCGTCATCATAGCCGGTGTTGTCGGCAGTGGCGGGAGTCAGCACGTAGGTGCTGCCGTCCTTCTCGTAGGTGAACAGCTTGCCCACCAGGTTGGAGGTGTCGGCATCGTCGATCTCGAAATCGGCCACATCCTCGTCGATCTCGATGTCGGCGGTGGCAGTGGTGCCGTCCATCAGGGCAATCTTAGCGGTCCAAGTGTCATTGAAGTCCTGCTGAGAGCCCAGCTTGGTGACCACCAGCAGATCCTTGGAGGTAGTCTTGCTGGTCTCGGAGTAAGCGTAGAAGCCATTGACCAGAACCAGATCCACATCGCTGTTAATGGTGGGGGTGGTGTGGGTCAGCTTGCCCTCGGCCACAGCGTACCAGGTGCCGTCGATGCGGATGTTGGTCTTGTCGGTGTCGTCGGCAGCGCTGGCGCGGACGGCGTCCACGGTGCCGGAGAGAGTCTCGGCCTTGACGAGGGCCATCTTGCCGTCCACAGTGTTGTCGGCGGCGGTGACGATGACGTAGTCGTTCTTCTTCACGCCCTCGTAGACATTGATCTCGTCCTCGAGATCCCTGCCGCCCACGCCATTGCTGATGGTGATGGAGTCCTTGCCCAGGTAGGTGACCTTGCCCACGGTGACGGGGTGGACGACTACGCAGTTGATGCGGCCGTTGCCGTCGTTGTCGATCAGGTCGATGGCGAACTCCTTGTTGATGCCCTCGGCGTCAGCCAGGATATCCAGGGTCACGTCCTCCATCACACCGTTCAGGAAGGAGTAAACAGGCACATTCTGGGCCTGCTTGTTGGTGCCGTCGAAGCGGTAGGTGGTGCCGCCGATCTTGGCGGTGGTGGCGTCAGCGTCCATCTCGGGCAGATCGTTCACCACGACGGTGGCCAGGATGGAACTCTCCACAGCGTAGACGCCCACGGCCTCGTTGTCCCCATTGTGGACGACCTTGACCTGCTGGCCGAACAGAGCGGAGACGTCATCCTTGACGGTGATGGTGTCGGCATCCAGCTTGTCGTTGGTGCCGGCGATCTTGGCGTTGAAGGTGCCGTCATCGGCAGCAACGCTCACGTCAAAGGTCTTGTCGTCCTCGACGAAGGCCACATCCTCGATGAAGGTATAGCCCACGGTGTAGCCGTACTTCTCGGTGAGGATGGAGTGATCCTTGTACTTCTCGTAGCCGTAGGAGACCTTGCCGTCGTCCACGGTGAGGCTGTCGCTGCGCTTCATCATGTCGTCCTGGACGCCATTGTAGAGCAGCTGAGCGGCGTTCTCGCGGCTCAGGCCGGCGGAGGGGTCGATGCTCTCCAGGCCCTTGTACAGGGAGTTGGGGGTAGCATCGTTGGCGGCGGTGTTGACGTGGAGGGCCCAGTCAGCGCCGGTGAAGTTGTGGATGGTGCTGTTGTAGCCCATGGCCACCAGCATCATCTTGGCGGCCTCAGTCCCAGTGACGGTAGCACCGGGATCGAAGGTGCCGTCGCCACGACCGGAAATGATACCCAGGTTGGAGCAGTACTCAATGTACTTCTCAGCCCAGTGGCCCTTGATGTCGGTGTAGGTGGGGTTGGCCAGGGTGCCCAGGACAGGATCCTTGCCGCCGTTGAGGGCGACAGTGATCATCTTGGCCATCTCGGCACGGGTCACCACCCGCTCGGGGGCGAAGGATCCGTCGTCGTTGCCGTTGATGATGTTCAGGGCAACCATGAAGTTTACGGCGTCGGTGTTCTTGATGTCCTTGGCATCGGTGAACGTCGCCGCGCTGGCGCCAACCGCCATCATGCCGACCAGTATGACAGTGGAAAGGGCCAGACTCAGAACGCGCTTGAGGTTGTTCATATGCATTTCCTCCTTTTTGATTTTGGCTTTGGGTATTCCTACTCTCCCGGCGAAATTCGAAAAACCGTCAAAACCTTGCGTCTCAACGCTTTTCGACCTCCGTCAGGGGCGTATGACGCCCCTGACATGGGTGGGAAAGGTGGGGAAAATGCAGAAAAAAGCCCGGAAAGCTATGCTTTCCGGGCCGAAAAGTGACCTTGGTAGACATTTTGGTAGACGGTAAAATATGGTAATTCCCAGAACCCTTGGGGCTCATAGGGTTTGCGGTCATTTTTTGGTAGACATTTGGTAGACATGGGGGCAAAAAAGAGCCCGGAGCTTTTGCTCCGGGCTCTTAGAAGGGGTCAGGGGACGATGATCATGCGGATCTTGCCGCCCTGGTTGGGATCACGGTCGTAGTAAAGGGTCAGGTCGTCGGAATAAGCCCGGGCGGCCTCTACACCGTCTTTACCATCATCTCCAGATTTAAACCATGTTTTTGTCGTTTTGTTGTAGCATTGAACTTCATTAGAAATAGGATAAGAAACTCCAGCTACAGTGACAGTGAATTCTTCCATATTAAAAGCTGAACGCGATACACCGGAAAGGGATTGAAGAGTAACAGTAGCGACTATACGGTGGTTAGAACCAGAGCCGCTGGTGTGAGCAGATAAAGCGATACCCCCAGGAATCCCGCTTCGGATAGAACCAAGGAAAGTCCCCTTGTCAGATAAAGAATCTTGTGCCCCTCCTTCTTTGGGTGCTTGGCGGACACAAAGGGTATCAGGATCTTTGAAGTCATCCCCTTCGGCTCCTTGCTCATAGAAAAAATAGCCATATTGATAAGCATTTCCTGTCACATCATCTAAAACCATACAACGAACCCGTCCAGCATAGTCGTAGGAAACAAAGCTGATTTTATTTTTGGAAACGATAGATTGCGTTATATCGCTATATTCAATCTTCTTTGCTTCTCCCCCCAGAACCTTATCATAAATCTTTGCATTCTCAGCAATCTCTTGGTCTCCAAGTTTCCGTTGAGCCACATCCAAATCGGATTTTGCATTAGAGCCGGAAACCAGAGATAAGCTTAACCGCTCTTTAGCGTTGCTCGCAACAGTAACTAGTTGACCGTCGTAACGTTCAGCAGAACCACTGGAAACTTTGCCAGAAACGATGAGGCCGCTGGGAACCAATTCCACTTCAGCATCAGTGCCATCAATTTTAGCTACCCCTACAGCATCGCCTTTTACTACATCAGCAGAAACGGCTCCCACAACTTTACCATCAGAAGTTAGGAGAAGGGTAATCCGATCTCCGATTTTGAAAGTGTCGAAATCATTCCAGGCACTGGGAAGCAAACTGAAAGACTGACCCATTAAAGTAACAGATGTGGGGGAAGAAGGCGTAGGATCTGCATTTTCATAAACGCCTGTAAGCTTTAAATCAGAGACCTGAATTACTCGTGTGCCAGCATCATAGGTGGCAACATCCCATTGACGTATATCTGTGGCGGTAGCGGCCATACCGTTTTTGAACATAGTATAAGAACCATCTGCCATAGAGGCAAAAGGATTGCTACCGTTAGGGTTGGTGCGGGCGACCATAGAGGTTACGCCATCAACAGATTTTTCGGCGAAGAAAAGATAACCCAATTTCCCGTTAGCTCCATAGTGAAGGGTAACAGGGGCTGGAGTAGAAATATCTTTCCAAACACTTTCCCATTTGGAGATCTTTTCTCCTTGGTAAACATCGGTTTCAGGCTTGACTGTAATCCGCTCTCCCCCTGCAATAGTGATAGAGGTAACTGAGACGGAAGAGATGCTTACAATGCGCTGGGTTGTACCTTCGGTAGGAATAAATGCCAGAAGTTTTCCGTTTGCATCCAGAATAGCCTTTCCATCCCTGCCTTCCAGAGAGGGACTTAACTCACGGTCAGTTTTATAGGTGTCCTTAGTCGTCTTGACTGCAGGAGAATTGTCATCAGCAGTGGTATCTACATCCAGAAGAATACCAGCCTCCACCTCCTTACCTCCCTTGGAGGTCAGATAGGTGTCCTTGGAGTCCCGGAGCTCGGTAAAATAGAGGTTATAGAGCAGGATCGCCGTCTGGCCCCGGGTGACGGTGTCGGTGGCGGCCAGGGACAGGCCCTCGGTGAGGCCCACGGAGGCGGCGGTGCTCATATAGCCGTCATACCAGGTGGCGCCGAAGCCCACGGTGGAATCGTTGTAGTTCAGCACCCGCATGAGGATGGTCACCGCCTCGGCGGTGGTGATGTAGTCGTCGGGGTGGAACAGGCCCGTGGCGTCCCCCCGGATGATGGCGGGGGTGGCGTTTTCTCCGGTGCCGGAGACCTGGGTGGCCACATTGATATAGCCCCGGGCCCAGTGGGTGGAGGGGACGTCCCGGAAAAC
>JAAWBD010000078.1 GCA_022792495.1 Oscillospiraceae bacterium
AACGTTGGCCTCAAATACCGCCCGCTCGCCCTCGGCCTTGATGGTGGCGTCCACCTCCCGCTTGGCCTTCTCCACCATCTCCTCGATGCGGGCGGGGTGGATGCGGCCATCCTGGATGAGCCGCTCCAGGGCGATCCGGGCGATCTCCCGGCGCACCGGCTCAAAGCAGGACACGGTGATGGCCTCGGGGGTGTCGTCAATGATAAGATCCACCCCGGTGAGGGTCTCCAGGGTGCGGATGTTCCGGCCCTCCCGGCCGATAATGCGGCCCTTCATGTCGTCGGAGGGCAACGGCACCACGCTGACAGTGGCCTCGGCCACATGATCGGCAGCACAGCGCTGGATGGCCATGGAGATGATCTCCCGGGCCATGCTGTCCGCCTCCTCTTTAAAATGAACCTCCGCCTCCTTGATCTTGGCGGCGGACTCGTGAATGACCTCGGCCTCCAACTGGCTGACCAGCATGTCCTTGGCCTCCTCGGCGGTCATGCCGGAGATCCGCTCCAGCTCGGCCAGCTCCTTGACCTTGAGCCCCTCGATCTCCTCCTTGGTCTGCTCCAGCTCGGCAAGCTTATTCTGGAGGGTCTCTTCCTTCTTCTCCAGGTTCTCAGTCTTTTTGTCCAGGTTCTCCTCCTTCTGCTGAAGGCGGTTCTCCTGCTTCTGGATGTCGCTGCGGCGCTCCTTCTCCTCCTTCTCCCACTCGTTGCGGGCGGTAAGAACGACCTCCTTGGCCTCCACGGCGGCCTCCCGGCGCTTACTCTCGGCGGTCTTGATGGCCTCGTTAAGGATGCGCTTGGCCTCCTCCTCGGCGGAGCCCAGCTTCTTTTCTGACACGTTCTTGCGGTACACACTGTCGGCCACGACGCCCACCAAAAGGGCCACGACGCCGACGATCACACATAACAAATTGAATTCCATATCGTGCTTTTACACCTCCATTTTATTTTTTAGTAGGACAAATCCCATAAGTAAGGGAGAGCGCCCCTGGCGCCTCCCTAAAATGCACCTTTTATATTTTAAGTCCCCACCGCTTTTCTGTCAAGGTATTTCCGATGGGAAAGGAGATTTCCTTGCTCTTTTTTCCGTTCTATGTTACCATATGAAAAAAGAACCTGATTTCCGGAGGCCTTTTTCATGGAAAATGAGATCAAACACTTTACAGACTTAAACTCTTCTAAATATTGGGATGTGGAGGGTATGACCCAGGAGGAGCTCTACCGCTCTTTCCAGGTGCTGGACGAGAAGATGAACATCATCTACCAATTCGTCCTGGGCTACAATGACTACATCAATATGCGCCACAACTACACCTCCGAGGTGGAGCTGACCATGCTGGAGGCCCACCTTCTTACCAACATCTGCGACCACCCCGGCTCCACAGTCACCAGTCTGGCCGCCGCCTGGGGCCGGTCGGTGAGCGCTACCAGCCAGACGGTGCGCCGGCTCATGGCCAAGGATCTGGTCACAAGGGAGAACGCCCCGGACAACGGCAAGGTTTTCTATCTCCACCCTACCGAGAAGGGCCTGCGGGCCTCGGATCAGCATAAGCGATATGATGTGGAGGACACCATCAAAACGGTGAAGCGGCTGTTGAAGGAGATGCCCTTCCAGGAGGTGGAGACCATGTTCCATTCTCTGGAGCGGTATGTGTCTCTTCTGCAGGAGGGCTCCAGAAAGAAGTGATAGCCGGAAAATCAGGAGGGCGGATTTTCCGCCCTCCTTTTGTGCTATTAGCACAAAAATCCCCAGCGGAAACTGTCGTTTTCATTGAATTTTAGCCCACCCTCTTGTTCCTCTGAAAAATTTATGGTATAAATAGTTAAGCCCTTAAAGCGTTTAGGGGCACTTCTCGCCTGCCGCAGGGAGGACGGCAGGATCGGAAAACTGTAAATTGCAGAGAAAAATAGGAGGGAAAGTTATGAACGAAGGCAAAAAAATGAATGTATTCGACCTGGTTTCCATCGGTGTTGGCTCTGTTATCGGCGCCGGCATCTTCTCCATGCTGGGTACTGGCATCTATTTCAGCGGCCGCAGCGTGGTGATCGCCCTTCTTCTCGGTATGTTTCTGGTGTTTCTGGAGTATATCCGCCCCTTCATCCTGGCTGCTGTTTTTGATCTTCCCGGCGGCACCTATGACCAGTCCGCGCTCACCATGCCCCCGGTACTGATCGGCGCCGGCGCACTGACCACCATCATCGGTAACTTCGGCATCTCGGTCTCAGGTATCGCCATCGCCGGATATCTGGCTCAGCTGATCCCCGCCCTGGCCCCCTATCAGACCATCGTGGCTTTTCTGCTGATGACCGGCTTCTTTGCCATCTCCATCGGCGGCAATAAGCTTTTGGCCCAGTTCCAGAATGTGATGGCCATCTGCATGTATATAGCCCTGGCCCTCTTTATCATCTTCGGTATCATCAACCGGGATCCGGCGGCCGCCGCCTCCGCCCCCTTCATGCCCCAGGGGGTCACCGGATTGCTGATGGGCACCGCTATGATGAGCTTTGCCTGCAACGGCGCCACCAATCTGCCCAACTTTTCCAAGGACGCCCACGACGCCAAACGAACCATTCCCCGCGCACTGATCCTTTCCACCGTCGTCAGCGGTATTCTTTATGCTCTGCTGGGCTTCGCCGCCACCAGCGCCCTCCCCTACGGAGAGATCGCCGGCCAGAACCTGGGCTTTATCGCCCAGCGGATCATGCCCAATGGAGTGTATCTTTTCTTTGTCGTGGGTGGCGCCATTTTTGCTCTGGCCACCTCTATCCTGGGCGGCGTGGGCGCCCTGAAGTGGCCTATTTTGGCCGCGGCGAAGGATGGCTGGCTTCCCACCGTGTTCCAGAAAACCACCAAGAAGGGGTATCCCTGGGTGGTCATGCTTCTGATGTACCTCATCGCCGTTATCCCCATTCTGGGCGGCTTCTCTCTGGACAGTATCGTCTCCCTGATCCTGGTTCCCGCCGCCATCAGCAGTATCGCGGGCAACTTTATTGTCTGGAACCTGCCCCAAAAGTTTCCCAAGGCCTGGGCTGACAACAGCCTCCACATGTCCGTCGGCTTCTATCATTTTCTGCTTATTGTGTCCACCATCGCAGCCGTGCTCCTCACTATCTTCACCCTGACCACCCAGTCCCTTCCCATGATCCTGGCCAACCTGGGTATGACCGCCTTCCTGTTCATCTTCGCCGCTGTCCGCTATCGCTCCGGCAAGGTTCACCTGGCCGCCCGCGATATATACTCCGAATAATTCCCACTATTTTTATTCAGAAAGGAAGCTATCCACCATGAAATACGATTTCACCTCCATTATGGATCGCCGCGGCAAAGATGCCATTGCCATTGATGTGGTAGGGCTCAGCCCCGACTTCATCCCCAATCCCAGGGAAGGCTTCGACCCCATCGCCACGTGGACTGCCGACATGAACTTCCCCGTAGTCCCCACCATCCAGGAGGCCATCATTCAGCGCGTCAAAGAGCCTCACTTCGGCTACTTTATGCCCTCCCAGGAATATTTCGATTCCATTATCAAATGGCATGAGACCCGCAACCATGTCACCGGTCTCACCAAGGAATGCATCGGCTATGAAAACGGCGTCCTGGGCGGCGTAGTCTCCGCTCTCAATGTCCTCTGCTCCAAGGGCGACAACATTCTGATCCACTCCCCCACCTACATCGGCTTTACCATGAGCCTGACCAACAACGGCTACAACATGATCCACTCCGATCTGGTCAAGGACGAAAACGATGTCTGGCGCATGGATCTTGAGGACATGGAGAAGAAGATCCAGGAAAAGAAGATCCATACCATGGTTTTCTGCTCTCCTCACAACCCCTGCGGCCGCGTCTGGGAGCGCTGGGAGCTGGAGCAAATGATGGCGCTGTGCGAGAAGTACGACGTAAAAATCGTCTCTGACGAGATCTGGTCTGATATTCTTCGCCCCGAGTGCCAGCACATTCCCACCCAAATGACCAACGAGTGGGCCCGGCAAAACACCGTGGCCATCTATGCCCCCTCCAAGACCTTCAACCTGGCCGGGCTGGTGGGCTCCTACCATATCATTTACAACAAGACCCTTCGTGACCGGGTGGAAAAGGAATCCTCCCTGCCCCATTACAATGACATGAATGTGCTCTCCATGCACGCCCTTATCGGCGCCTATAAGCCGGAGGGCTACCAGTGGGCCGACGAGCTCCGCCAGGTCATCGCGGGAAATGTGGATTACGCCTGCGACTATATCGCCAAGCACTTTGACGGCGTCAAGGTCTCCAAGCCCCAGGGCACATACATGGTCTTTATGGACTGCACCCAGTGGTGCGAAAAGCACGGTAAGACCATTGATGAACTTCAGCGGGCCGGCTTTGACGTGGGGGTCGTCTGGCAGGATGGCCGGCAATTCCGGGGCCCCTGCCATATTCGCCTGAATCTGGCCTCCCCTCTGAGCCGTGTCCAGGAGGCCTTTGACCGGCTGGATAAGTATGTTTTCAACGCATAAGGAGAGCTCCCCATGGCAAAATTGACTTCCGGACAGGTCATGCCCGATTTCCCCTTCGATACCCCCTTTGAATCGGGCCTCACCCTATCCCAGACAGTAAGTCAGTCCTCGGGCAAGACCGCTCTGGTCTTTCTGCGCTACTATGGCTGTCCCCTGTGCCAGTATGATATCCACCAATACGCCAAGCAGTACGAGGCCCTGACCCGATCCGGCGGCCAGCTTCTGGTGGTTCTCCAATCCGATCCCGCCGCCCTGGCTGCCCGGATGACCCCGGATTCTCTCCCCTTCCGGCTTGTCTGTGACCCGAAGCAGACCCTTTACCGTCAGTTTGACATTTCTCCCGCCCCCTCTCAGGCCAAGATGGCGGGGCCCAAAACCCTGATCAAGCTGGCCAAGGTTACCGCCTCCGGCTATAAGCACGGCGAATACGAGGGGGAAGAGCTCCAGCTCCCCGCCGCTTTCGTCATGACCCGGGAACGGAAGCTGGAGTACGTCCACTATGGAAAAACTGTAGACGACGTCCCCGGCCCCAAGGAGTTGGCCCAACTGCTGAAGTGAGCGTACCACCGCCCTCTGAAAGTCTCCCCCAGGTTGACCCTGGGGGAGACTTTTTGTAAAGAATGCTTCACAAATCAAACATTTTGTGGTAATATGGAGTCACTACGGAAAAGGAGGGACTCCCCTTGAATGAGAAGCTCACCGCCCGTCAGCTGACTTTGATTGGCTCCATGCTTTTCGGCCTGTTTTTCGGCGCCGGAAACCTGATCTTCCCCCTGATTCTGGGTGCCAAGGCGGGCTCCACTCTGCCCACCGCCCTTGCGGGTCTGCTTATCACCGCCGTGGGCATCCCTCTCCTGGGGGTCATGTCCATCGGCATCTCCCGCAGCGAGGGTCTGCTGGATCTGTCGGGCCGGGTCTCCCCCGCCTTCCGGCTCTTCTTTACCTGCGCCCTTTACCTCACCATCGGGCCTCTCTTCGCCATCCCCCGGTGTGCCGCCACCAGCTTTACCATCGGCCTACTCCCCTTCGCCGGAAACCAGGTTTGGCTGTGGCAGCTTCTCTTCTCGGTGTTTTTCTTTGCCGCCGTCCTCTATTTCTCCCTGAAGCCCTCCAAGATCCTGGACTCGGTGGGCAAGCTGCTCAATCCCGCCTTTCTCCTCTTTCTAGGGATCATGCTGGTCACCGCCTTGGTGAAGCCTGTCCAGAGCGCCGCCTCAGTCCCCCCAACTGGGGACTATGTGACCGCCTCCTTCTCCTCTGGCTTTCTCCAGGGCTATGATACTCTGGACGCCCTGGCCAGTCTGGCCTTCGGCATCATCGTCATCCGCGCCGTCCGCCAGCTGGGAGTCACCGAGCCGGGCCGGGTGGCGGTAAGCACCGTGAAGGCCGGAGCGGTGAGCATGACCCTCATGGCCCTCATCTACGCCGCCACCGCCCTGGTGGGAGCCCAGAGCTACGACCTCTACGCCGACCGGCTCAGCGACGCCTCCTTCACCGGCGGCGACGCCTTCGCCATCATCGCCCGCCATTATTTCGGAAACGCCGGAGCCCTCATCCTGGCCGCCACGGTGACCCTGTGCTGCATGAAAACCGCCGTAGGACTGGTCACCTCCTGCTCCGAGACCTTCGAGGCGATGTTCCCCGGCAAGCTGAAGTACCCCCAGTGGGCGGTTCTCTTCAGCGGGGCCTCCCTCCTCATCTCCAACATCGGCCTTTCTCAGATCATCACTTTCTCCGCCCCGGTGCTCTACTTCCTCTATCCCCTGGCCATTGTCTTGATCCTCCTGGGCCTTTTCGGCCGCTTCTTCGGCCATTCTAAAAGGGTCTACCAGTGGACTATGGTCTTTACTTGGGCCGCCGCCCTCCTGGAGCTCGGGCGGGTAATAGAGCTTCAAGGCGTCATAACTCTGGCTGAGAGATTTCTCCCCCTCTATGCCTATGGCCTGGGCTGGGTGATCCCCGCGGTGGTAGGCTTCCTCCTGGGGCTTCTCCTGGATCGGCGCTCATAACCTTTCTAAAAGCAAAAGGCGGCTCCCCTGGAATGCTCCGGGAGAGCCGCCTTTTCTTACCCTGAAAAATTTTTCTCCCCTTCACAAAAGAGGCTTGACAAAATCCGGCTGTGCTGTATAATAAAAATAAAGAATTATTTATATATATAAAGAATTACTAATTTCAGAGGGGAGGCATCCGCATGACCGACCGGGAGCGGCAAATCATCGACCTGCTTTTGCAGAATCCCATGCTGACCCAGGAGGAGATCGCCAACGCCCTGGGGATCACCCGATCCTCGGCGGGGGTACACCTGATGAACCTGAGCAAGGAGGGCCACATCCTGGGCCGGGGCTACGTCCTGGCGGAGCTGACAGAGAAGTATGTGGTAGGCATCGGCGCGGCCAATATTGACCTGATGGGCCGCAGCAAAAATGGCTTGGTGCAGGAGGATTCCAACCCCGGCCAGATCAAAATGAGCGTGGGCGGCGTGACCCACAACATCTGCTCCAACCTGGCCCGGATGGGCATTCCGGTGAAATTTATCACCGCCGTGGGGGATGATATGTACGCGGAGAAGATCCGCAAGGACTGTGTGGAGGCCGGGATAGACACCTCT
>JAAWBD010000079.1 GCA_022792495.1 Oscillospiraceae bacterium
ACCTCCTCCGGCTCGTCCTCCTCCCCCGCCGCCCGCTTCAGGTCAGCGGCGGTGAGGGCCATGAGGGCGTCCTTGTCCACCTGCTCCAGCCCCGCCACCCGGTCGGACTGGAAGGCCACGCTGCGCTCGAAGAAATTCCGCACGTCCCGGGCGTTGCCGAAGTTCTCGTCCCGGCAGGCGTACAGCTCGTTCAGAAATTCCTTGGCGTAGTCCTCTGCCTCGGCGTCCGGAGTGTAGCCGTTCTTTTTACACATGGACCGGAAGATCTGGAGCATCTGCTCCCCGTTATAGTCCTCAAAGTAGAAATATTTGTTGAACCGGCTCTCCAGCCCGGGGTTGGAGTGGATAAAATCCCCCATCAGATCGGTATATCCCGCCACGATGACGATCAGGTCGTCCCGGTGATCCTCCATGTTCTTGAGGAGCACCTCCACCGCCTCCTGGCCGAAGTCGTTCTGGCCGGTATGGCTGGTGAGGGCGTAGGCCTCGTCGATGAACAGCACACCCCCCAGGGCCCTGTCGATGACCTCCTGGGTCTTGAGGGCGGTCTGACCCACAAAGCCCGCCACCAGGCCGGAGCGGTCCACCTCCACCAGCTGGCCCTTGGAGAGAACGCCGATCACGTGGTAGATCTTCGCCAGGAGCCGGGCCACAGTGGTCTTGCCCGTGCCCGGGTTGCCCATGAACACCAGGTGGAGGGAGAGGGGGGGGACGGGGAGGCCCTCCTTCTCCCGGAGCTTCCGCACCTTCACCAGATTGATAAGGCTTTTTACGTCGGCCTTTACCTTCTCCAGCCCGCACAGCTCATCCAGCTGGGTCAGGAGCTCCTCCAGGGTGGGCTGGGGCTCCTTCTCCTCCGCCGGCTTCTCCTCCGCCGCCGGGACAGGGGTGGGGCTCTTGGGGCCCTCCCCGCCCGCGGCGGGGCGGAGGGTCACAAAGTCCCGGGCGTCCAGGGGCGGGGTGGTTCCCTTCAGGCCATCCTTGTCGCACAGGCGGGTGAGGGAATCGGTGACGGCGTTGACGAACTCCGCCTCCCCCATACTGACGATCCCATCCACCGAGGCGAAAAGGAGCCCCATGTGGGTCACAATGCCCGTGAACCTCCGGGACAGGTCGCTCCCCGCCACCTTGTCGTAGGCCCGCATCCGGTGGAAAAAGTCGGGAACGGCGGAGCCGGGATAGTCGGCCACACTGGTGGCCAGCTCCCAGAAAAGGATGGAGGGGGCGGGATTTCCCCGCAGATAGACGGCGTTATAGTACTCCACATACCCGGTGGTGAGGAGCCCTCCGTCGGCGTTCCACACTCCCAGGGCCAGGGCGCGGAAGAAGTCGTCGGCCTCATGGCCCAGCCGCATCCGGAGGGTGGCGTCGGGGATGGTCTTTAGGAAGGTGGAGAGGTATTTCTCGTACTGCTTGTGAACCTCTACGGAGGAGAGGGGTGTTTTCATGGCGACGTCACCTCGTTGGTAAATTGGCTTCATTATAATCCCTTTTCAGACGGATAACAAGTATATACAAAAAAGAACTCCCGGGAAGCTCTCTTCCCGGGAGTTCTTTAATCAATATATAGTTTCATCGCATTATATGCATTCACTGTAGCTGAGTCAGAATCATTAAAATTGCTCGAAAAAGTTGTCAGGCTTCCTGTTGGGTCTATGACCAAATTGGTAAATGATAGATAGGCATCATAATATATCTTGATAGCATCATAGGCATCTTCATATTCACTTGGCGGGTTCCTAAGTTCTTTCATTAAAGAGGAAACCAATTCCTGGTTTTCCTCAATATCTGTGATTGATGTCTGAAAAGTACTGTCTGAAAAAAGGTTTCCTAATGCTTCGTTAAAATCATCGTAGAAGTCGCCCCAATAATCTTGTGTGTATTTATTTGTTTTGATATCATCCTCCTCATAAATAGAATTATACCAAACACTTTTAATTAAATTGCCAGCATCCTCAGCATCGCTTGCTCCTAAAAGCATAGTGGTAGTAGCTAATTTAAGGTTTTCACGATACTCTTCTATCTTCAGCGCTAACTCTTCCGCCGCTTTTTTCTCTTGACTCCGCTTATACAGCATCATACTACCTGCGGCGATGGCAATAAGTACCACTACTCCAATAATCAAATTTTTAAACTTCTTCTTATTAAAATCAACCCCTACAACTTTGACCTGTTGCGGTTGTGTTTCTGCCCCACCATTTTTCACCGGGCAACCACAATTAGGGCAAACCTCCATTCCTTCTGGAACTTCCAGTCCACACTCTTCACAAATACACAGCAAATTAGTGCTTTCCTGAGCTTTCGACCTCAGCCTCTCTCCGCAATTCGGACATATTTCTGCCTTATCACTAACTTCTTTTCCGCAATTCCTGCATTGAATGAGTGCCACACGATTCATCCCCTTGTGTATTATATTCAACTATCGTAATAGCTATCTAATCGTAGCATATCTCGCATATTTTTGTCAATATATAATTATAGCAGAATGTGAGGTGTGCATATGAGCAATGAGCCTTTGGTCATTCGCCGACGGGGCGAAGACGGCAGCAAGATTATCACCGTCCGCATCAAAGAAGATATTCTGGCCGCTCTGGACAAGATCGCAGCGGAAAGCAATTACTCCCGCAATGAGCTTATCAACACCATCCTTCGCTATGGAGTAGAAAACCTGGAAATCAAATAGAACCGGAGCGGATATCTGCTCCGGTTCTATTTTCCTTTTAGCCTTCTTGACTTTCCACCCAAACCGCATTACAATAGCTGGTATCGCTCTTGAAGGAGGGGTTTTATGTCCGTCATCTATCTGGATCACGCCGCCACCACCCCTGTCTGCCCTGCCGCCGCCCAGGCGGCGCTGGAGGCTATGACAGAGGGCTTTGGCAACCCCTCCTCCCAGTACCCCCTGGGGAAGGCCGCCGCCATGCGGCGGGAGGAGAACCGGGCGGTTATCGCCGCCGCTTTGGGCTGCGAGCCGGGGGAGCTCTTCTTCACCTCCTGCGGCACCGAGGGGGACAACTGGGCCATCTCCGCCGCCCTCCAATATAACCGGGGCAAGGGAAAGCATATTGTCACCACCGCCATTGAGCACGACGCGGTGCTTGGGCCCATGAAGGCCCTCCAGGGGAAGGGGTATGAGGTCACCTTCCTCAAGCCGGATCGGGAGGGGCACATTGATCCTGAGGCGGTCAAGGCCGCGATCCGGCCCGATACCGTCCTGGTATCCATGATGCTGGTGAACAATGAGGTGGGCTCCCTCCTCCCTGTGAAGGCCGCCGCCGAGGCCATTCAGGCCGCAGGCTCCCCCGCCCTGCTCCACACCGACGCGGTGCAGGGCTTTCTGAAGGTTCCCTTTACCCCCAAGGAGCTGGGATGTGACCTGGCGACCATATGCGGCCACAAGATCCGGGCTCCCAAGGGCATTGGAGCCCTGTATATCCGGAAGGCCCTGATCCCCAAGGTAAAGCCCCTTCTGCTGGGGGGCGGCCAGGAGGGAGGCCTGCGCCCCGGCACCGAGCCCACGGCCCAGATCGCCGCCTTCGCCGCCGCGGTGAAGGCCTGGGGGCCAGGGACGACGCAGGCCATCCGGGCGGCGAAGGACTACGCCGCCGATGCCCTCTCCTCCATTGAGGGAGTCACCCTCATCTCCCGAGGAGAGGCCCCCCATATCCTGGCCCTGTCCCTGCCCGACTTTTCGGGACAGACGGTGGTGGAGGCCCTGGGGGGCCAGGGGGTGTGCATCTCCTCGGGCTCGGCCTGCCACCGGGGCAAGCCCAGTCATGTGTTCGCCGCCCTTCCCCTGCCCCCCAAAGTCCAGTACGGAGCCATCCGGGTCTCCTTTGGGCCGGAGAGCACGAAGGATGAGGTAGACCGGCTGGCCCAGCTCCTCACCCACATCTGCAAAAACAGGACGCTGCTGTTCTGATCCTATCCCTCCCCGGGCCGGAGCGGGAGGCCTGCTGATAAGCTCCCCTTTTTCCTTTTTACTTTTTCTTTTTTCGAGGTAATCCTATGTTTTCCTATATGCGCCAAAGCAAAAAATTCTATCGCGAGGTGGTCATGCTGGCCGTCCCCATGGTTCTCCAGAACATGGTCACCGCCTCCCTGGGTATGCTGGACTCTTTTATGGTGGGCCTGCTGGGAGAGGCGCCCCTGGCCGCTGTCACCATGGCCAACACCCCCATCATGGTCATCATGCTCATGACCTTCGGGCTTCAGTCCGGAGGCTCGGTGCTCATCAGCCAGTTCTATGGCAAGAAGGACTACGACTCTATCAACCGGGTTCTGGGCATCGGCGTGTACGCCGCCGCAGGGGTAACGCTGGTCTACGGTCTTATCACCTTCCTCTTCCCTGTCCAGTTTATGAGCCTGTTCGGCAACGACGCCGGAGTGGTGGCCATGGCCTCCAAGTATGCCAGGATCGTGGCCTTCTCCTTCTTCTTTGACTGCGTGGCCTCGGTCTATGTGGCCGCCCACCGGTCCATGGCCAACCCCAAGCCCGGCATGGTGGTCTTTATGGTCTCCATGCTCCTCAACACCATTCTCAACTGGATGTTCATTTTCGGCAAGCTGGGGGCCCCCGCCCTGGGGGTGGAGGGGGCCGCCCTGGCCACCCTGATCTCCCGGATCTCTGAGCTGGTGCTGGTGGGGATCTATGTCCTCCGGGACAGAAAGCTCCCCCTCCGGCTCGGCCTCATTTTTGCCCCTGGGGTGGATATGGTGCGCAAGTACGTCCGCTACTCCCTCCCCGTCCTCCTCAACGAGACCCTGTGGGGCCTGGGCTCCTCCATCTATCCCACCATCATGGGCCATATGGCAGGCTCCCAGGCCATCCTGGCCGCTTTCGGCGTATCGGGAAACATTGAGCGGCTGTGCACTGTGGCCATCTTCGGCGTGTCTGGGGCAGCCTCCATCATCATCGGCCGGGAGATCGGGGCGGGGGAGGATCAGGAGAAGATCCTCTCTGTGGGTAAGGCCCTGGACGCCCTCTCCGTCCTGGTGGGATTGGTGGTGGGGGGCATCTTCATCGCCGTGACCTACGGCTTCTTCGAGCCCGTCATTTACCCCCTCTTTGGCCTGTCCCCCGAGGCCACCGACATCGCCACCATGATGCTGGTGGTCACCTTCGCCTTCCTGGCCTTCCGGGCCTTCAACACCACCAACGTGGTGGGGGTCATCCGGGGTGGCGGGGACGTGCGCACCGCCGCCATCATCGACCTATCCCCCATGTGGCTGGTGGCCATCCCCGCCGCCGCCCTCTCCGGACTGGTCTTTCAATGGGGGATCCTGGCTGTGTACCTGTGCATCTCCCTGGATAACGTGGTCAAGCTGATCCTGGGGGTCTGGCGGCTGCGCTCCGGCAAGTGGATCCGGGATCTCACCGCCGCCTGAGCCCTTTGCCCTTCTTACCGCTTTATTTATTATCGCTTTTTAGTAAGATGATTTAAATGAAAACCCGTCACAAGGTTCTTCTCGCTCTCATGGCGGCTGTCACCGTTATTATGGTCGTGATACAGGGCGGCGTCGTATACCGTTATCACCATCCCCCTCTCACCCCGATGCCTCCCTCCGGATATGCTCTCACAGACATCCTTTTTCTCAACACCATCTTTTATTTTCTCCCTGCCCACCTAAGCGTCTGGCTCCTATGGGCCATAGGTGTGAAAATTGCCCTCTGGCTCAAGTACCGGGATCGCTGAGCACCCTGGCAGTCCCCGGCCCTCTCCGCTAATCTGCCCCTCCCCTCTCCAGGGGGAGGGGCTTTTTTGCAAAAAGTCAAGCGTTCATACTTTATTTACATCCCCACCTATTGACTTTTCAGGGGTCAAGTGGTACATTATATTAGCACTCAGGAAAAGGGAGTGCTAACACCTTAGAGGAGATGAGCGGCTTGGAGCTGAGCGAGAGAAAACAGAATATCCTCCGGGCCGTCATTGAGCTCTATGTCCAGAACGCGGAGCCTGTGGGCTCCAAGGCGGTGGCCCAGTGGGCCAAGCTGGACGTGTCCCCCGCCACCATCCGCAACGACATGGCCGACCTGGAGGAGCAGGGCTACCTGGAGCAGCCCCACACCTCCGCCGGACGGGTTCCCTCGGCCAAGGGCTACCGGCTCTATGTCAACGAGCTGATGGGGGACTACAAGCTCTCCATTCAGGAGACCCAGCGGATCAACGAGGCCCTGGATCTGAAGATGAAGGCCCTTGACCGGGTCATTGACGAGGCGGGCCGGGCAGTTGCAAAGCTGACCCAGTACCCCGCCTTTGCCCTCACCGCTCCCCCGGAGCGGGTGACCATCCGCCGCTTCGACCTGCTGCTGGTGGAGAAGTCCTCCTTCATCGCCGTGGTGATGACCGACTCCAACACCGTACGCAACAAGCTCTTCCAGCTTGACCGGGAGGTGGGGGAGTCCCAGCTGCAAATGCTGGGCACCCTTCTCAACACCGGCTTTACCGGCCACACCCTGGCCGAGCTCCCCTCCGCGCTGGAGCGGGTGGCCCACCACGCCGCAGGGGAGGCCTACGAGCTCATCGAGCTGGTGGTCTCCTTCGGTATGGAGGTGCTGGAGGAGCTGGGCAAGCTGCCCGTCCACACCGCCGGCATCGCCAACCTGCTGGAGCACCCAGAGTTCCAAAGCCTGGAGAAGGCCCAGCCTCTTATGAGCTTTCTGGATCACGCCGACTCCGCCCTCCTCCCCGCCAAGGTCTCACCGGTGGACGGCTCCAACATCGTTATTGGCCCGGAGAACGTGAGCGAGGCTCTGAAGGATTCCGGGGTGGTGATGGCCAGCTACGACCTGGGGGGCGGCATGAAGGGCCTTATCGGCGTGGTGGGCCCCACCCGGATGGATTACGCCAAGATCTCCGCCCAGCTGGCCTATGTGGCCAAGGGCCTGTCCCAGCTCATCGGTCAGGCCGCCCTGCCGGCGGATGACAAGCATACCAAGGAGGGAACGACTTGAGCAAGAAAGAAAAAAAGCAGCCCACTCCCCCGGCCCCCGAGGCTGAGGAGACCATAACCCCGGAGACCGCCGCCCCGGAGGAGCCCACCCCCGAGACCCAGGCCGGCTCTTCTGAGGTGGACATCCTGAAGCAGACCATCACCGACCAGGAGGATAAATTCCTCCGTCTGGCCGCCGAGTACGACAACTTCCGCCGCCGGAGCCAGAAGGAGAAGGAGGCCATCTACGCCGACGCCACCGCCGCCGCGGTCAGCGCCCTTCTCCCCGTCTACGACAACCTGGAGCGGGCCCTGAAGCAGGAGACCGCTGACGAGGCCTACAAAAAGGGCGTGGAGATGACCATGACCGGCCTTCTCAAGGCCCTGGAGGGGCTGGGGGTCAAGGAGATCCCTGCCGAGGGTCAGAGCTTCGACCCCAACGTCCACAACGCCGTCATGCACATCGACGACGAGGCCCTGGGGGAAAATGTGGTGGCCGAGGTCTTTCAGACCGGCTTCACTCTGGGGGAGAAAGTCATAAGGTTTGCCATGGTAAAGGTGGCAAATTAGAGCAAGTTAAAAACGAAAAGTGAAAAAGCCATGATCTTGTTGCCGCCCCAGGCGGCTATTTGAAATAGTCCGGCTGTGCCGGACGCCGAACCTTTTCATTTTTCATCTTTAACTTTTCACTTTGTATGTCAATCAACTTTCATTTGGAGGTATCACATTATGTCTAAAATCATCGGTATCGACCTGGGCACCACCAACTCCTGCGTAGCTGTTATGGAGGGCGGCGAGGCCGCCGTTATCGCCAACGCCGAGGGCAACCGCACCACCCCCTCCGTGGTGGCCTTCGCCAAGGACGGGGAGCGGATGGTGGGCCAGGTGGCCAAGCGCCAGGCCGTCACCAACCCCGACCGCACCGTGGCTTCCATCAA
>JAAWBD010000080.1 GCA_022792495.1 Oscillospiraceae bacterium
GGCGTCCTGATAGACCTCCATGAAGCTCGTCGCGAAATACTTGGAGGAGGAGGCAAAGCCGGGTCAGAGGTCGTTGCCGAAAAGGTAGTTGTCTATGGTTTTGGGCAAGCCCATGACCCGGCACTCGTAGCCCACCTTCTGCATATACTTGCTGATCTTGTTGCAGGTGTCCATGGAGTCGTTACCGCCGTTATAGAAGAAATAACGGACGTTATGCTTCTTAAAAATCTCCAGGATCCGCTTATAGTCGGTATCGTCCTTGTCCGGGTCGGCCAGCTTATAGCGGCAGGAGCCCAGAGCAGAGGAGGGGGTGTACTTCATAATGTCCAGCTCGGCGGGATCCTCCTTGGACATATCGTACAGCTTATCCTCCAATACGCCCTTGATGCCATGGGCCGCGCCAAGAACCTGGGTGATGCAGTCGGCCTTCAGGGCAGTCTGGATAACGCCCTGGGCACTGGCATTGATGACGGCAGTGGGGCCGCCGGACTGGCCAATGATACATGCTCCGCGAAGTTCGCTCATAATGATTTCCTCCTATTTCAAATTCAATCCTTGCTATGGAATTGGGAAACAATTATAGGGCCATCTTTCCACATATAATATCATAGCATAACCTCTTGCATTTTTCAACTATTGCTGTTAAAATATAGACACCACAAAATGAAAAGGAGCTGATCTGCTATGCCTCTGGTCACAACCGCTGAAATGTTCAAAAAGGCATACGAGGGCGGATACGCCATCGGTGCTTTCAACGTCAACAACATGGAGATCGTGCAGGGCATTACGGAAGCTGCCCGGGATCTGAATGCCCCCCTGATCCTTCAGGTCTCCAAGGGCGCCCGGGCCTACGCCAACCACACCTATCTGGTGAAGTTGGTGGAGGCCGCTGCCATTGAGTGCCCCAATATTCCCATCGCCCTTCATCTGGATCACGGCCCCGATTTTGAGACCTGCAAGAGCTGTATCGACGGCGGCTTTACCTCCGTTATGATCGACCTGTCCTCCAAGTCTTTTGAGGAGAACATTGAGGGCACCAAGAAGGTAGTGGAGTATGCCCACGACCACGGCGTGGTCGTGGAGGCTGAGCTGGGCACCCTGGCTGGCGTAGAGGACGATGTGCGGGTTTCCGCCGCAGATTCCTCCTACACCCGTCCCGAGGAGGTGGAGGAGTTTGTAGCCAAGACCGGCTGTGACTCTCTGGCCATCGCCATTGGCACCAGCCACGGCGCCTACAAGTTTACCGCTGACCAGTGCACCCGGAACGAGAAGGGCATTCTGGTTCCGCCTCCCCTCCGCTTTGACGTGCTGGAGGAGGTCTCCAAGCGTCTGCCTGGATTCCCCATCGTGCTCCACGGCTCCTCCAGCGTACCCCAGGAGTTTGTGAAGCTGATCAACGATAACGGCGGCAAGATGCCCGACGCCGTGGGAATTCCCGAGGAGCAGCTGCGGAAGGCTGCCCGCCTGTCGGTGTGTAAGATCAATATTGACTCTGACCTGCGGCTGGCTATGACCGGCACCATTCGGCAGTTCTTCAATGAGCATCCCGACAAGTTTGACCCCCGCGAATACCTGAAGCCCGCCCGGGCCAACATCAAGGAGATGGTTAAGCACAAGATCGTGGATGTGCTGGGCTGCGACGGTAAGGCCTGATTTCTATGAAAAGCCCCCCTGGCAGATTTCTGCTGGGGGGCTTTTTTGAATTTTGGAGGAGCGAGATGAAATACTATAGCGAAATCACATTAAAGAATGGAAGATCCTGCATATTGAGAAGCGGAATTGGCGATGACGCAGAAGGGGTTTATAAGAATTTTAATCTGACCCATGGAGAAACGGAGTTTTTATTGAGCTATCCGGATGAAAACAGCCTTGACGTTTCTCAGGAGCGGGAGTTTCTGCTGAAAAGAGAGGCGAGCCAGGATGAGATAGAACTGTGCGCCGTGGTTGACGGGCGCATTGTGGGAACCGCCGGGATAGAGGCGGTTGGAAGAAAGGATAAGGTCAAGCATCGGGCTGAATTTGGGATCAGTGTAGAGAGGGCATATTGGGGTATGGGGATCGGTCGGGCTTTAACGGAAGCCTGTATCGAATGTGCCAAAATGGCGGGCTATTCTCAGATCGAACTGAGCGTGGTCAGCGGGAATGAGAACGCCGTTTTCCTGTATGAGAGCGTGGGCTTTGTGGAGTATGGCCGGAATCCCAGAGGATTTCAAACCCGGAGGGGAGAATGGCAGGAGCTGATCCTGATGCGGCGGGAGCTAAAGCAATAAAAAAGAGTGCCGCCTTATGTGCGGCACTCTTTTTATATAATCAAGTCAGATCTTTGATTGCCTTCAACAGGCCGTCGGCGCTGGCAAGGGGAGTAGCAAAGGAAGTGACAAGGCGAATCACTGTATGGTCGTCGTCGGCCTTACCCCAGACCTCGTAGCTGCATAGCTCATCCAGGTGGGGAAGGAGGGTATTGGGGACAATGGGGAAGATCTGATTGGTGGGGGAGTCCACCATCATGGGAATCCCGAGGTTTTTCAAGCCGCCCTGGAGATATTGGGCCACCTCCACTGCGTTTCTGGCGATTTTGAAGTAAAGGCCATCCTTCAAAAGGGCATAAAACTGAACACCAAGAAGCCAGCCCTTGGCCAGAACGGCGCCCCGCTGCTTTTTCATACGGAAAAATTCCCCTTGGAGGGCGGGGTCGGTAATGACCAGAGCCTCTCCCATCATGGCACCATTCTTGGTACCGCCGATGTAGAAGGCGTCGGTAAGCTCCGCTATATCAGCCGGTGTCATGTCATTTACCTTGCTGGTCAGGGCACAGCCGAAGCGGGCCCCGTCCAGGAAGAGTATCAGCCCGTGGCGGCGGCAGAAGAGAGACAGCTCCGTGAGCTCTGCCTTGGTGTATACCCCTCCGGTCTCCGTGGCGTTGGAAATATAGACCAGCCGGGGCTTGGTCAGATGTGTGTCCTCACATTCCTGGAGAACAGGGCGGATGAGGGTGGGGGAAAGCTTTCCGTTGATCGGGGTGTGAACCGGGATGATCTTATGCCCAGTCGCCTCCACCGCCCCTGATTCGTGACCGTTAATATGGCCGGAGACAGGGGAGATCACACTCTCCCAGGGGCGCAGAAAGGCGGCAATGGCGGTAAAGTTTGCTTGGGTACCGCCGATCATGAACTCCACGGAGGCCTGGGGGGCATGGCATAGTTCCCGGATTAGATCAGCGGATTTTTTGCAGTAGTCATCCTGGCCATATCCGATAACGCTTTCTTGGTTGACGGCGGCAAGGGCCTCCAAAACAGCGGGGTGGCAGCCCACGGAGTAATCGTTTCGAAAATGATACATGAAAGCGGCCCCTTTCCTTTGATTCTGGGAGCTTAGAATTTAAAACTGTCCTTTAAGCTGACGGCCCGGTTGAACACCAGGTGACCAGGGGCGGAATCCTTACTGTCGGCGCAGAAGTAGCCCTGACGCATAAACTGGAACCGTTCCTCCGGCTTCGGATCAGAAAGGCAGGCCTCCACCTTGCAGCCGGTAAGGATTTCCAGAGAATGGGGATTCAGGCACTCCAGAAAGTTTTTGTCGCCGGCGTCCGGGGCCTCATCAGAGAACAGATTGTCGTAGAGCCGAATTTCTGCATCCAGAGCGGTGGCGGCATCCACCCAGTGAAGGGTGGCCCCCTTGACCTTACGGCCATCGGAAGGATCCCCACCCTTGCTGTCGGGATCATAGGTAGCCAGGATCTCAGTGATGTTGCCCTGCTCATCCTTTACACAGCCGGTACAGGAGATGAGATAGGCTCCCTTTAGCCGGCACTCAGGCCCGCCGGGATAAAGGCGCTTATACTTGGGTACCGGTTCCTCCAGGAAATCCTCGGCCTCCACCCACAGATTCCGGGAGAAGGAGACGGTGCGGGTACCGGCAGTCTCGTCCCCGGGGATGTTCTCTACCGCAAAGATCTCGGACTGGCCCTCGGGGTAGTTGGTGATGGTAAGCTTGATGGGGCGCAGGACGGCCATGACCCTGCCGGCAGTACGGTTCAGATCCTCGCGGAGACAGTGCTCCAGGAAAGCGAATTCCACCACAGAGGCTGCCTTGGTAACCCCATTGCGCTCGGTAAAATCCCGGATGGCGGAGGGGGTATAGCCCCGGCGGCGCAGACCGCAGAGAGTAGGCATACGGGGATCGTCCCAGCCGGAGACCCGGCCCTCCTCCACCAACTGGCGGAGCTTGCGCTTGCTCATGACGGTGTAGTTGATGCCCAGGCGGGCAAACTCGATCTGTCTGGGCTTATGGTAGGGGATGGACACGTGCTCAGCCACCCAGTCATAGAGGGGACGGTGATCCTCAAACTCCAGGGAGCACAGGGAGTGAGTGATGCCCTCCAAGGCGTCCTCAATGGGATGGGCAAAGTCGTACATGGGATAGATGCACCACTTGTCCCCCTGGCGGTGGTGGCGGGCATGATTGATCCGGTAGATCACCGGATCCCGCATATTGAAGTTGCCGCTGGCAAGATCAATTTTAGCCCGAAGGGTCATGGCGCCGTTGGGGAATTCTCCCGCCTTCATCCGGGCAAAGAGATCCAGGGATTCCTCAATGGGGCGGTCACGGTAGGGGGAGGTGGCGGGAACCCCCACATCACCACGGTGAGCCTTAAACTCCTCAGGGGACAGCTCGCAGACATAGGCCAGGCCCTTTTTAATGAGCTCCACGGCATAGCCGTACATCTGGTCAAAGTAATCCGAGGCGTAGAAAAAGCGGTCGCCCCAGTCAAAACCAAGCCAGTGGATATCCTCCTGAATGGCCTCAACAAACTCCACATCCTCCTTGGAGGGGTTGGTGTCATCCATCCGCAGATTGCAGATCCCGCCATACTTCTCAGCGGTGCCAAAATCAATGATGAGGGCCTTACAGTGGCCAATATGAAGATAGCCGTTGGGCTCCGGAGGGAAACGGGTATGAACCTGCATCCCGGCGTAAGCGCCGCCTTCGGCAATATCCTCATCAATAAAATCGTGAATAAAGTTTTTTCCCATGACAGGCTTCATTTCTTCCGGCATGGTTACACGCTCCTTTTCTTTGCAATACGGTATATTTTACCCTCTGCTCCTAAAAATTGCAATCCTTATTTCAGCAGTTTCTCCGCCCAATCCGCCTCTTTGAAGCCGAAAAAGGCGTGATCTGTGCCAACCAGGATGGGCCGCTTGACCAACATTCCGTCCGAAGCCAGGAGGGAGAACTGCTCCTCCTCGCTCATGGTGGGCTGCTTATCCTTAAGCCCCAAGGCCTTATATTGAAGCCCGCTGGTATTGAACAGCCGCCGGAGAGGGAGGCCGCTCAATGAATGCCAAGTACGCAGTTCAGCCTCGGTGGGATTTTGGGTCTTGATCTCCCGAAGCTCGTAGGAGAGCCCGTGGGTATCTAGCCAGGCCTTGGCCTTTTGGCAGGTAGTACATTTGGGATACCAGATGAACAGCATGATAGATTCCTCCCATTTTAGATTCTTGTCACCATATTATCACATTCCGCAGACAATGGCAAGGATAGGCATTGATTGAACTATTCCCCTATGATACAATATTTTATAGAAATGAAGAAGGGAAGGTCGCAGAGTATGAAACGAATTAATATCCCGGTGCGGTTCCAGGATTGACAGCAGGCTGTATCGGGAAATAAGAACAACAGAGATGCTGTCAGGAGCCGTGCCTTTCAAGATCGTTTTGAAATGATTTTGAAAAGGAGACAGAGTTTATGGATATACAGGAACTTAGAAGGCTTTGGATCGCGGAGGAGGAGCAGGCCCACATCCACGGCTGGGATTTTTCCCACATCAATGACCGCTATCAGGAGGAGGAAGATCTACCCTGGGATTACAGGGAGTGCGTCCGATCCTACCTATGTGAAGGGATGGAACTGCTTGATATTGATACCGGGGGCGGTGAGTTTTTGCTCTCCTTGAGGCATCCTCACCATCACACCGCCGCTACAGAGGGGTATCCGCCCAATGTGGAATTGTGCCGAAAGCTCCTTTTGCCCCTGGGGATCCGATTTCGGGAGATGGCCGACCATTCCCATATGCCCTTTAAGGATGGGGAGTTTGACCTGGTCATAAACCGGCATGGGGATTACTGTCCTGCGGAACTGCGGCGGGTATTGAAGCCGGGCGGGGTCTTTATCACCGAACAGGTGGGGGAGGAAAACGACCGGGATCTGGTGGAGCTCCTGCTTCCCGGAACACCCAAGCCCTTTCCTGGTTGGAATCTGCAAACTCAGAGCAAGGATCTTCAGGCTCAGGGATTTCAGATCTTGCGGGGGGAGGAGTGTTTTCGTCCCATCCGTTTTTATGATGTAGGGGCCTTGGTGTGGTTTGCCCGGATCATTGAATGGGAGTTTCCGGGTTTTTCTGTTGATGCCTGCCTTGACAGGCTGATGGAGGCCCAGCGGAGGCTGAATACCGACGGTGTGATAGAGGGCCGGATCCACCGCTTTTTGCTTGTGGTGGAAAAGAGGTGATAGGGGAAATGCTTTTTGAGCTAGGCCCATATAGAGTTCAAATTGATGTAACAAAAACCAAAGAATTCTACGAAAGGGCGAAGGCTGTTAGCTTTGTCTGTTCCTGTGATGGCTGCAGAAATTTTGAGGTGGCCGTTGATGGGCTCCCTGCGCCAATTACGGAGTTTTTTTCCGATCTTGGTATTGATATGCGAAAGGTCTGCGAGTGCTACGTAAACTGTGTAGAGGATGACGGAACACTGTTATACGGCGGATTTTATCATGTCTGCGGCGTTTTGCTGGAAGGAAAAAGCGCCTGGAGAAAAATTGATGAAAGTGTTTCCTGCTGGGATGATGAAGCGGCGTTTTGTGTTACTCCGGACTTTCATATATCCCTTCAAGAAGAGATAGCGCTATTGGAAAAAGACTTTCCCCTCCCAGCGCTCCAGCTTGAATTTTCCGCAAGGATACCCTGGGTATTGGGAAAAAACAACCCTTACCGGTAAAAAGAAATCTTATTGTTGGTCATGGAACTACATGCCCTCAAAGCGGTAGGTGGTTGACAAAAGATAGTTCTCATATTATAATACGCCATACAGTGATGAAGAGGTCAAGTAGTCTTTGCCTCAGCCACCCAGAGAGCCCCCGTATTGGTGAAAGGGGGAGGGCGGAGTAGAGATGAATACCCCTTGGAGCCGCCGCCTGAACCGTGCAGAGCGCAGTAGGGCGAGCCGGGTACGCCCGTTACCGCGCCGCCGTGTGAAGGCATGGCTTGAGGCCGGCTCTGTTTGGAGACGGCGAATCAGAGGTGGTACCGCGTTCTTGACGCCCTCTGTCCTTTTGGGGACAGAGGGCGTTTTTTATAAGCGGTGCTCCAAAGAATTTTTACGGTTGCTATTCATGATGAAGGAGTGGAAAAATATGACGATCTATGATGAATTGGTTGCCAGAGGACTTATTGCCCAGGTCACCGACGAGGAGGAGATCAAGGAGCTCATCAACAACGGAAAGGCCACCTTTTATATCGGCTATGACTGTACTGCCGATAGCCTGACAGTGGGGCATTTTGTGACCCTGACATTGATGAAGCGGCTCCAGATGGCAGGAAACAGGCCCATCGCCCTCATTGGCGGAGGCACTACCATGATCGGAGATCCCTCCGGCCGAACCGACATGCGGAAGATGCTGACCCGGGAGGATATCGACCACAACGCCGCCTGCTTCAAACGGCAGATGGAGCGGTTTATTGAGTTTGGCGAGGGCCCAGGGAAGGCGATGATGCTCAACAACGCCGACTGGCTCTTGGATCTGAACTATGTGGAGCTGCTGCGGGAGGTGGGGCCCTGCTTCTCGGTAAATAACATGCTCCGGGCCGAGTGCTACAAGCAGCGGATGGAGAAGGGTCTCAGCTTCCTGGAATTTAACTACATGATCATGCAGTCCTACGATTTCTACCACATGTTCCAGACGGTGGGCTGCAACATGCAGTTCGGCGGAAACGACCAGTGGAGCAATATGCTGGGAGGCACCGAGCTGATCCGCCGGAAGCTCGGGAAGGATGCTTATGCGTTGACCATCAATCTGCTTACGGATTCTCAGGGCAACAAGATGGGAAAGACTGCCGGCAACGCCGTATGGCTGGATCCCAACAAAACCAGCCCCTTTGATTTCTACCAGTACTGGAGAAACGTGGGGGATGCCGATGTGATGAAGTGTATCCGGTGGCTTACCTTCCTTCCTTTGGAGCAGATCGACGAAATGGACAGGTGGGAGGATGCCAAGATCAACGAGGCAAAGGAGATCCTGGCCTTTGAGCTGACCAAGATGGTTCATGGGGAGGAGGAGGCGAAAAAGGTTCAGGACGCCGCCCGGGCGCTTTTTGTAGGCGGCGGCGACACGGCCAATATGCCCTCTACCACTTTGGGGGAGGAGGACTTTACAGATGGAGTTGTTGGACTCCTGGATCTGATGATGAAGTGTGCTCTGGTTCCCTCTAAAAAGGAGGCCCGCCGCCTGGTGGAACAAGGGGGCGTAGAGGTGAATGGAGAGAAGGCCACCGATCCTGCCATCCGCTATGAGAAGGCCCTCTTTACCGGGGAGGGGCTGATCATGAAAAAAGGGAAAAAGGTTTTTCACCGGGTCATAGTGGAATAAGAATAATAGAAGAAAAAGAGGGGAGGGCGATCCTTTGCCTGATTTGGAGAAGAAGCCTTGGTATAAACTGGATGGCAAGGGAATTACCAATTTGATCGTTGTATGTGCGGGGATCATGCTGTATCTGGGGCTGACCCATCTACCCCAGGTGAAAACAGCGGTGGGAACCGTACTGGATGTACTGTCACCCTTTATTTTAGGATTTGTGATCGCGTACCTGCTCAATACGCCGGTAGATTTCTTTGAGCGGGAGGTCTATGGAAACTGTAAGGGGAAACGGGCCCTGGCTATTGTGACGGTATTTGCCATCTCGTTGGCTGTCATTGCAGTCTTGCTCCAGCTTGTTCTGCCCCAGGTGGCGGATAGTGTTCGGCAACTCTTTAATAACCTGACCACATATCTGAGCAATCTGGATGCCATGGTGCGAGACCTGACTCTCCGTTTTCATCTGGAGGGAGAGGGGCTGGCCAATCTGGCGGATCGGTATGATGAGCTGATCCGGGAGGTCACCTCCGCGGATATGGTAAAAAGGGTAACAGAGCTTTTGTCTTCCTCGGCTTCTGACCTGTGGAATGTGGGCGTGTCGCTGGGTACCGGCGCAGTCAATGGTGTAGTGACGGCCTTTACAGCGATCATTGCCTCGGTCTATATGCTCTCCGGTAAGCCCCGGCTTACCCGGCAGATGCGGAAGCTGATCTACGCCGTCTTTCCCGCAAAGGGAGCCAGCCGGATCCTGGCAGTGGGAGGAAAGGCCAACAAGATCTTTGTGGGCTTTATCAACGGCAAGCTGCTGGATTCCGCAATTATTGGGGTGCTGTGCTTCCTGTTGTGTACGTTGTTTCGGATCCCTTACGCCATACTGGTCAGCGTGGTAGTGGGGGTCACCAATGTGATCCCCTTCTTTGGCCCCATTATCGGCGCCATCCCCTGCCTGATGATTCTGGTGATCGTGGATCCCTGGGCTGCTCTGTGGTTTGGGATTCTGATCATCGCCTTGCAGCAGTTTGACGGCAACATCTTGGGGCCCAAGATCCTGGGGGATTCTACGGGCCTGTCTGCCATCTGGGTGCTGGTGGCCATTATCGTGGGCGGCGGTCTGTTTGGATTCCCCGGGATGCTTTTGGGGGTGCCTACCTTTGCCGTTCTATACTCCCTGGTCAAGGAATGGGCCGAGCGCCGCCTCCAAGAGAAGGGGATCAACCTTGAGGAGACGGGAGAAGCCTTGGATAAAAAATAAAGAAAGAGCTGTGAACCATTTGGTTCACAGCTCTTTTTCAAATGATCTCATCCACCAGATCTGTCATAGAGTACAGGCCTGGAGTCTCCACAGTGGCTAAAAAGCGGGCGGCCCGGAGCGCACCGGAGGCGAAAACCTCCCGACTCATAGCGGAGTGCTTCAGCTCAATGACCTCATCCCGGCCAGCAAATATGACCTCATGATCCCCAACGATGTTTCCGCCCCGAACAGAGGAGATCCCAATCTCACGTTTGCCCCGGGGCTGGCGAAGGCTTTGCCTTTCATATACGTACTCCGGCTCATAGGGAAGGGCTTCCGCTGCGGCGTCGGCCAGCAGGAGAGCCGTCCCGCTTGGAGCGTCCACCTTCCGGCGATGGTGTCGCTCCACGATCTCCACATCAAAACTGTTCCCGAGAGCGGCAGCGGCCTTTCGCACCAGGCCTGCCAATACATTGACACCAAGAGACATATTGCCTGAGCGAAACAGAGGGATACTTTGGGCGGCGGCGCTGATCTGATCCAGCTGCTCTGAAGAATATCCTGTGGTTGCCAGAACCAAGGGAATCCTTCGCTCCATTCCAAAGTTCAAAAGGGCGGAAAGGGCGGCGGGAGCGGAAAAGTCAATAAGAACATGGGCTTTCCCCTTGAAGGCGGCGGGGGAGGAGTATACTGGAAAATCCTCCGGCTCCCGGCCCAGGAGATCGAAGCCGGCGGCTATCTCCACATCCTCCGCCTCCCGGCATAGATCGGTCACCACTCTTCCCATGTGACCGTTACAGCCGGAGATCAGTATTTTCAACATTCCGAAACATCCTTTCCTCACTTCAGAAGCCCCATGCGAAGCATGGAGGCCCGCAGAAGCTCCAGGTGAGCGGGGGTCATATCGCATAGAGGCAACCGCAGAGGCCCAGCCGCCCTGCCGATCAGATTCAGGGCAGTCTTGATGGGAATGGGGTTCACGTCCACGAAGAGAGCATCAATAAAGTCCATCCATTGAATCTGGAGCTGGGAGGCGGCCGCAAAATCATTTCCCAGACACAGATGGCTCATTTTCACCAACACCTCGGGGACGATGTTGGCCGCCACCGAGATGACGCCCTTGGCGCCAAGGCTCATCATGGGGACGACCTGGTCGTCGTTGCCGGACCAGATGTAGAAGTCCTCGCCGCAGAGAAAACGGGTGTGAGCCAGCAAAGAAAAGTTACCGCTGGCCTCCTTGACCCCGTTGATCTTGGGATTGGCGGACAAAGCTTTGTAGGTTTCGGCGGTGAAGGACACCCCTGTGCGGGAGGGGACGTTGTAGAGGATGATGGGCAGCTCCACCCGGTCGGCGATGTACTCATAGTGCTTGATAAGTCCTAGCTGGGTGGCTTTGTTGTAGTATGGGGTGACCAGCAGAAGGGCGTCGGCACCGGAATCCTGGGCGTGCTGAGAGAGATAGACGGCAGCGGAGGTATCGTTGCTTCCCGCGCCTGCGACCACCTTTACCCGGTGATCCACCTTTTTGACGCAGTACTCCACCACGGCGATATGCTCCCGAATGGACATGGTGGCGCTTTCTCCGGTGGTGCCGCAAACACAAATGGCGTCAATGCCGGAGGCAATCTGTTCCTCGATAAGGGCGCCAAAGGCGTCGTAGTTTACCGCACCGCTTTCCTCAAAGGGGGTAACGATGGCAGTACAGGCTCCGCTGAATACAGGTTCCCGCATATAGATGACCTACCTTTCCGAATTAAGCCTTGTGGTCAATGTACCCCTCTGCGCAGAGAAGCTCCGCCAGCAATACGCCCCCGCCGGCAGCGCCGCGGAGAGTATTGTGGGAGAGGCCGACAAACTTATAATCATATTGGCTGTCCGGACGCAACCGCCCGGCGGTGATGGCCATGCCTCCCTCCAGATCCCGATCCAACTTGGCCTGGGGACGATCCGGCTCCTCAAAATAGTGGATAAACTGCTTCGGAGCGGAGGGCAGCTCCAGCTCCTGGGCCCGGCCCCTGAACTGTGTCCAGATAGCTTTGATCTGCTCCTCGGTGGGCTTTTTCCCCTCTGCAAACTTAACAAAGACGGCGGCGGTGTGACCGTCAGAAACAGGCACCCGAAGGCACTGGGCGGTGATGGAGGGGGAGGCGGCCTTGAGGATCTTCCCATCCTCAATATGCCCCCAAACCTTCAAAGGCTCCTGCTCGCTTTTCTCTTCCTCACCGCCGATATAGGGGATCAGGTTATCCACCATCTCAGGCCACCGCTCAAAGGTTTTGCCTGCCCCGGAGATGGCTTGGTAGGTGCAGGCCAAAACCCTGTCGATGTCATAGCCCGCCTTCATCAGCGGAGAAAGCAGGGGGGCGTAGGACTGGATGGAGCAGTTGGACTTAACGGCAATAAAGCCCCGGGTGGTTCCCAGCCGCTTGCGCTGGAAGGGGATGATCTGGGCGTGCTCTGGATTCAGCTCAGGGACGATCATGGGGACATCATCCGTCCAGCGGTGGGCGGAGTTGTTGGAGATGATGGGACATTCAGCCTTGGCGTAGGTCTCCTCCAAAGCCCGGATCTCCTCCTTCTTCATATCCACCGCACAGAAGGCAAAATCCACCATCCCGGCAATTTTCTCCACATCGGCCTGAGCGTCCAGGATCACCAGAGAACGGGATTCCTTAGGGATGGGGGTTTTCATGGCCCAGCGGCCGGAGACCGCCTCCTCATAGGACTTGCCCGCAGAGCGGGGGCTGGCGGCAACAGCGGTGAGCTGAAACCAGGGGTGGTTTTCCAGCAAGGTGATAAAACGCTGTCCCACCATGCCGGTGCAGCCAATAACGGCAACCTTGAATTTATTCATGCAGATCGACCTCCATACTCAGTTCAGTCTATGATATGCGCGCAACAAAAAAGTAAGAATCCGCACCTTTACCTGGGAAAGATTTTGTACTATAATGTCAAAGAAAGTATCTTCCCAAAGGGCGGCAGAGCCCATACTTTTTCTGATACTACCATAATTATACCGCCGGTGTCAATCGGCAGATCCCGGAGGATCTTCTATGAAGCGCAGATGGCTGATAATTCTATACACCCTGGCCCTTCTGCTTCCCATCCTGCCCCAGGCACAAGCGGAGGAGGGGGAGAGCGTGAAGCCCGTTCTGGTGGGGCTGTATTACGACAGTAACACGCTGGATGGCGCCAACTTGAAAAACAGTGTGGGAACGGGATACCGCTTGGGGTATCTGGATGAGAATCGGGCCTTCTGGCAGATGGGGTATATCGCGGAGACGGACATCTCCGTGGTAAAAACCCAGAATGTCTGGTGCACAAAGGATGAAAGTGGACGTGCCGCATACACGGATGAGGCGCAGAGTGATGTGCTGGTGGGCTGCTGGCATGTACGCCTTCCCACAGAAGTGCCCCTTACCACCTTTGAGGAGGCTGCCACATTGGCGCAGGTGCAGGGAGGATTTCCGGCCTGGATCACCGGGGAGTGGCAGGTGAGGTTAGGGGCGTACGGCTCCCAGGAGGAGGCGCAGACCGCCGCGGAAGCTTTGGGTGGTACGGTGGTGGGTACCAGCTCCTACGGGGTGTCTGTAGTGCGAACCTGGACCAGCACCATCCTGTTTCAGTTTGACGGCGGAGCGGAGACCAGCCTTACCATCAATCCCGGAGAGGATGACAGCCAGAAGAATACGACCCACTTCAAGGGGCGTAAGTACTATGGGATGTTCCGTTATCAGCGGATCAACGGCGGAGACCTGACGGTGGTCAACATCTTGGATCTGGACGACTATGCCAACTGTGTTATCACCCAGGAAATGAGCCCCAGCTGGCCACTGGAGGCATTGAAGGCCCAGGCGGTGTGTGCCAGAACTTACTGGGAGTCCCATGTCGGAAAGCATAGCCGATATGGCTTTGATCTCTGTGCCACAGTAGACTGCCAAGCTTACCCGGGTATGGGTGCAGTGACGGAGCGGACTACCCAGGCCGCCCAGGAGACAGCTAAGCTGCGGATCTGGCATGAGGGAAAGCCCATTGAGGCGGTCTATTTCTCCTCTGACGGCGGAGCCACGGAGGATGCGAAGAATGTCTGGGGCGGCGTACGTCCCTATCTGATCGGGAAGGAGGATCCCTACGAAGCTGCGGTGGCCGATAAGATATCCAAATACCATTGGACTGTGACTTTTACACAGGAGGAGCTCAATGAGAAGCTGCATGAAGCGGGATATGCGGTGGGTGTCAACATTGTAGATTTCAAGATCACGGAGACGACCCCCATGGGAAATGTCTGTGGGATCAGCTTTATTGGCGAAAACGGGAAGGCCTGGCCCTTTACACGTGAAAAGTGTCGGACATTTCTGGGCCTTCGATCCCTGCGCTATACAGTGACGAGATCCGGCGGGGGAGAGACAGGGGACGGGGAGATCTATACCGACGGCGGAAATGTTCTGACTTCCATGAATGGGGTATATGCCATTGACGGAAGCGGCACGGTAAGCGCGGTTTCAGGCGCGCCTTATGTTATCACCGGTTCCGGGACTCAGAAGCTGCCGGGGGCCACTGACAGCGGGGATGTGGTATACACCATCAACGGCTCCGGTTGGGGACATAATGTGGGTATGAGCCAGTGGGGAGCCCACGCCATGGCGCTACAGGGATATACCTATGACCAGATTTTAAAATTTTACTATACAGATGTGGAAATCTATTGAGAAAGCGGGAACCTACGCCCTATGAAAACCTCAGATTTTTTCTATGATCTACCCCCGGAGCTCATCGCTCAAACCCCCTTGGAACGGCGGGACGGCTCCCGGCTGATGCTTCTGGACAAGGAGACGGGAGAAGTTCAGCATCGTCACTTTTTTGAACTGTCCCAGTTCCTTCACCCGGGAGACTGTTTGGTGCTCAATGACAGCCGCGTGCTTCCTGCCCGGCTGCTGGGGCACAGGGAGCCATCCGGCGGCGCGGCAGAGGTACTGCTGTTGATCGATAAAGGGGAGAAGCGGTGGGAATGCCTTGTCCGTCCGGGCCGAAAACTGAAGCCTGGACAGAAGCTGTCATTTGGAGACGGAAGGCTCCTGACCGCCACCATACTGGAGGAGCTGCCGGGCGGAAACCGAATCGTTGAATTTCATTATGAGGGCATTTTTTTGGAGATTCTGGAGCAGCTGGGGAAGATGCCCCTGCCACCTTACATTAAGGAGGAGCTGAATGATCCGGAGCGGTATCAGACAGTATACTCAAAAGCGGTGGGATCCGCCGCAGCTCCGACTGCCGGCCTCCATTTCACAAAGGAGCTTTTGGCGAAGGTGGAGGATATGGGTGTAAAGGTATGTTACGTGACACTCCATGTGGGTCTGGGAACCTTCCGCCCGGTGAAGGAGGAAGATCCTCTGGAGCATGAGATGCACTCGGAATACTGCATGATCTCCGCCGAGACTGCCCAGATCATTAACGAGACAAAAAAGAGGGGCGGCCGGGTGATCTGCGTGGGCACGACCTCCTGCCGCACCATCGAGAGCTGGGCGGGGGAGGACGGATTGTTGAAGGAGAGTGCGGGCTGGACAAATATTTATATCTATCCCGGCTACCGTTTCAAGGTTCTGGATGCTCTCATTACCAATTTCCATCTGCCGGAATCCACGCTGATCATGCTGGTTTCTGCCCTGGCGGGCCGGGAGCATGTACTGGCCGCTTATGCTGAGGCTGTGAAGGAACGCTACCGCTTTTTTAGCTTCGGTGACGCCATGTTTATCTCTTGAGGGAGGCATTCCAATGGAACTGACTGATCTTCCCAATGTGGGGCCGGTTTTGGCAGGTAATCTCCAGGCCATCGGTGTTATGACCCCGGAGGATCTTCGGCGCCTTGGGGCGGAAGAGGCCTGGCTTCGTATCCGCCTGAGGGTAGACAGCGGCGCCTGCCTTCACCAGCTTCAGGCTCTGGCGGGTGCTGTGGCCGGAGTTCCCAAGAAAGAGCTATCCCCAGAACGGAGGGGGGAGCTGCAAACCTTCTTTGACTCTCATAAGTAAAGGATAAAGGAGTTTTTCTGTGTTTAACGTGATAAAGACCGAAAACCGTGCCCGCCGTGGTGTGTTTACCAGCGCCCACGGCACAGCCCAGACCCCTGTTTTTATGAACGTAGGCACCCAGGGGGCCATCAAGGGCGGGGTTTCTGCCCACGACCTGAAGGAGATCGGCTGTCAGATCGAGCTATCCAATACCTACCACCTTCATCTCCGACCGGGGGACGACGTGGTACGGGAGTTGGGGGGGCTCCATCGGTTCATGGATTGGGAAGGCCCTATTCTGACTGATTCCGGCGGCTTTCAAGTGTTCTCTCTGGCCGGTTTGCGGAAGATCAAGGAGGAGGGGGTCTATTTCTCCTCCCATATTGACGGGCGAAAGATCTTTATGGGGCCAGAGGAGTCTATGCAGATCCAATCTCACCTGGGCAGCGATGTGGCCATGGCTTTTGATGAATGCATCGAAAATCCTGCTACCTACGATTACGCCAAGCCCTCCTGTGAGCGGACAGTCCGCTGGTTGGAGCGCTGCAAGATCGAACATGACAGGCTGAACGCCCTGCCGGATACGGTGAATCCCCAGCAGATGCTTTTCGGGATCAATCAGGGCGCCACCTTCCCGGAGCTCCGGATCTGGCAGATGGAGGAGATCAAAAAAATCGACTGTGACGGGTACGCCATCGGTGGTCTGGCGGTGGGGGAACCTACCGAAGTGATGTATGAGATTATCGATGCGGTAGAGCCCCATATGCCGGAGGATAAGCCCCGCTATCTTATGGGGGTGGGGACTCCCTCCAACATTATTGAGGGGGTGGCCCGGGGGATCGACTTCTTCGACTGCGTTATGCCGGCCCGGAATGCCCGCCATGGACGGCTCTATACCTGGGAGGGCTCCATCAACCTGAAGAATGAGAGGTATAAGCTGGATACCCAGCCTATTGATCCTACCTGCCATTGCCCTGCCTGCCAGCATTTTTCCCGGGCCTATATCCGTCACCTCTTTGTGGCGGGGGAAATGCTGGCCATGCGCCTGGCTGTGCTTCACAACCTCTATTTTTATAATACCCTCATGGAGCGGATCCGTGGGGCGCTGGACGCTGGAGAATTTGGCCGGTTCCGGGCCGAGTACAGCGAGAAGCTGGAGCGGCGGATCTAATTTTAGGAAAAACCTTGCAACTTGTCCCGAGATGCGGTATACTACTTTCTACCGTGCTTGCCAATTACATGATTTGGAGGAGTTAATTATGGATCAAAATGTTATGACGATTGTCATGCTGGTGATCATGCTTGCGGTTTTCTACTTTATGCTCATCCGCCCGGAGAACAAGCGGAAGAAGGCTGCTGAGAAGATGCGCTCCGAGCTGGCGGTCGGCGATGTGATCACCACCATCGGCGGCATTGTGGGAACCATCTGCGCTGTGAAGGAAAGCAATATCGTCATTGAGAGCGGCGCTGACCGGGTTCGTATTGAGCTCAAGAAGTGGGCCGTATCCGGCAAGGGTGACCAGGCTACTGAGAACGCCCAGTAAAATTTAAAAAGACATGCCCAACCCCCTCCCTGCATAGGATGAAATGAAAATCCTTGTGGGGAGGGGTATTTTATGCGAAAAGCGGAGGAAGATCAGGGAACCATGCTGCTACAGTACGGGAAAGCATCTTTGTTGGGGGGCGGACTGGCCTTCGCCGTCAGCCTGCTGCTGCTTTTTCTGTTTGCTGTCGGAGTATCCAGAGGTTTGCTGGAGGAAGGATTGCGCTACCAGCTTACGGTAGTCAGCTGTGTGCTTGGCAGCTTTGCGGGAGGGATCTTTGCAGTCAGACAAAGTCCGGCCCGGGGGCTCTTTGTAGGCCTGGCTGTGGGAGGGATCCTGTTTCTTCTGCAGCTCACCATCAGCTTCTTGTTTTTTGAGGGACTCTCTATGGAGGGCGGCGGGATCGGGCTGCTCTTTGGAGGACTATGCGGAGGGGCCGCCGCTGGAATCTTGAGCGGGGGAGGAAAGAAGAGGGGAGGGAAGAGGAAAAAAAGGCGGGGGAGATAAAAAATATTTTTAAAAGACAGGGCCTCAGTTTGTCAATGGTGACATAAAGTTGCCTGGGCAGATGTTGGGTGATAACAGGAAATACAGCCCCACATCTTGTACTACGCCCTGAATTTAGGCAGTTTTGACGGCCCTCAAGGCCACACTTATTTTACGCAGTTAACATAATGCAATTTACATAAAACTGTAACATAACAAAATTTTTTGCAAAAGGGTATTGCTTTACAGAGAAAAGTGGATTAGAATAGAGGTACATTTAAAAGGAAGAAAAATCTGGAGGCATGGTCTTGTCCCGAACAGCATAGGTATGCTGTGGAGGTGAGCGCCATGCGTAGAGCTGTTACAGGATTTTGGTGGTCGCCGGCGGCAGAGGGCACCCCCGCTCTTGTCGTAACGGCGGCCTTTTTTGCCCTTGGTGGATTGACGGGATCTCTGCTGGCGCTCCGGGCGACAGCTGTGGGAGCGGAGGCCATATCCGGATATCTAAGCCGTTTTTTGACGGCGGCTCAGGCGGGAGAGCTGGAAATCCCAGCTATGGCAGAGTTGCTTTGGCGCTCCCTTCGCTGGCCTTTGGCCGCGGTAATACTGGGCTTTTCCGCTTTGGGATTACTTGGGATCCCGGTTCTTTCCGCGGTTCGGGGATTTTTCCTATCCTTCGCTGTTGCCTCCTTTGCCCAAGCATATGGCCGGGAGGGAGTGGCTGTGGCGTTTTTCCTTTTGGGTATCCCAGGCCTGCTGTCGATCCCGGCTCTTTTCCTCCTGTCGACCCAGAGCCTGTCTTCTGCCTATGCGCTTGCGGTAAGGGCTGGAGGTTCAGGGCGGCGGGAGCCGCCTTTTCAGAGCGACTATTTTTTCCGCTGCGGAGTGTGTGCCGCGGCAGTGTGTGTCAGTCTTTTGCTGGAACGGTATCTGGTTCCGGCGTTGGTTTCAGGGGCCGCCGCCGCATTACTCAGGTAATGCTGATAATTTGCGAGGAAAGAAGGTGAGAGGATGGATCAGTTGGCCGGCTACCAGCATTTTCTGGTGGAGGAGAAGGAAGCCTCCAACAATACGGTAAGCTCTTACCTTCGGGATGTGACCCAATATTTCCAATGGCTGGCCAGCGAGAGGCTCTTACCGGAAAATGCCATACAGTCTGATGTAGACCGGTATACCAAATATCTTCTAAGCCTGGGGAAGACCATCTCCACTGTGACCCGTTCCCTGGCATCTCTCAAGTCCTTCTACTCCTACTTGATGGGAGAGGGGATCGTTACCATCAATCCGGCCAAGGGCTTGACCTTGGAGAAGGTGGAGCGAAAGCTGCCCCAGATCCTTACCAGTAAAGAGGTTGAGCTTTTTCTGGAGCAGCCGGATCCCAGAGACGCCAAGGGCTGTAGGGATAAGGCTATGCTGGAACTGCTCTATGCCACCGGCATCCGGGTCAGCGAGTTGATCGATCTGAATCTGGAGCATCTGAATCTGAGCGCCTCCTTCCTGCGCTGTGTTACCCGCAAGAAGGAACGGATCATTCCCCTTTATCCCACGGCGGTTCGGGCCCTTAATGACTATGTGGAGCATGTCCGTCCCCGGATTATTGAGCAGCCTGATGAGCGGTCTCTGTTCGTCAATATGAATGGATCCCGGATGTCCCGACAGGGCTTTTGGAAGATCATCAAGCATTACCAGGAGCTGGCGGGGATCCAGAAGGATATCACCCCCCATACGCTTCGCCACTCCTTTGCCGCCCATTTGCTGGAAAACGGCGCCGACCTGGTCTCTATCCAAAAGATGCTGGGGCATGCGGATATCTCCTCTACCCAGGTGTATACCCAGGTCATCAATCAGGAATTGAAGGATGTATACAACAAGGCCCATCCTCGCACCTAAAACGGATCTCTTGGAAAAAGGGAGATCCGTTTTCATTTTCCTGTTGAAAATTGGGAGCTGTTCGGATATAATAAGCTTGTTCCAAACGATTTCAACAAATTCTGGAGGAATTTTATTATGGCTCAGATTACAAAAGATACCATCATTGGCGATATCCTGGATATTGCGCCTCAGACTGCCCCTGTTTTCATGTCCATCGGGATGCACTGCCTGGGCTGCCCCTCCTCCCGGGGAGAGACCGTTGAGCAGGCCTGCATGGTTCATGGCGTGGATGTGAATGCGCTGCTGGAGCAGATCAACAAGCTTCTTTCCGCGCAGTAAGGGCTCCAGGGAAAAAGGAGCGGCTTTGCCGCTCCTTTTCTTTACATATTTTGACAGAGAGGAGGCGGCCCCATGAAACGGCTGTTTTCCCTTTCCCCACGCCTTCAAGCCATAGCAGATCTGGTTCCCGCCGGAGCCAGGATGGCAGATGTGGGAACCGATCACGGACGGCTGCCGGTTTGGCTGGTTCAGCAGGGACAGATCCCCTCTGCTGTAGCGACCGACCTTCGCCCCGGGCCTTTAAGCCGCGGAAAGGCCTTGGCCGACCGTTGGGAGCTTTCAGACCGGATCTCTTTTCGCCTGTGCGACGGCCTTACTGCAGTTTCCAGTGAAGAGGCAGAGGTTATTACCATCACCGGAATGGGGGGAGAGACCATCGCCGAGATTCTCCAGGCTGCCCCTTGGGTCAAAGAGAAGGGGTGCACATGTATCCTCCAGGCCATGAGTGGGATGGAGGGACTGCGCCGGTATCTGTCGGAGAATAGTTTTTCCATTGAACGGGAGATCCTGGTTTTGGAGGAGGAAACGCTCTATGTTATCCTTCTGGCTAAGGGCGGCGAGATGCCGCCTCTCTCTGAGGGGGAGATTTGGGTGGGACGCCAGCAGCCCACAATGAAAATGCCCCTTCGCGGCCGATACCTGGAACAGGAATTGGGGAGGCTGCACTGGGCGGCAGAAGGCCTCAGCCATTCTCAACGGGAGGAGGACAAAGAGAAGTATGTCCGCTTCCTGCAAGCGGCCCAAGAGGTGGAGGAGATGAAAAAGGAGTGGGATCAATGGCAACTGTGTTAAGTATCTATGAGTTTCTGGATAAAAAGGCACCATTTTCCCTTCAAATGTCCTTTGACAACGCCGGATTTCTGGTAGGCAGGGGGGAGGAAAAGGTGTCCAGGCTGATGGTGTCCCTGGACATCACGGAGGAGGTTATCGCTGAGGCCGTGGAGGAGAATTGCCAGCTTATTGTTTCCCACCATCCCATCATTTTTCATCCGGTGAAGTCCCTGACCGACGGCGATCCCACTGGCCGCTGTCTGTTAGCTCTGGTTGAAAACCGTATTGCCGCCATCTGTGCCCACACCAATCTGGATGCGGTGGAGGGGGGCGTGAACGACGCTCTGGCTCAAAAACTGGGCCTGACCGACGTGGGACAGCTCCGCCAGGAAGGCCTGGATCCTATGAGCCGTCCCTATGGGATCGGCCGGGTGGGGACAGTACAGAGCTATGAGACAGCGGCCCAGTTTGCCATCTTTATCCGGGAAACGCTTGGAACCGATGGCCTGCGCCTGGAGGATGCAGGCCGGCCGGTTCGCAAGGTGGCGGTAGGGGGTGGCGCCTGTGGAGATATGCTACTGGATGCGGTGGCCCAGGAGTGCGATACCTTTGTTACATCGGATGTAAAGTATAATACTTTTCTGGACGCTCGGGCCATGGGGCTCAACCTGATCGACGCCGGCCATTTTTCCACGGAGAATGTGGTCTGCCCCGTGCTGGCGGAGTGGCTGAAGGCGGGATTTCCAGGGATGGAGATTTTTCTGTCAAAGCGGCACAGAGAGGTCTTTTCCTGCTTATGAGATGCTCTGATTATCAAGGGGCGAAGCCTCCGGAGGGCTTAGATCTTCTGAACGGGAACGCACGCTATCAGTATACCTCGAAGCAGGCGCAGGAATATTTTTCTTGGCATCAGGCTGTTCTCCAAGAGCGGATCGCCTATCTGCTGAATTTTTGCTCTCAGGATAGCGGTGTGTCTTATGAAGAGCTGCGGACATTTCCCGATGGATTGCGGCCCATGTGGCGCTGGTTCCTGGGGATCGCAGAGGTCGTACCTCTCGCCCCCGATGCGCGGGAAGAGATGATGAGGAACCTGATGGGGCAGCTGGCTGGACACCCGAAGAATGTTATTGCGGATATTGTTGCTGATATGATACCGGAAAGAGTTTTGTCGCCCAAGACAGAGGAGATCCTGCAGGATATCGCTATGTATGTGGGGGATGGATTTACACGGCGAACTCCCAAGTTGTATTGGGAATTATTAACAAAAGCCAAATCAGAGGTCAGCTATAATCATGCGATCATAAATGGCCTTACGCCTCCCGGGATCATTCCGGGGCACACTCTGTGGTTGGAACCCATTGGGCTGGTTCGGATCCAGGCCCTTCATCTTATTGACGGATGTGCGGAGGGGGACGATCTATATAAAATGATCACAAAAGAGTGGATGCGCGGAACATGATATAGATTTCCGGATCTTGGATCCTTATGAAATAAAAGTAGGAGAATAGTTGCAAAAACGGATTTTCTGTGCTAAACTATATGAGCAATTTTTCAAGAAGGGATAGATACTATGTCGGGACATTCCAAATGGCATAACATCCAAAAAACCAAGGGGGCCCAGGACGCCAAGCGTTCCGCCGCCTTCACCAAGATCGCCAAGGAGATGATCGTGGCAGTCAAGACTGGCGGCAGCGGCGACCCTGCCAACAACTCCCGTCTGGCCACCGTCATTGCCAAGGCCCGGGCGGCCAACATGCCCAACGACAATATCAAGCGCACCATCGACAGGGCGTTGGGGGCGGGCAATACGGACAGCTACGAGAGCGTTACCTATGAGGGCTATGGCCCCTCCGGCGTAGCGGTTATCGTGGAGGCTCTTACCGACAACCGCCAGCGCACCGCCCCCGAGGTTCGGCATCTGCTGGACAAGTTCGGCAAGGGCCTGGGCGCTACTGGTTGTGTGTCCTGGTCCTTTGACCAGAAGGGTGTTATCATTATTGAGAAAGAGGATCTGGATGAGGATACCATGATGATGGACGCCCTGGAGGCCGGCGCGGAGGATATGAGCGTAGAGGGGGAGGTTTTTGAGATCACCACTGCCCC
>JAAWBD010000081.1 GCA_022792495.1 Oscillospiraceae bacterium
ATCATTGACGACACCCCCGAGGCCATCACCGTGTCCTGCTTTGAGCCGGTGCGCCGGGAGATAGCCCGGATCGCCCTGGAGCGGCTAATCCAGGATGGCAGCATCCACCCCGCCCGCATCGAGGAGATGGTGGAGAAGGCCAAGCGGGAGGTGGACGCCACCATCAAGGCCGAGGGCGAGCGGGCGGTATTTGAGGCCAACGTTCATGGTCTCCACCCCGAGCTTGTGAAGTTGCTGGGCCGGATGAAGTACCGCACCAGCTACGGCCAGAATATCCTCAACCACTCTTTGGAGGTGGCCCACCTGGCGGGGCTCATGGCCTCTGAGCTGGAGGTGGATGTGAACACTGCCAAGCGGGCGGGCCTGCTTCACGACCTGGGCAAAGCCATCGACCGGGAGATCGAAGGGGCTTCCCATGTTGCCATCGGTGTGGAGCTGGCCCGGAAGTACCACGAGAGCGAGGAGGTCATCCACGCCATCGAGGCCCACCACGGGGATGTGGAGGCTAAGACCCTGGTGGCGGTGCTGGTGCAGGCCGCCGACGCGGTATCCGCCGCCCGGCCCGGCGCCCGGCGGGAGAACCTGGAGAACTATATTAAGCGGCTGGAGACCCTGGAGGGTATCGGCGGCAGCTTCCCCGGTGTGGAGAAGTGCTTTGCCATCCAGGCCGGCCGAGAGATCCGCATCATGGTGGAGCCCGAGAAGATCAGCGAGGATCAGATGGTTCTCCTGGCCCGGGAAGTGGCCAAGAAGATCGAGGACGAGATGGAGTATCCCGGCCAGATCAAGGTCAATGTGATCCGGGAGACCAAGGCTGTGGATTACGCGAAGTAGGGAAAAAGAAAAAAAGGCCGCGCTGTATTTACAGCGCGGCCTTTTTTCGGAAATTTAGAAGGAAAATGCCACCCCCACCACCGCCGAGGCGATGATGAAGAAGATGGGATGAACCTTTTTCAGGGGGGTGTACTTCACACATACAAAGACGGCCACTGCCAGGGCGATGGGGGGCCAATTGGGGTAGCTGGTGAAGGCGCTCTCCGGCCCCTGGGCGGGGCAGAGGAGGGCGATCCGGGCTACCTGGAGCATGGCGGCGGTGATCAGGGCCACCGAGGCTGCCCGAAGGCCATAGAATATCCCGTCCACCACCTTGGACTGGCGGAATTTCTGCAGAAATTGCGCAATGATGAGAATGACAACAATGGAGGGGAAGATGAGCCCCAGGGTGGAGATCACCCCGCCCAGCATCCCGCCGCTGGTGAAGCCCACATAGGTGGCCATATTCACCCCCATGGGCCCGGGGGTGGACTCCGAGATGGCGATCATGTCGGCCAGCTGGCCGGAGGTGAACCAACCGGTGCGGTTACCCAGGTCGGTGAGGAAGGGGATGGTGGCCAATCCCCCTCCCACGGAGAAGAGCCCTACCCGGCAGAACTCAAAGAAAAGCTGGAGATAGATCCTCATGACTTCAGCCCTCCCTTCGCCATCCGGATGACAAGGCCGATCACTCCGGAGAGGATGACCAGGAACACCGGGGAGGTGGCCAGGTTCCACACAGCTGCCACCCCGGCGGAGGTGGCGGCGGGCAGGGTGACGAAATTCCCGGCGGCGGCCAGGGCCAGTACCAGGGTGTAGATGATCCGGGTGGGCCAGTCCTTTACGGCGCCCTTGAAGAGCTTGATGATGCTGACCAGAATGAGGGCCACCACCCCCGCCCGGACGCCGTTAAAGGCGTGGGCCACTGCCTCCAGATGCATAAAGCCGCTGAGGAAGGCGGCGATGGCCAGGATGATGAGGATAGAGGGAAAAACGACCCCCAATGTGGCGACGATCCCGCCGGGGATCCCGGCCTGGCTGGCGCCCACAAAGGTGGCGGTATTGACGGCGATGATCCCGGGGGTACACTGGCCCACGGCATAGTAGTCAGCCAGCTGATCCTCGGTGGCCCACTTTTTCTTCTCCACCACCTCCCGCTGAAGGATGGGCAACATGGCGTAGCCTCCGCCGAAGGTCATGGCTCCCATCTTGGCGAAGGTGAGGAACAGATCTAACAGAAGCACAAAAAAGTCTCCTTTCCTTTTGAGCTGTGGCGCTGACAGACATTATAGTATGTTTTGCCAGGGAATGCAATATGGGCTTGCATCCCGGCGGAGGTCGTACTATAATGAGGGCAATCCACCATTTTTATGCAGGGAGAGAGGAATATGAAAGCCTATATGGAAAAGATGGATGAGACCTACCGGAACAAAAATTATCCCCAGGGTTCTTTTTTTGAAAAGGCCGCCAAGGAAAACCGGCGGGGAAATATGATCCTGGCGGTGATGGCGGGGATCGTGTCGGCCGCCCTGGCCGCCCTGCTCCTTTGGATGGTCTCGCTGGTACAGTATCACAGCGGACAGGGGAACGATGAATCGGTGAAGGTAGGACTGATCTTCATGGCCGTTGTTGCCGCGGTTCTGGCCTTGTGCCTGTTTGGTCTGGTGATGGCCGTCCGGCATATCAGGGACGGGGTGGGGGACGTAATGAAAAAGGCGTCAAAGAACTGCGGCCTGACTGAGGAGGAGCTCCGGGAGTTTGACCGCCAGGCCATGCAGTCGGATAGTTATGTACTGAGCCTGACAGGGAAGCTCTCCGCCGCCATGGCCGGACAGAAGGACGGTATTCTGACCCGGGACTACATCTGGCTGGGGGATACCCGCAGCAGCATCCTGAAGCGGCAGGATATCGTGGGCGCCAGCCTTTACCACTGGTACTACTATGTAAATAAAAAGCGCGTCCGGAGCCTGAACCTGGCCCTTCTGAACAAGGACAACGTGATGGCCTCGGCAGAGGTCAAGGAGGAGGCGGGCCGGGAGCTGATGGCTCTGCTGGCCCAGGAGAACCCCGCCATCAAGCTCAACCAGGGTATTCTGGAGGAGGGCAAGGAGTTCGACCGGTGGAGAGAGGAACATACAAAGGCGAAAAGTTAAGGACAAGGGGATAAAAAGGCTAAAAGCGAGGGCTGCCTTTCTTGAAAGGAAAGGGCCCTCGCTTTTGGTCTTTTGTTTTTCCTTTTTTCAGGCGTAGCCCTCCACGCCCCGCACTGAGACCTCCCCTGAGAATACATCCTCCGCACCTCCGTCCGGGAGGCGGACATGGAGAGTGAAGTCCTCGTTGACCCTCTCGGCGAAGGCGGTTCGCTCCTGGTCGCCCTTCAGGAGCTTTACCTCCCGGCCTGTGGTGACGCAACGGCGGCGGTACTCCTCCAAATAGGCCTCCCTCCCGGCGGGGAAGGCCTTCCACAGGGCGTTCAGTTCCCCGATGAGGGCGGCGGCCACCTCTGCACGGCGGGGAGGGGCGGCCATGTGCTGTCCCAGGGAGGTGGCGATCTGGCTCAGCTCAGGGCCGAAGTCATCCTGCGTCTGGCTCACATTGATCCCCATCCCCATCACCACATAGTCCAGACGCCCGGCATCGTCCAGCCCCAGCTCGCAGAGGATCCCGCAGAGCTTTTTCCCCTCCAGCAAAGGATCGTTGACCCACTTGATCTGGCAGGAGAGCCCGGTGAGGGAGTCTACCGCCCGGCACACCGCCACGGCACACCAGGCTGTGAGTTGGCTTACCTCCTGAAGGGAGACCTGAGGCCGCAGGAGAACAGAGAGGTAGAGCCCCTTCCCGGGCAGGGACTGGAAGGAACGGCCCCGGCGGCCCTTGCCCCCGGTCTGCTCCCCGGCGATGACCACCAGACCGCTCTCCCCGCCCTGCGCGGCCAGACGCTTGCACTCATTGTTGGTGGAATCGGTGACCTCCAGGCAGATCACCCGGCTTCCCACGGCCTGCCCGGGCTGGATCAGTGCTCCGGGGGAGAGCAGGTCGGGGGAGGAGAGGAGCCGATAGCCCAGCCCGGGCCGGGAGTGAATGATATAGCCCTCAGCCCGGAGGGCCTCCATGGCCTTCCACACCGCCGCCCGGCTCACGCCCAGCCTCCGGCTCATCTCCTGGCCGGAGAGAGGATCGGGGGTGGAGGACAGCAGGCGCAGAACATCGTCCTTCAGCATGGGATCACCTCCGCATATTTTCTTCACTTTACCCCATTTCAAAAAACTTGTCAACAGAAATAAAGTTTCGGTTTACAACAGCGGGAAAATGTGGTATCCTTCCTGTAAACCAAAAATGAAAAGAGGTTTACAACTATGAAAACAAACACCAGAATGCTAGCCCAGGCGGCGGTGATGGCCGCCCTGACGGCGGTGGGAGCCTTTATCCGGTTTCCTCTGGGGGCCCTGTCCTTTACCCTGCAGGATATGTTCACTGTCCTGGCGGGGGTGCTGCTGGGGTGGAAATGGGGGGCGGCCTCCCAGATCGCCTATGTGGCGCTGGGGCTGCTGGGCCTGCCCATCTTCACACAGGGGGGAGGTCTGGGCTATGTGCTTCAGCCCAGCTTCGGCTTTCTGCTGGGGATCATTCCCGCCGCCGCCCTCACCGGGCTTCTGGCGGGGGAGCGGGGGGAGCTGAAGCGGGTGCTCCCCGCCTGCATAGCGGGGCTGGCGGTAATGTACCTTATCGGCGTGCCTTATATGGGGATGATCCTGAACCTCTATATGAGGAAGGGCCTTTCCGTGTGGACGATCGTCAAGACGGGCCTTCTCATCTATCTTCCCGGAGATGCCCTGAAGGTGGCGGTAGTGGCCGCAGCGGCTCCCGCGCTCTGCCGGAGCCTGAGGCAGGCGGAAGCATAACCGGAGGCTTTGTCCCATATAGTGTGGTATCAACGTGGAAAGGCGGAGGTACCATGCCCTATGAAGAATTGCGGCCCGCGGGCCATCATTTGATTTTGGAGGATCGGGAGCGGCTCACTGTCTCCGGAGTGGAGGAGGTGGAGAGCTTTGACGAGAATACCATCGTTATGGATACCGCTCAGGGGGTGCTCATTGTCCGGGGGGAGGGCCTCCACATTGAAAAGCTGAGCCTGGACGGGGGAGACCTGAAGGTGGAGGGGATGGTGGAGTCCCTGACCTACGAGGAGGATCGCCGGGGCCGGGGCGGTTTCTTCTCCCGTCTGCTGGGGTAAGCCATGGAGATCTCGGTCTCCGGCCAGGCCCAGGCATTCCTGGGAGCTATGGCTTTGGGGGGTATCCTGGGCCTGGTGTATGATCTGTTCCGCCTGCTTCGGGGGAGGATCCCTCTGAAGCTGTTGGGGATCACCTTGGATCTGGCATACTGGCCCCTGACGGTGGCGGCTCTTTTCGCCTATACGGTGACGGCGGGGGATGGGGTGGTGCGGCTCTACCTTATGCTGGGTGTGGGGCTTGGCGGGGTGTGCTATTTCCTCCTTTTGAGCCCGCCGGCCCTTTTTTTGGGCAATCGGCTGGCGGATCTGCTGTCCCTCCTGACCGGCCAGCTCCTTCGCCCGGTGCGGTGGGGGAAACGGGTCTGGAAAAAATTTTTGAAAAATGCAAAAAAAAACTTCCATTATGGGTTGAAATGGTATAAAATGTATCGTACCATAGGGGCACTGGATAAGGAATACCGGCGAAGGGGGGGTGGCGGACGTGCAGCTGAAAAAGTCGGGACTGCTCACCAAGCTGGTGATCCTCACTCTGCTCATCGCCTCCGCGGTCAGCCTGCTGGGGCTCCAGGAGCAGATCGCCCAGGCCCGGAGGGAGCAGGAGGAGCTGGAGCTCCAAGTGGCCCGGCAGACCCAGGTCAACGCAGACCTGCGGGACGCCATCGACCACAGCGGCGATCCCGACCGGCAGGCCGACATCGCCCGGAATGAGCTGGGCTTGGCCTCCCCTGGGGAGAAGGTCATTATTTTCACCGATTAGCAGCCGTGTGTGGGCTGTAAAGAGGAAAAAAATTTTAGGGGAGGACAATAGGGTTCTATGGAGTTTGGCGTAGGTTCTGTTTTGGAGGGCAAGGTCACAGGTATCACCAAGTTTGGCGCCTTTGTCTCTCTGCCGGAAGGGAAATCCGGCCTGGTACATATCTCAGAGATCGCGTACACCTATGTGAACGACGTGAAGGACCATCTGCAGGAGGGACAGGAGGTCAAGGTCAAGGTCATTGGGATCGACGACAGCGGCCGGATCAACCTGTCTATCAAGAAGGCCCAGGAGCCTCCTCCCCGGCCTGAGGGGAGCCGTCCGCCCCGTCCGTCCGGCGGGTTTACCGGCCAAAAGCGCCCGGCTGAGCCCGTTACCTTCGAGGATAAGCTCAAGCAGTTTATGGCCTCCTCCGACAGTAAGCTCTCCGAGCTGCATATGAACGAGCGGAAGGGCAGCCGCCGCGGCGGCAGAAAATAAGATCAAGACTCCCCCGGCGCCGGCCGGGGGAGCTTTTTTTACCCTGTGAAGGCTGGGGAGGGTTGACAAGGCTGGGAAATCGTGGTATAGTTCCTCTCACGATATGAGGGAGTAGCGGGCGTGCGGCACAGCGCGCGGGCAAGTCAACAATCTCGGCCGGAGACGGCCTGGCTTGTTCATCCATCGCGAGACTCATGTAGGGCTGAAAAGGCCATACATGGGTTTTCTTTTGGGAAGACTAAACTCAGGTGTGGCTTTTTGGGCCAAGCCTGAGTTTTTTTGTGGAAAGGAAGAGAAAAATATGCTGGTGCCTGTGCTGCTCTTTATTTTAGGTCTTGGGCTGTTGATCAAGGGGGGAGATTGGTTTGTGGAGGGGGCCTCTGGCATTGCCCACCGGTTTGGGGTTCCGGAGCTGCTCATCGGGGCCACGGTGGTCTCCATTGGAACCACCCTTCCGGAGGTAATGGTCTCGGTCACCTCTGCCCTGGGGGGCCATGGGGAGATGGCCTACGGCAACGCCATCGGCTCCATCATTTGCAACACGGCCCTGATTGCCGCCATCACCGTGGCGGTGCGGCCCGGTAAGGTGGAGCGGCGGAGCTTTTTGGCTCCGGTGGCCTTCTTCTTTATCGCCGCCGCCCTCTATCTCTATGTGGCCTACCTTTCCGGGGAATTCACCCGGCTGGTGGGGCTGGAGCTGCTGGGGGTATTCCTGGTCTATATGGTGGTGCTGGTTCGCCAGGCCCTTCGAGGCCCTAGGGTCTTTTCCGACGAGACCCAGTCGGCCTCAAAACCCCTCGGGCGAGATTTGGCAGGACTGGTTGGAGGAGCGGCACTTATCGCCGTTGGCGCCGACCTGTTGGTGGACAACGGCACCCGTATCGCCCAGTTTATGGGGGTGCCCGAGTCGGTGATCGCCCTCACCTTTGTGGCCCTGGGAACCTCCCTTCCTGAGCTGGTCACCGCCATCACATCCTTGGTGAAGGGCCATGGGGCCCTGTCCCTGGGCAATATCATTGGGGCCAACCTTTTCAATCTGGTGCTGGTCAGCGGAGCCTCCGCTGCCCTGGCCCCCTTTTCCATCCCGGCGGGCAAGACCATCGCCGGATACAATGCCTCCCTGGTGGTGGATCTGCCCCTGATGGTGCTGGTCATGGCCTTCCTGACCCTCCCGGCCCTGATTCGGGGAAAGCTGAGCCGCTGGCAGGGGGTGACCCTCCTGGCGGTCTACGCCGGGTTCTGTCTGTTCCAATTTTTCCTATAAGAGAATGAAAAAAGGAAGGGCACCCTGGAGCGCCCTTCCTTTTTTGCAGTCTGGAACCACAGCCACTACATACAGCCCTGGCAGGCGGCGCAGGCGGAGGGGGTGGTGGCACAGCCGCCCAGAGCGGTCTCCCGCAGCTCAGCGGGGAGCCGCCGACCCACAGCGTACATGGCCGAGAGCATCTCGTCAAAGGGAATGAGCTGGGGAACTCCGCTGAGGGCCAGCTCCGCCGCCGTCAGGGCATTGGTCGCCCCGGCGGCGTTCCGGCTTTGACAGGGATATTCCACCAGCCCCCCCACCGGATCGCAGACCAGTCCCAGCATATTCATCAGCACTGTGGAGGCGGCGTCCAGGCTCTGCCGGGGGGAGCCGTCCAGCAACTCCACCGCGGCGGAGGCCGCCATGGCGGCGGCCACCCCGACCTCAGCCTGACAGCCTCCCACCGCCCCGGCCACAGTGGCGTTCCGCATAGCCAGGTAGCCCACTGCCCCGGCGTTGAACAGGGCGTCGATCAGCCGCTCCCGGGGGAGGCCTCTCTCCTCCCCCAGGGCTAGCAGCACCCCGGGCACCACCCCGGCGGAGCCGGCGGTGGGGGCGGCCACAATAAGTCCCATGGAGGAGCTGACCTCCAAAACCGCCATGGCGTAGGCCGCGGCCCGGCTGAGAACCGGCCCGCAGAGGCTTTGGGGCAGGTGGTCAAACACCCGCTTGGCCTCCCCGCCAATGAGCCCTCCCATGGATCGGCCCGGCTCCCGAAGGGATGCCCCGGCGGAAACGGTCATGATCTCCAGGGCCTGGCCCATCCGGCGGCGGAGCTTCTCCGGAGCGGCCTCTCCCAGCTCTGCCTCCCGCCGGAGCATGACCTGGGAGATGGGTAAGCCTTCCTTTTCACAAAGGGCCAGCAGCTCGGCCCCACTTTTGAAATCCATACCCTTTCCTCCTCTCAGGCCTGGATCAGCATGACATCGTGGACATTGGGATTGGCCAGGAGGGGATGGACGATATCCTCCGGCAGGGCCTGATCCGATTCCACAATGGTATAAGCGGTCAGACCCTTGGCGTCCCGGTACAGGCGCATGAAGGCGATGTTCACCCCCAGGTCGCTGATAGTCTTGGTGATATGGGCCACCACCCCGGGACGATCCTGCTGAACCACCATGACGGCGCTGTACTCTCCGGAGAAATCCACCTCCACGCCGTTGATCCGGGTGATGCGAACCTTGCCGCCCCCCAGGGACTCTCCCCGGAGGATCCGCTCCTGCCCAGCGGCGTTTTTCAGGTGAATATCCACAGTGTTGGGATGGACGTCCAGATCGGTCTCGTTCAGGCGGAAGTCGTAGGCCACCCCAGCCTCCCGGGCCAGCCGGAAGGAGTCCCGGATCCGGGGATCGTCGGGGGTGAAGCCCAGCACGCCTCCCAGCAGGGCCCGGTCAGTGCCGTGGCCCCGGTAGGTTTTGGCGAAGGAGCCGTAAAGGGTGAATTCCACCTGGGTCACCGGCGGGGGAAGCATCTTGTAGGCCAGGCGGCCGATGGCGGCCGCCCCCGCCGTGTGGGAGCTGGAGGGCCCGATCATATTGGGCCCGATCACATCAAAAACACTGATAAAGGACATGGAAAAACCCCTTTCCCAGCGGGCGGGGCCCGCCTGATACTCTCCTTTTCTCTATTTTAGCACAACTCAGGGCGGGAGGCAAATAAACAGGGGAACGGCCTTTTGACCGTCCCCCTGTTGGTTACCCCGCCATGAAAAATTCCCGCAGCAGCTCCTGGAAGATGCCGAAGGTGGTCAGCCGCTTGACCTCATGGGCGGAGACGATATCAATGGTCTGGCGTACCTCCCCGCCGATGGTGACCCGCATCTCGCCCAGCTTCTGGCCCGCCGCCACAGGGGCCTCCACGTCGGAGCATAGGGAGATGGAGGTCTCTACGGCATTGACCTGGGCCTTCTCCACCAGGATCCGCCCCCCCTGGGCCAGGACGGGCTGGACGTATTCCTGCTCTCCCAAAAGAACCTCCACCGGAGGCAGGGCCTGGGCAGGCTTGGCGTCCAGCACAGTGTAGTTGGCAAAGCCGAAGTCCAGCATACTCTTGGCGGTGGCAGTGCGGGTATCCCCGGTGGTGGACTTGAGGATCACCGCGATGAGCTCCATGCCGTCCCGCTCGGCGGTGGCCGAGATACAGAATCCGGCGGCGTCGGTGGAGCCGGTTTTCAGCCCTGTGGCCCCGTCATAAAAGCGGATGAGCTTGTTGGTGTTGGCCAGCTGGAAGGCCCCATCCCGGAGGGAGTCCATCCAGATGGTGGTGTATTCCCGGATAGAGGGGTGGTTTAAGATCAGCTCCCGGCTCATCAGGGCGATGTCGTGGGCGGAGGTGAGATGCCCTGGGGCGGGCAGGCCTGTGCAGTTGAGGAAGGTGGTGTCCTCCATGCCCAGCTCCCGGGCCCGCTGGTTCATCCGCTCCACAAAAGCGCTCTCGCTCCCTGCCAGATGCTCGGCCAGGGCCACGCTGGCGTCGTTGCCCGAGGCCACGGTGATGGCCTTGAGGAGGTCGTGGACCGACATCTGCTCCCCCTCCTTCAGATAGACCTGGGATCCGCCCATGGAGGCGGCCCGGGAGGAGACCTGAACCGTGTCCTCCCGGGAGAGGAGCCCGCCGTCGATGGCCTCCATGGCCAGCAGCAGGGTCATTACCTTGGTGACGCTGGCAGGCTCCAGCTTGTCGTGGGCGTTGTATTCATAGAGGATCTCCCCCGTCTCCTTCTCCATAAGAAGGGCGGCCCTGGCGTCCACCTCGGGACTGCCGGTGACGGTGGCCTGAGCGGGGAAAATGCAGAGACTGGCGGCCAGCAGAGCCGCGAGATATTTTTTCATGGCGGTGCCTCCATTTCGCAGAAATTCTGCCTATAAGATGTGGAATTTCCCAGGTTCTATTCCAGGGGGTTTTTGGAGGTAGAGTGGGGTGAAAAAATTTTTTTTGAAAAAATCAAAAAACCCTTTACATTTTTACATTAGCGTGTTAGTATACTAAAGTAACAGGGGAGACGCCCCGGAAAAAAGGAGGAGCCCAAAATGAAAAAGCTGATCACTCTGACCCTGGCCGCGGCCCTGACGCTGAGCCTGGCCGCCTGCGGCGGCAAGAAGGACGCGGACAGTGATATGGAGTACATAAAGAAGCAGGGTAAGCTGGTGGTGGGGATCACCGAGTTTGAGCCCATGGACTACACCGACCAGAGCGGCGAGTGGATCGGCTTTGACGCCGACCTGGCCAAGGCCTTCGCCGAGAGCCTGGGGGTCACCGCCCAGTTCCAGGTCATCGACTGGGACAACAAGATCTCTGAGCTGGAGGGCAAAACCATTGATGTGGTGTGGAACGGTATGACCCTCACCGATGATGTGAAGGCGGCTATGGAGTGCTCCAACCCCTACTTTAACAACGCCCAGGTGGTCATCGTCAAGGCCGACAAGGCGGCCAACTGCCAGACGGTGGACAGCGTGAAGGGGCTCCAGTTCGCCGTGGAGAACGGCTCTGCCGGCATGGAGCAGGCGGAGGCCCTGGGGGTCAGCTACACCCCCGTCCAGGATCAGGCCACCGCCCTGCTGGAGGTCTCGGCCGGCACCGCCGACGCCGCCGTCATCGACTACCTGATGGCCGCCGCCACTGTGGGGGAGGGCACCAGCTATGCCGACCTCACATACACCGTGGAGCTTAACAGCGAGGAGTACGGCGTGGGCTTCCGGAAGGGCAGCGACCTCTGCGCCGCCCTCAACGACTTCTTCAAGGCCGCCTACGCTGACGGCACCATGCAGAAGATCGCTGACACCTACGGTATCGGCGACAAGCTTATCGAGCAGAAATAAGAAGGGCGGAGAACGGGGCTGCCGAGGGGCTAACGACGCAGCGGAGTGAAATTTCTTCGGGGGCAGTTCTACCGCCCCCGGAGAAATTTTGCGTAGTCGGAGGAGTTAGTCCCTCGGCAGCCCCGTTTGTAGTCTGACAAGATCCGTTATCTAACAAGAGGAAGTGACCCCATGTTTCTAACTGTGGTAGGCGCCCTGAACCAGGGCTTTCTGCAAACCCTCAAGCTCTTCACCGTCACCCTTTTAGGGGCTATCCCTCTGGGGCTGGTGGTCTCCTTCGGCTCCATGAGCCGCTTTGCCCCCCTGCGCTGGCTCACCCGAACTGTCATCTGGATCATTCGGGGCACCCCCCTGATGCTCCAGCTTCTTCTTCTTTACTACATTCCTGGCAAGCTCCTGGGCTACTCCCCCTGGGGCGCCGGGGAGCCGGGCCGTTTCCTGGCCTCCGCCATCGCCTTCATCATCAATTACGCCTGCTACTTCTCCGAGATCTACCGGGGTGGCATTCAGGGTGTTCCCGTGGGACAGCAGGAGGCCGGCCTGGTGCTGGGCATGACCCGGCGGGAGATCTTTTTCAAGGTCACCCTCCTCCAGATGATCAAGCGCATCGTCCCCCCTATGTCCAACGAGGTCATCACCCTTGTGAAGGATACCTCCCTGGCCCGGATCATCTCCTTTCAGGAGGTGATCTGGGCGGGCCAGGCCTTCATGAAGACCTCCCACGGCTACTCAGGCCTTCTCTGGCCGCTCTTTTTCACGGGAGTCTACTACCTGGTGTTCAACGGGGTGGTGACCCTGCTCCTGGGCAAGCTGGAAAAGAGACTGGAATATTTTCGATAAGGAGGGCGGCATCGTGGCGATCTTAGAAGTCAACCACATCGAAAAGCATTTTGAAAACACCAAGGTCTTGGAGGATATCTCCTTCTCCCTGGAGGAGGGAAAGGCCCTGGCCATCATCGGCTCCTCTGGCAGCGGTAAGACCACCCTCCTCCGGTGCCTGAATTTTCTGGAGACCCCCGACCGGGGCACCATAACCGTCCGGGACGAGATCCTCTTTGATGCGGACAACAAGGCCGCCTTCGGCGAGGAGGCCATCCGCCAGAAGCGGCTCCATTTCGGCCTGGTGTTTCAGGGCTTTAACCTCTTCCCCCAGTATACCGCCCTGGAGAATGTGACCCTGGCGGGCCGGCTGCGGGAGAAGGACAAGTCCGGATGGCCCGCCATTGAGCGGCAAGGCCTGGAGCTTCTGGAGCGGATGGGCCTTGCCGACCGGGCGGGCCACTATCCCCATCAGCTCTCCGGCGGCCAGCAGCAGCGGGTGGCCATCGCCCGGGCCCTGGCCCTCCACCCCGACGTCCTTTGCTTTGACGAGCCCACCTCCGCCCTGGATCCCGAGCTCACCGGGGAGGTTTTAAAGGTGATCCGATCCCTGGCGGAGCAAAAAACCACCATGATCATCGTCACCCACGAGATGGCCTTTGCCCGGGATGTGGCCGACGAGATCATCTTTATGGATGGGGGGGTCATTGTGGAGCAGGGCCCTGCCCGCCAGGTCATCGAGGCTCCCCGGGAGGAGCGGACCCGGCAGTTCCTGGCCCGGTATTGAACCCTTTGACTCACCGCCTTGGGGCGGTGAGTCTTTTTTATCCTTCCCCATTTTTCCCCTTGACTCCGGCGGCGAAATGGCGTAACATACCCCTGCCATATCAAGGGATATGTGTCAAAAAAGACGAAAAAAGCAATCAATGGAGGAAAAAGTATGAAAAAAAGGATCCTTTCCCTGCTCCTGATCTCCGCCCTGGCCTTGACCCTGGCCGCCTGCTCCGGCAAGCCGAAGGAGGGGGCGTACACCCCCGGCACTTACGAGGGCAAGGCCCAGGGCTACGGCGGAGAGGTGGTGGTCTCCATCACCGTGGATGAAGCCGGCATCACCGGCGCGACCATCACCGGCGACCAGGAGACCCCCTCTGTGGGAGGGGCCGCGCTGGAGGAGCTCACCGCCCAGGTGAAGGAGAAGGGGGCGGAGATCGACGGAGTGGCGGGGGCCACAGTGACCTCCAACGCCGTGAAGGAGGCTGCCGGGGCCGCCCTGGATCAGGCTAAGGCATAAAGGGAAAAGGAAAGGGGGGGCGTCCCGTTGGACGCCCCCCTTTCCCGTAAAGAAGCGGTTGCCCCCGCCCCGGGGCCGTGGTATAATGAAAGCAACAGACCGCACAAAATTTTGAGAATGGGGGCACAAACATGAACCATACCATTGAAAATACCCTTCTGCGCCTCACTGTCTCCGATCACGGGGCGGAGCTCCAGGATCTGCGGACGCTGGCTTCGCCCGAGATCCCCCTGCTGTGGGACGGGAAGAAGGAGCATTGGCCCCGCCGGGCCCCCATCTGCTTTCCCTGGTGCGGCCGGGTGGAGGAAAACTGGTACGAGTTTGCGGGCAAGCGCTATGAAAACCTGCCCCAGCACGGCTTTGTCCGGGATGTGGAGCACACCCTGGTGGAGCAGACTCCGGACAGCCTCACCTTCCGCCTGGACTGGCCGGGGGACGACAAGCTCTGGCCCTGGGCCTTCACCCTGGAGACCCGCCATGCCCTGGAGGGAAATGTGCTGGTGACCACCTGCACCGCCCTGAACCGTTCGGAGAGCCCCATGCCTGTCCAGCTGGGCTTCCATGTGGGCCTCAGCTGCCCCTTTACCCCAGGGAAGGCGCTGGAGGACTTCTGCATTCGCTGGGAAAAGCCCGAGGCTCCCGGCGGCACAGATCTCTTCCCCCTGGATCACCACAGCTTTGACAATGACAGCATCTGCTTCCCCGGCCTGAGATCAAGGTATCTTCAGGTGGAGGAGAAGGGGACGGGCAGATACCTCCGGGTGGAGACCGAAAACTGGCCCTACGTCCTGATTTGGAGCGCCCTGGGTGTTCCCGACTTTGTCTGTATCGAGCCCTGGACAGGCTACCCCGGCCCCGGCCACGACCTCTCTCACCGCCCGGGAACAGAGCTTTTGCCCCCCAACCACCCCTTCACCCGCACCCACCGCCTGACGGTGGAGCTGGGATGATGATATCAGTTTCTGTTTTGTGATTTTGCTTCGGGTGGGGTAAGCGTTTGAAACTGTGATATATTTATATGCATTCATGTCGCATCATTTAAGGAGCGGATGATGAAAATGGACATTCGCAGCTACATGAAATATAATCCGAAACTGGCGGATCTGTTGAGCTGTCTGCCGGAGCACGTGGTGGATACCATCCCCGTCCGAACTTACCGCCCGGGGGAGATCATCATCCGCTGGGGAGAAGGGGCCTGCGATACATTTTACATCATATGCGGTGTGTGTTGTTCTACCTGTAACTTTGTCAGCGGCGACAAGGTATGGTATCGTAAAGCGACTGTCGGGGATATCTTTGGACTTAACGGGGTTTTGAATACCTCAAAGTATGAGATGAAAAGTGGGGAGATCCTGACCAAGACAAAGGTGGTACTTGCTGTATTTTCCCAGGAGCTTGTCCACGAAAGCTTTCGGAAATACCCACTCTTTGCTGAAAAAATCACCGGCAGTATCCTTAGGCGGCTAAATGATGAGACATGGCGTCAGTCAGAATGCAGCTTTTATCCGGCGTACATGGGGATCATCACATATCTGATCTTCGCCTATGAGTTTTATTTACGTACCTATTCCGCGGGGTATACAGGCTCAGTGAAAATACTGGAGCAGCGAAAAGAGATCGCGGAGTTTATGGGGATGAATGTGCGTACCCTGCAGCGGTATCTGCCCGTGATCGTAAAAGAGGGCCTGGTCAAAATGCATTCCAAATACATCTATATCGACGCCGCCCATTACGAGGCGTTGAAAAAGCGAAAGATGGAGTATTTTTCTGAGTAATTCATGCAAACTGCTAAGAGCTTCCCAAAAGGGAAGCTCTTTTTTATGCAAAAATCCCACTTTTTCTTTGCGACATGACATTTGTCGCCATCTTGGAGACTTGGGTATGCTATCTTAAAAAAGAACTCCTATAAAGGAGTATTTACAAAGATGGAGGTATCTGAACATGAAAAGATTGCTTGCTATGCTGCTGACTGTGGCAATGACGCTCTCATTGGCGGCCTGCGGAGACAGAAAGAATCTGGAGGCTGATCCGACTCAGAATCCCGGAAGTGTCCAAAGTGAAGTGCCTGAGACCCCTGCTTCTGCAAAAATCGGCGTAGTGTTTACCACAGGCGGCTTGGGGGATAACAATTTCAACGATATGGTGTATGCGGGACTCAAGCAGGCCCAGGAGGAGTTGGGGATCACCTTCAACTATGCCGAGCCTGCCTCTGGCGACGAGTATACCTCTATGACCTACGATTTTGCCCAGGATGGCTCTTACGATCTGATCATCGCCCTTTCCGGTGAAGGAGCCACGGCGGTTGAGCAGGTGGCCGAGGATTACCCTAACCAGAAATTTACCGTTGTTGACAACAGTGTGGACGCAGAGAACGTCTGCTCCATTGTGAAAACCGGCGCGGAGCAAACCTTCTTGGTTGGTGTAATGGCCGGACTGATTACCTCGGACAGCAGCTATGAGTACGCCAACGAACAAAAGAAGGTGGGCGCGATCTTGGGTATGGATTCTGCCACCGTAGTCTCCATGGCGGCCGGCTTTGCCTGCGGCGCGGCCTTCTATGACCCGGAGGTAGAGACCCTCACTTCCACCGTGGGCGATTTCAGCGATGTAAACACCGCCAAGGAGATGGCCGCGTCGCTGTATGATCAGGGCGTGGACGTGATCATGAACCTGGACGGCGGCGGAACCGGGATCTGGGCGGCTGCCGATGAAAAGCACTTCTATGGGATCGGCTGCGGCACAAACCAGAATGCCATGTCCCCCTATATTTTCGCCACGGCGGGCTTTGTTCTGACCAGCCTGGTGTATGAGCAGTGCAAGCAAATCATTGATGGCACCTGGACTCCTGGTGTGCAGCGCCCCACCATCCGAGACGGTGCGTTTGAATATCTGCTGGACGGCGCCTCTGTGGAAGTCTCTGATGAGGTCATTGCCAAGGTGGAGGCTGCAAGAGAGTGGTATGAGAATACCGACGTTGCGCTGGTCACCACCATGGAGGAGGTTGCCGGCTGGGTTGCCCAATACAACCAGGCTTCCTGACCATTGGCCACCAACCAAATAATCCTGAAAGGCGGAGCGAAGATGAATTCTGTAGAAATGCGAGGCATTTCTAAGAACTTCGGCACCGTTCAGGCTCTAAACGGCGTAGATTTCACCCTGCAAAAGGGTGAGATCCATGCCGTTTTGGGAGAAAACGGCGCCGGAAAAACGACCTTGATGAAGGTTCTTTTCGGTATGCACAAACCCGATGGGGGAACCATCACAGTCAACGGGAACCAGGTTATGCTGAAGGATTCCCTTTCGGCGATTCAGTGCGGGATCGGTATGGTTCATCAGCACTTCATGCTGGTGCCTGTGCTTTCCGTGGCTGAGAATGTGGTTGCCGGCTGTGAGCCCAAGAAGGGGATCCTCTTTGACCGCAGGCAAGCGGAGGAGGAGGTACAGGCCTTGGCCGAGGAGAGCGGCTTCCCAATCGACGCCAGGGCGGTTGTGGAAACCCTTTCCGTAGGTCAGATGCAGCGGGTGGAAATCTTGAAGGCACTCTACCGCGGCGCGGAGATCCTGATTCTGGATGAACCCACCGCCGTGCTGACTCCCATTGAGACAGCGGAGCTTTTCCGCGCGCTGCGCAAGCTGAAGGCCGACGGGAAAAGCATTGTCATCATTACCCATAAGCTCTATGAGGTCATGGAGATTGCCGACCGCTGCACAGTTCTGCAGGACGGGAGGCTGGTGGGGACGAAGAACAAGATGGAGACCGATATGCAGGAGCTCGCGGGAATGATGGTGGGTCGTGCATATCAGTTTGAGGGCCGACGGCCCTCCCAGGATATCGGCGCTCCCCTTTGCGAGATCAAGGGGCTTTCCTACCGCAGGAATGAGATCCCCATACTGCAGGATATCGCGCTGACCATACACAGGGGGGAGATCCTCGGGATCGCCGGGATCGACGGAAACGGTCAGACAGAGCTGATCGAGGCCCTGACCGGACTTTTAAAGCCGGACTCCATGGAGCTGTTGGTGAATGGAAAGCCGGTAGCGGGGAATGCTGCCGACTTTCTTCGAGCGGGGGTGGGGCATGTCCCCGAGGATCGCACAGCCCGCGGCCTTTCTCTGAAATGCTCTGTGGAGGAGAACTCTATTTTGGGCTACGAGGGTCAAAAAGCCTTCAGCCGCCATGGGATCATGGCGAAGCAGAGCATCCGGAAAAACGCGGAGCGGCTGATCCGGGATTACCGCATCAAAACCCCCGGGGCCACCACCCTGTGCGGTGCGCTTTCCGGAGGCAACCAGCAGAAGGTGGTCATTGCGCGGGTGTTCTCCCAGTCGCCGGAGGTGATTATCTGCGCGCAGCCGACTCGGGGCGTGGACGTCTCTGCCTCCGATTATATCCACGACGTGATGTTCCGCTACCGGGACGAGGGCAGGGGGATCCTGCTGATCTCCGCTGACCTGGACGAGATCAAGCGTCTGAGTGATACAATCGCCGTCATTTATAAGGGAAAGATCATGGCGGTGGATCGGGCTGAGAATTTTGACGACAATCGTCTTGGCATGCTGATGACCGGCTCAGTAGCTGCACAGGAAGGAAAGGAGTGAGAGACGTGGGACTTTTGGGAAAGCAAAAACCTGTGTACGTGGTTCTGCGGACATTGGTGGCACTTCTTTTGGCGTTGATAATTGGCGGCATTGTTATTTACGTGGCCGAATTCAACCCCCTGCAGGCCTATAAGCTGATTTTTAAGGGTGCCTTTGGCTCTGTCAATGCGATCCTCACTACCTTGAGCTATGCGACTCCTCTTCTGTTCACCGGACTGGCCTTTACCTTTGCCCAGCGCGGCGGAGTGATGAACCTGGGAACAGAGGGCCAGCTTTTTGTAGGCGCCATCGTGGCGGCCCTGATCGGCGGGTACCTCCCGCCGCTGCCGCGGATTTTCTTTGTCCCCTTGATCCTGCTTATCAGCGCGCTGGCAGCCGGCCTTTACGGGGCTCTTGCCGCCTGCCTTCACATTCGCTTTGGCGCCAATTTGGTCATTCTCACCCTGATGTGTAACTATGTGGCCCAACTGTTTTGCGGCTATCTGACCAATGGCCCCCTGGTGGACGATCAGGGGATCGCCCGTACGGCGAAGCTGCCGCCGCAGGCTCAGATCGGAAAGCTGGTCAGCGGACACCATCTGTCCGCCTCCATCCTTCTGGGAGCGGCTCTTGTGATCGGCGTGTGGTATCTGCTGGGGCATACCCGCTTTGGCTACAGGCTTCATTTCATGGGCACCAACCCCCTCAGCGCGGAGACGGCCGGGATCCCCACAAAGAAACTGATGATTCTAACAATGCTTCTGTCCGGTATGCTGGCCGGCCTTTGTGGCGCCACCCAGGTGATGGGGGTTCAATACCGCTTCACCGACGGATTTTCCTCTGGCTATGGCTTTGAGGGGATCGCGGTCTCGGCCCTGGCCGCGGGCAGTCCCGTCATGGTGTTCTTCTCAGCCGTCCTTTGGGGAGGACTGAAATCCGGAGCCAGCGCAGTCAACCGGATCGCCGCGCTCCCCATGGATGTGATCTCCATCATCCAGGCCTTCATCGTGATCTTCATGGTGGCGCCCGAGCTGATGGACGCGCTGTGTAAGCCTATTGCAAAGGCGTTTCCCTCCCATAAGGCGGAAAAAGGAGGTGCGGACGAATGAGCTTTCTTGGCCTTTTGATCATCTCGGCGCTGCGCTCGTCAATCCCGGTGGCGCTGGCAGCCATTGGCGGAACCTTTTCCGCCCGCTGCGGCATTATGCCTATGGGGATGGAGGGCTTCATTCTGATAGGGGCTTTTGGAGCAACATGCGGAGCGTATTACAGTGGCAATCCCTGGGTCGGCCTGCTCACAGGGATCCTGGCGGCCCTGCTGCTGGCCCTGCTGCACGGCCTGCTGTGCGTTCGTTTTCACATGAACCAGGTGATCTGCGGCATTGGCATTAATATGCTTGCCTCCGGCATAACCGCCTCCCTGACCCAGATCATCTGGAGTACCCGAGCCAACAGTGAAGCCACCGTGTCTCTGCCCCGTATCATGCTTCCGGTCTTTGGAAATTCCTCGATCCTGCTGCCGGCCACTATACTGATCGGCCTATGCGGATGGGCCTTTATGTTCCGCACGCCCTGGGGACTACGGATGCGAATCGTGGGAGAAAAGCCCCTGGCCGCCCGGACGTTGGGGATCTCCATTGTGAAATACCGCTTTGCGGGTGAGATCATCGTAGGCGTGCTCTGCGGCCTTGCCGGGAGCTACCTCTCCATCGACCATGTGAACCGCTTTGCTCTGGGTATGAGCGCGGGGCGGGGCTACATCGCCGTGGCCGTTAACATTCTTGGCGGGTTTAATCCCATCGGCTCCATGCTGGGCAGCCTGGTGTTTGGCTTTGCCGCCTCCCTGAAAAACGTATTCACAAATGGCAGCATCCCCTCTCAGCTGCTGGACATGTGCCCCTATCTTGTCACCATCCTTACCGTCACCTTCGCCGTACGGCACGTGCGTGGCCCGGCGGGGATCGGAGACAGCGGAGAGGGCTGATCTCAGCAATCAGGAAGAAAGGAAGGAACGCATATGAAAGCGATCGTTGTGATGTTCGACTCGCTGAACCGGGTGATGCTTCCGCCGTACGGCGGCGTGGATATCATCGCCCCGAACTTTCAGCGCCTGGCCCAGCACTGTGCCGTGTTTGACAACTTTTACGCCGGCAGCCTGCCCTGTATGCCGGCCCGCCGGGAGATGCACACCGGCCGGTATAATTTCCTGCACCGGGGCTGGGGCCCCATCGAGCTCTACGATGATTCCATGCCCGAGCTACTGAAAAAGAGCGGAGTCTACACCCACCTTGTGACCGACCACTGGCACTATTGGGAGCAGGGCGGCTCCGACTACCAGACCAAATACAATTCCTTTGAATATGCCCGGGGGCCTGAGGGGGATCCCTGGAAGGCCCGGGTGGATTTCGAAGCGCCTCCCCATATCTATGGCCGTGTGGACGCCTGTGGCCGGCAGGAGTATATCAATCGCCTCTATACACAAAAGGAGGAGGACATCTCCATCGCCCAGACCTTCAAGCACGGACTGGAGTTTATTGACGATAACTTCCGCTCAGACAATTGGTACTTACAGATCGAGGAGTTTGACCCCCATGAGCCCTACTATGTGCCGGAGCGGTTTATGGCCCTCTATGAGAAGGAGTACGGCGGACGGGAGTTTGACTGGCCCCAGTACCACCGTGTGGGCCATGAGCAGGAGACCGAGGAGGAGATCCGGCACGGCATCAATAAATACCGGGCCGCGGTCACCATGTGTGACTGGTATCTGGGCCTGGTGCTGGATCGTATGGATGAATATGACCTTTGGAAGGACACCATGCTCATTGTGAACACCGACCACGGCTTCCTTCTCACCGAGCATAACTGGTGGGGAAAAATCATGGAGCCCCACTATGACGAGATCGCCCATACCCCCTTCTTCCTGTGGGATCCCCGCAGCAAGGTGCAGGGCGTCCACCGCGGCGCGCTGGCCCAGACCATTGACATCGCGCCCACTCTGCTGGACTACTTTGGTGTTCCGATCCCCAAGGACATGCTGGGAAAGCCCCTGGGAGAGCTGGTAAAGACCGACGCCCCTGTGCGGGAGTATGCCCTGTTCGGGATGCACGGCTTCCATGTGAACGTCACCGACGGCCGGTACGTGTACATGCGGGCTCCTGTGCGGGAGCATGTGGATCAGCTGTATGACTACATGCAGACCCCCACCAGCTATCCCAATACCGTCACGCTGGACAAGCTCCGCCAGTCGGAGCTGGTGTGGGATTTCAGCTTTACCAAGGGAACGCCATTGCTGCGCCTTCCCGGCAACTGCATGGGGATGATCTCCGACGATCCGAAGTCCCTCTACGCCCCGGACGGCCTTTACGGGGAGGGAGACCTTCTCTTCGACCTGGAGGCCGACCCCCGCCAGCTCTCCCCTATCCAGGATGAGGCGGTGGAGGCCCGAATGAAGGCGGCTATGATCCGGCTGATGAAGGAGAACGAGGCCCCCGCCGAGCAGTATACCCGCCTGGGCCTGGAGCAGCCCTGATGGAGAGAGAATTCGCGCCCAAAGTCTGTTTAGAGGGGGGAAGGTCACGGTGCGAACCCTCAATTTTTTGATCAAGCCCGCCTCCAGCCTGTGCGGACTGCGGTGCCGCTACTGCTTCTACGCCGATGAGGCGGCCAACCGGAGCCAGGAGAATATGGGTCTTATGACGGCGGAGACGGTGGACTTGCTGCTGAGTAAGACCTTCCAGACAATTGAGGCGGGAGGACTTGTCAGCTTTGCCTTCCAGGGGGGAGAGCCCACCATGGTGGGGATAGCGTGGTTCCGGGAGTTTGTCCGGAAGGCCCGCAGGGACTGCCCCAAGGGGGTCGGGCTCGCTTTTTCCATCCAGACCAACGGCATGACCCTGGACGAGGAATGGGCCGTGTTTTTCCGGGAGGAGCGCTTCCTGGTGGGGCTTTCCATGGACGGGGTCAAGGACAACCATAACCGCTGGCGGCTGGACGCCCAGGGGAAGGGGACGTGGAACCGTGTGGTGAAGGCCCTGGCCCTTCTGCAAAAGCATCGTGTTGAGGTGAATGTTCTGTGCGTGGTGACCGGCGCCTGTGCCAAAAGTCCGGAAAAGATCTACCGGGAGCTGAAAAAGCTGGGGGCGCGGTATTTCCAGTTTATCCCCTGCCTGGATCCCTTGGAGACGGAGCGGGGCTCCCAGCCCTGGTCGCTGCCCCCCAAGGCCTACGGAGATTTCCTCTGCCGACTCTTTGACCTGTGGTATCAGGATTGGGAAAAGGGGGATTACCACAGCGTGCGGCTGTTTGAGGATTACGTCCACCAGCTCCTTGGCGGCGGGGGAGGAACCTGCTCCACCTGCGGTCAATGCGGTGCCTACCTGGTGGTGGAGGGGGACGGCTCGGTCTATCCCTGCGATTTTTTCGCCCTGGATCAATGGCGGCTGGGAAGCCTGAGGGAAAATTCCCTGGAGGAGCTGCTGACAGGGGAGCGGGAGAAAGAATTCCTGGCCTGGGGCCGGGAAAAACCCGCCGAATGCCTCCTGTGCCGTTGGCGGATCCTGTGCAACGGTGGGTGCAAAAATGACTGGCTGCCTGGAAAGCCGGCGCACAACGCCTATTGCGGGGCCTTCCGCCAATTCTTCTCCCACGCCGAAAAGCGGCTCGCGGTCGTGGCCCGGGCCGAGCAGATGGCACGGAGAGGACGATAAAAAAAGGGACGGATCCGGGAGCGGCTGACCTGTGCCGCTCCCTTTTTCCGTTGCAGCGCAAAAAGGAGCGTGGAAAATGCCTTTGTTTTACTTAAGTATCAGCTTTTTGACCTCTTTGGTGGGGGCTATTTGCGGGATCGGTGGGGGAGTGATCATCAAGCCCACCCTGGATCTTTTGCAGCTGGCCGAGCCGGCCGCCATCAGCTTTCTATCCGGCTGCACAGTGCTGAGTATGTGCGCCTACAATGTGGGGCGAAGCTTGGCGGCAAAGGAAAAAAACGTGGATCTGGCGGTGGCGACGCCTCTTGCGCTGGGGGCCGCGGCAGGAGGCGTTGTGGGTAAACAGATTTTTTCTGCCATCAAAAATGCCTCCCCCGACCCTGTCTTTGTAGGACGGATCCAGGCCCTTTGTCTGATGGCCGTCACCCTTGTGACCTTGGTCTACATGCTCCGGCGAAAGGGGATCAGGAGCCTTCACATAAAAAAGAAGGGACTTTGTATCCTCATTGGCCTTCTGCTTGGGTTGATATCCAGCTTCCTGGGGATCGGTGGGGGCCCCATCAACCTGGCCGTTTTCTACTACTTTTTCAGTATGGATATCAAGCAGGCCGCCCAGAACAGTCTCTACACCATATTTTTCAGCCAGACGGCCTCCCTCATTACCACTCTGGTGACCCGCACCGTGCCTGACTTTGAGCTTCAGGTGCTGGGGCTGATGATCCTGGGAGGCTTCTCCGGGGGCATGGCGGGCCGGGGCCTGAACAAAAAAATTGCCGCCCCAATGGTGGACAAGCTTTTTATGGCTCTTATGGTGGCCATTATTCTCATCAGTGGGTTTAATGCCCTCCGGTGACCCCCGCGGCAGGAGCGGCGCGGCTTTGTGGGCCTTCATGACAAAAAGGCTGCCCCCGTTTGGGGGCAGCCTTTTATGTGTTTCATCCTTGCCGAGCGTGGGCCGCAAGGCAGGTGGCGGGGGAAAGATCAGATCATTTTCTTCATCTCGTCAAAGACGAACTGAACCTTGGGTCCAACCACCACCTGGACGGCGGTCTTGCTGGGGCGGATGATGCCGGAGATCCCGGAGGACTTGATTTTCTTCTCGTCTACCTGCAGGTTATCCTTCACCTCCAGGCGCAGACGGGTGATGCAGTGATCCAGCTCAGTGATGTTCTCCTTGCCGCCCAGGCCCTCAAGGATGATCTTGGCCATGGCGGTGTAGTCGTTGTTGGCCAGCTCAATCTTCATCTCGCCGTCCTGGTCGTCATCCTCACGGCCGGGGGTCTTCAGGTCAAACTTCTTGATGGCGATGTCAAACACCAGGAAAAAGACGATGAAGGCCGCAATGCCCAGGGGCAGAATGAGCCAGGTTTGGGCATGGGAGGGCAGGGAGGCGGAGAACAGAAGGTCGGTGGCGCCGGCGGAGAACATGAAGCCGGCCCGGAAGCCCAGGAAGGTGGTGATGCCGGCGAAGATGCCGTACAGCACAGCGTAAACCACATACAGGGGGAAGGCCAGGAACATAAAGGCGAACTCGAAGGGTTCGGTCACGCCGCAGATGAAGGAGCACAGGGCGGCGGCGCCTACGATGCCGATGGCATACTTCTTCTTGTCGCTCTTGGCATTCTTGATCATGGCCAGGGCCGCGCCGGGGATACCGAACATCATGCAGGGGAAGAAGCCGGCCATGTACATGCCCACAGACCAGGTGGCGTTCTGAGCGACCTCACCCATGGGGAACCAGTAGGCGGTCAGATCGCCCAGACCGATGGTGTCAAACCAGAACACATTGTTCAGGGCGTGATGCAGGCCGGTGGGGATCAGCAGCCGGTTCAGGAAGGCGTAGATGCCCACGCCCACGTGGCCGGTGCTGGCGATGGCGTTGCCGATGGCCACCAGTACGCTGAAGATCACGGGCCAGGCGAACAGCAGCACGGCGGAAACCAGGATGGACACAACGCCGGTGACGATGGCCACGCTCCGCTTGCCGGAGAAGAAGCTGAGTACATCGGGCAGCTTGGTGTTCTTAAACTTGTTGTAGCAGGTAGCGCCGATGATGCCGGCCAGAATACCGATGAAGGGGTTGGCGATCTTGGAGTAGGCCACCTCCCAGGTCTTGTTCTCAATCAGGGCGGGGGCGATGGCGCCGGCGGCGCCCACCAGGGTGGTGATCATCAGCCAGCTGACCAGGGCAGCCACGCCGCCGGTGCCGTCGTTGTCCTTGGAAAGGCCAACGCCCACGCCGATGGCAAAGAGGATGGCCATGTTGTCGATAACGGCGCCGCCAGCCTTCACCAGGAACAGGCCCAGGGTGTAGGCAAAGCCGCTGGTGGCGGCGTCAGGCACGCCCATGACGCCGGGGGCGATGGCGTAGCCCAGACCCATCAGGATACCACAGATGGGCAGCACGGCTACGGGCAGCATCAATGCCTTGCCGAGCTTTTGCAGTTTTTTCATCATAATGTAATTTCCTCCTCAAAATCTCTCACACATATTTTGGAACCTGTATGTCATCCCAAAGCCGCTGGCCCACAACGGCTGAGGAATCGGGGGGAAGATCCGGACGCCATGGCGTCCGGCGCAAAACAGCCCCAGGGCTGTTTTGATGGGGATTATGCGCCGCTCCGGATCAGAAGGGGAGCGGGCAGGGGATCACAGGTTCTCCTGGAAGAAGGCCTCCAGTCCAGCGGCGGCCTCCTCCTCCTGCTCTCCCTCGCAGGAGACGGTGACCTCCATACCGGCCTTGACTGCCAGGCGCATGATGGACATAAGCCTTTTGGCGTCGGCGGTGCCGGCGGGGGCGGTGAGGGTAACGGCGCATGGGTAGGCCATAGCAGCCTTGGCCAGCATCCCTGCGGGGCGGGCATGGATGCCCATAGGATCCTGAACCACATAGGTGAAGGATTGCATGGGAAACACCTCTTTCCTGCCGCAAGGCGGCAAATAATGGAGCTGGGGGAAGTCTTTGCGGATATGCGGCACACTTCAGCGACAGCTCCCGCCGCCTCTGTAAGGCCCTGAAAACAGCGCTTGCCGGGATATCAGACGGGGAGCTCTCTCCCAAAGAAGCGCATAGAAATACCTGGGGCGGCTGTTAGCCGCCCCTGCAGGTAAAAAAGGATATTTCGGATGGGATCTGGGGCTTATTTCTCCAGCTCCAGGATCAGCTCTCCCGGAGCCACCGCCTTGTCCGCAAAGGGGCGGATGGCGGAATAATCGTCGCTGTTGCAGATGACCACGGGGGTAATGACATCGTAGCCCGCGGCCACGATGGCCTCCACGTCGAATTCCATGAGCAGGTCGCCCTTCTTGACCTTGTCGCCGCTGTGGGCGTGGATGGTGTAGTGCTTGCCCTTGAGCTCCACGGTATCAAGGCCTACGTGGATCAGGATCTCCACGCCGCCGTCGGAGGCCAGGCTCACCGCGTGGCCGGTCTCAAACATCATGTCTATTTTGCCGTCGCAGGGGGCGAAGATCTTGCCCTCAGAGGGCTTGATAGCGATGCCATCCCCCAGGATCTTCTCCCCGAAGGTGGGGTCGCTGACCTGGGTGATGGGGACGGCCTGGCCGGCCACAGGGGCAAAAATCTGGATGGGCCCGGCGCTGGGCTGGGGCTGGGCGGGGGAAGGGGCGTCAGATTTGCCAAACAGTTTTTGAAAAAAACCCATTGGGATCAAGACCTTTCTGTGGAATTATCGGTTACAAAAGGGTTACAAAAAAGTTAATTTTATGACGAAAAATATTCTATCCTAAGAATACCAGAGATTGTGCTTATTGTCAATATATTCCGCGGCAAGCAAAAGAAATTGGGCATAATGCACAACTAAAGGAGCTGACCGCCGATATAGACCTGCTGCCGGTTCATCTGGCTGTCGCAGATGACGAAGTCGGCCAGCTTGCCATCCCGGATGGAGCCGATCTCATCCAGCATCCCCAGTTCATGAGCCGGGTTCCAGGTGGCGGCCTTCACCGCCTCCCCGAGGGGGATGCCCATGGAGAGGGCGGTGGTCATACAGTCGAAGAGGTTGGTGCAGGAGCCGGCGATGGTGCCGTCGGCCAGGGTGGCCTTCCGGCCCTTGATATAGACCTTCTGGCCCCCCAGGTCGCTCTCCCCCTCGGGCATGCCGCAGGCCCGCATGGAGTCGGAGATGAGACAGATCCGGCCGGGGAAGAGCTTGAAGGCCATGCGCACCGCGCTGGGGTGGATGTGGACTCCGTCGCAGATCAGCTCAGCGTAGACCTTCTCCCGCTCGGAGCCCGCCCCGATGGGGCCGGGAGTCCGGTGGTGGATGCCGGGCATGGCGTTGTAGAGGTGGGTCAGGTGGGAGGCCCCGGCATTGAAGAGGGCGTCTGCCTCCTCGTAGGTGCAGTCGGTGTGGGCGATGGAGACGGTACAGACCTTGCTGGCCTCCCGGGCGAACTCCGCCGCGCCGGGGAGCTCGGCAGCTAGGTCAGCGAACCTGATAAGCCCGCCGCAGCTCTGGTTAAGCCGCTGAAAGGCCTCCAGATCCGGGTTTTTCAGGTAGGCGGCGTTCTGGGCCCCCTTCCGCTTTTCGCAGAAGAAGGGGCCCTCCATGTTGATCCCCACGAACCGTGCGGAGCCGGGATCCCGGCTGTCGTGGACCTTGCGGCCCACGGCGAAGGCCTTTTCCAGAACCTCGTAGGGCAGGGTCATGGAGGTGGGGGCGGCGGAGGTGACGCCGCTTTTGCCGTAATAGGCCATCATCCGGCGCAGCCCCTCCTCGTCCCCGTCGGAGAAATCCGCCCCTGAGTTGCCGTGGGTGTGGATGTCGATGAGACCGGGGATCACATAGGCACCCTTCAGGTCAACAGCACCGGGGCGCTCCTGGCCCAGAACGTTGGCGAAGCGGCCCTCCTCCACCGAGAAGCAGCCCAGCTGGAAGCGGAAGTCCTCGGTAAAGAGCATGGCGTTGGTAAAGTCCATAATATATCTCCTTTTGACGTATGTCACAGAAGGGACAGGGCGTCCTCGTCGGCCACCAGGGTGAAGTCGGGGTGGAACTGGAGGATGGAGGCGGGCATATGGGGGGTGATGGGGCCGAAGAAGGCGGCCTTCACCGCTTCGGCCTTGGCCTTGCCCGAGGCCACCATCAGCACCCGCTTGGCCTGCATGATGTCGTAGGTGCCCATGGAGATGGCGGTCTTGGGTACGTCGTCGATGGACTCGAAGAACCGCTTGTTGGCCTCCAGCGTGCTTTCGGTGAGGGTGACCACATGGGTGCCCTTGGAGAACTCCTCGTCAGGCTCGTTGAAGCCGATGTGGCCGTTATTGCCCAGGCCCAGGAGCTGGAGATCCACCCCCAGGGTCCTGAGGAGGGTATCGTACCGGCGGCATTCGGCGGCCATATCCTTGGCGCAGCCGTCGGGGAGGTTGATCTTCTCGGGGTGGATGTTGATGGAGTCGAAGAAATTTTTGTGCATGAAGTAGTGGTAGCTCTGGTCGTGGTCGGGGGTGAGGCCCACATACTCGTCCAGGTTTACGCTGGTGACCTTGGAGAAGTCCAGATCCCCCTTTTGATACCACTTGATCAGCTGCTGGTAGGTGCCCACGGGGCTGGAGCCGGTGGCCAGGCCCAGGACGCAGTCGGGCTTCAGAATGACCTGGGCGGAGATGATGTTGGCCGCGGCGCGGCTGAGCTCCTCGTAGTTCTTGACACGGATAATTCTCATTGGATTAACCCTCACTTTCACAGACTGCGCGGCGTACCTTCAGAATGGAGGCGGCCGCTACGGACAGTTCGTCGAGCTTGTTTTCCATAAAGAAGGGGGTCAGGGTGGTGTTGGCCCCCGCCTCCCCGCAGATGCCCACCCAGATGCCGGCGGCATGGGCGTTTCTGGCGGTGATCTCGATCATCCGGCGGATGGCGGGATCCTCGGAGTTGAAGATGTTGCTCACCTTGGCGTTCATCCGGTCGGCGGCCAGGGTGTACTGGGTCAGGTCGTTGGTGCCGATGGAGAAGAAGTCCACCAGCTTGGCCAGCTCGTCGCTCATGACCACGGCGGCGGGGGTCTCGATCATCACGCCCACCTTGATGTCGTCGGAGACGGGGATCCCCTCGGCCTTCAGCTCAGCCTTCAGGTTGCTGAGCAGCTCCTTGGACTTCATCACCTGGGTGACGCTGGTGATCATGGGGAACATGATGTGGAGGTTGCCGTAGACCGAGGCCCGGAGGAGGGCCCGGAGCTGGGTGCGGAAGATCTCGGGCTGATCCAGGCAGATCCGGATGGCCCGGTAGCCCATAGCGGGGTTCTCCTCGTGGGGGATGTTGAAATAGGGGGCCTGCTTGTCGCTGCCCAGATCCAGGGTGCGGACAATGACCTGGTTGGGGGCGAAGATCTCCAGCACCTTCTTGTAGGCCTGAAACTGCTTCTCCTCCGAGGGGAAGTCGGGGGAATCCAGGTATAGGAACTCGCTGCGGAACAGCCCTACCCCGTCGGCCCCCGCCTCCTTTGCGTCCTGGGCATCCTTGACGCTGCCGATGTTGGCGCAGACGTGGACGTGGTGGCCCGACTTAGTGACGGCCTCCTTGTCCTTGTAGTGCTGGAGGAGGAGCTTCTGCTCCTCGAACTCGGCCTTCTTTTTGTCGTAGAGGGCCAGCTCCTCGGGGGTGGGATCCACAATGACCTCTCCGCAGAGGCCGTCCATGGCGATGGTGGCCGTCTGGGGAAGGGCGTCAAACTCGTTCCCCATGCCCACGATGCAGGCGATACCCATGGAGCGGGAGAGGATGGCGGAGTGGGAGGTGGTGGAGCCGTTGCGGGTGACGCAGCCCACCACATACCGTTTGTCCAGCTTTACCGTCTGGCTGGGCAGCAGGTCGTCGGCGGCCACCACGATGGGCTCCTTGGGCATGGAGGGGGCGTCCTCCAGGCCCTTGAGGATACGGATGAGCCGGCCGGACACGTCCATCACATCGGCGGCCCGGGCCCGCATAGTCTCGTCGTCGATGGCCAGGAACATATCGTGGAGCATGTCGCCGGTCTGCTTTACCGCCCACTCGGCGTTGCAGCCCGAGGCCACCAGGCCGGAGACCCCCTCGCAGAAGTCCAGATCCTCCAGCATCATCCGGTGGATGTCGAAGATCATGGCCGCGTCGGCGTCCTTGGCCAGGGTCTCCTCGTAGAGGGCGGTGAGCTCATCGGTGGCCTTGTGCTGGGCGTCGGCGAAACGGACGCTCTCCTTTTCCGGATCCCGGTCGGTGAGGTGCTCCACCGACAGATCCACCGTCTCCATGTGCCATAGTTTTGCCACGGCGATGCCCTCCGCGGCGCCGATCCCCTGAAGCTTCATAGCTGACACTCCTATCTGTTGGTGTTCTATTTAAACAAGGAAAAGACAATATTCCACTATGATATAAAAGTATACCACGGTTTTTATGAAAAGCGCAAGGGGGAAGTGGAAAAAGACAGGGAGGAGCTTGTCGAAATCGTCTATAAAAAGGAAAAAGGAGGGCGCAGGAGGGGAGGAGACGGGATTCAGGACCGGGAGAGGCCCTGGGCCTGGAGGGCGGCCAGGTAGAGGAGGAGGCCGAAGAGGAGGCACGCCAGGCAGGCGGGGAGCTGGGGCAGGCCGGCGCCGGTGAGGACGGGCAGGAGGAGGTTGACGCACAGGCCTGAGAGCAGGGCGCTGAGGCCGGGGGCGACAAGCCAGGGGAAGGGCTGGAGCCGAAGGCCGATGGCCTGGCGGAGGGAGCGCCAGTGGAGGGCCACCCCCAGGAGGGTGCTGAGCAAAAGGGCCTCCACATACCCCTGAAGGCCCACCCCGGGAAGGCCCATCCGCTGCCAGGTGAGGAGGAGCTGGACTGCTCCGCAGAGAAGGCCGTGACCGGCGGTGGCGGTCTGCCGGCCCAGGCCGTTGAGGCAGAAGGCCAGGGTGGACTCCAGACAGCTGAGGGCCACCGCCAGGGCCAGGGGGACGGCGAACTGGCCCGCCGTCTCCTCCCGGAACAGGAGCCGGGCCAGGGGAGGGGCCAGCACTGCCAGGAGGGAGCAGGCGGGGAAGATGAGCAGGCAGGTGGCGGTGATGGCCTGGCCGGCCTGCTCCCGGCACAGGTCTCTCCGGCCCAGGGCGGCGGATCGGGCCAGGCGGGGCAGGAGCACCAGACCCATGGCGGAGATGAAGGCGGTGGGCAGGGTGAGCAGGGGGAGGGTCATGCCGCACATGACCCCGAAGCGGCTCATGGCGGAGGACACGTCCATCCCCGCCCGGACCAGCCGCTGGGGGATGATCACCGAGGTACAGGCCCCCATCAGGTTGCCCAGCAGGGAGGTCCAGCCGATGGGCACGGCGATGTGGAGGACGCTGCGGCGGAGGGCGGCGGGCTCCACCCCCTCCCCGGCGGGGCGCCTGCCGGTAAAGCGGCGGTAGAGGAGGGTGAGGGCGATGGCGGAGAAGATCTCGCACAGGATCATACCGCAGACGATGAGCCCCACGGTTCGCTCCGGGTTCTGGGGGAGGAAGGCCCACAGAAGCCCCAGGACTGCTCCGGAGCGGATGATCTGCTCGCAGATCTCGGTGAAGGCGGGGGGCTGGACCTGGCCCGCGCCGTAAAAGGAGTGCTTGTGGATGTTCTCCAGCCCTGTGAGGAGGACACAGGGCAAGAGCAGGAGGATCCCCAGCCGGCTCCGGGCGTCTCCCAAAAGGCGGACGGAGATGAGGTCGGACAGGGGGGCGGCCACGAGGGCCACCAGGCCAAAGGCGCAGAGAAAGCTCCGGACGCAGGTCTTTACCGTCTGGACGGCGGCCTTGTAGTTTCCGGTGGCCCGGTACCGGGCGGTGAGGTTGGAGCAGGCCACGGTAAAGCCCACGGCGGTGAGGGACATGAGCACGGAGGACACGGGCATGACCAGCTGGTAAAGGCCCATGATCTCGCTGCCCACCATTCGGGACAGGAACACCCGGTAGACAAAGCCAACCGCCTGGGAGAACAGGCTGACGGCGGTGAGCAGTACAGTGCTCTGCAGGGCGGACGTGGTGTGCAAGGAAAGACCCCCTCTCATACTTTGAGGGTATGAGAGGGGGCAAGTCCTTTATGTGGACAGGGGCTTTATAAAATTTTTTCCATTCCCAGCTTTTGAACCTGAAGGCCCAGCCTTTGATAAAAGCCAAGGGCGCTGTCGTTGGCCGCCCACACGTTGAGGGTCACGTTATAGCAGCCCTGCTGTCTGGCGTAGTCCAGCACATGCTGGTATAAAAGCCGGCCGATATGCCGGCCCCGGGCGGCCTGATCCACGCAGAGGTCGTCGATGTAGAGGGTTTTCACATTGGTCATACTGTGCCCCTCGGGATACTGCTGGTGAACGCAGAAGGCGTAGCCCAGGAGCTGCCCCTCCCGTTCCGCCACAAAAACAGGGCGGCCGCTGTCAAGGAGAAGCTGCTCCAGCTCCTCATCGCTGTATTTTCGGGCCCCAGGGCGGAACAGGTCGGGGCGGGCATCGCTGTGGACTTTATGAACCTGGCAGAGCAGACGGCCCAGGCCGGGAATGTCGGCCTTTGCCGCCCGGCGGAGATGCACTTCTTCCATGGGAGCCTCCTACATAAGCGTGACGTACTCCCATTATAAACCGCCCCCCGGGGAAAAGCAAGCCTGTCCGGCGGGGGGCTTTTGCAGAACAGACTGAAAAAAGGCCCGCGCCGTACGAAGGTACGGTGCGGGCCGGGGTTCAATGGGTTTCTTCCAATTCCAGCAGCTCCTTGAGGATCTCCTCTGCCTGGGCGTTGACCCCTTTGAAGTCCACGTGGGGGTTGTAGAGCTTCTCCAGCCCGTCGTGCTCCTCCTTGGCCTGGCGGAGGGAGTCCACGGCCTCCTCCAGCAGGGCGGACTGGACCTTTCGGGCGAACTTCAGGCGGGATCTGTATTTCCGCAGGGGCTCCCCCTCCGCCATGGCGTCCACCCGGATCCGGCGGTAGGGCTTGCCGGGATAGGGCAGGGTGGGGGTGCTGGTGACGAAGGCCAGAGCCAGCTCGGGGACAATGAGATGCTGGGCCCGGTCGGGGAAGAGGGGGGAGGGGCACAGGATCACGTCGTACCCCGCCGCCATACACCCGGCGGCCAGGGCGGTGAGCATCCCCGCGCCGAGGCCGTAGGCGTCCTGGAGCTCATAGACCTTGCGGCACAGGGCGTCCACTGTCTCGAACCGGCAGGAGGGCCCCTGGCAGGAGATAGCCCCCAGGAACCGCTGAACCGCCCGGCCCGGCTCCCGGCCCGTCTTTTTTACCTCCCGGGAGAGGATCCCCCGGGCCCGCTTCTGGAGCTTTGCCTCCAGCTCGGGGGTGAGGAGAAGGGCGCGGTTGTCCTCCGCCAGCTGGGCCGCAGCGGTAAGGCAGCGGTAGGCCCCCTTGTAGTGGCTTTTGTAGCCCGCGGTGGCGGCGGCGATGGCCTCCCGCTTTTCCGTCAGGGCAGGGTGGTCGTAGAACCGCCCCAAGTTTACATAACTTTCCACCACCCCGGGCAGGCTGGGCTCCATCACATGGGGGGCGGTGGCGTCCACAATGGCGGCCTTCAGACGGGGGAAGACCACCGCGTCCAGGGAATCGGGATCTCCGGAGCAGCGTATGTATTCTACCGGCTCCCCCTTCTCCTCCAGGGCGGCGGAGACCCGCTTCATCAGGGTGGATTTGCCGCAGCCCGCCCCACCCTTCAGAAGGAAGATCCGCCGGGCCTCCCGGGCGGGCAGCATCTGATCGTATAAGGAATAAAATCCCGCAGGCGAGTTGGCCCCCAGGAAAAATGTGACCTTTGCATCCATAAACCTTGACCCTCCGTTCCAAAATCGGCTCACCCCAACCTATGCGCTCTGGGGCAGGGAGGTGCGGATCTGGAGGGCATTGTGCGTTTTCTACAAAATATTCCGAAGAAAGAAGGAAAACTTATCGTTGACAGGCCGTCGGGGGGATAGTAAAATAAGAAAGCTCTAATTGTGAAAAAGAAAACAATTTCTCCCAAAGGAGGAAAACCCATGCGGAAATTTGAAACGACTGTCCAGGAGCTGAAAAGCTCCGTTCTGGAGGAGGTAGCCGTCCTGGCCTGGGAGGATCGGCTCACCACCGGTATTCTGGATATTCCCGAGAAGATCATCCCCGGGCCCGAGGCCCGGATGCGCTGCTGTATCTATAAGGAGCGGGCGGTCATCTCCAGCCGGGTGAAAATGGCCCTGGGCGGGGACTCGGGCAACCCGGGCATGGTGGAGGTCATGGAGATCGCCTGCGACGAATGCCCCGTGACCCAGATCGAGGTGGGGCCCTCCTGCCGGGGGTGCATCGCCACCCGCTGCGTCCACAACTGTCCCAAGGAGGCCATCTCCATCGTCAACCGGAAGGCTACCATCGACCATTCCAAATGTATCCTCTGCGGCAAGTGCATCTCGGTGTGTCCCTATGGCGCCATTGAGAAAAATCAGCGGCCCTGCGAGCGGGGGTGCCTTCCCGGCGCCATTGCCATGGGGGAGAACAAGAAGGCCTCTATCGACGTGAATAAGTGCGTTTCTTGCGGTGTGTGCACCTATCAGTGTCCCTTTGGGGCTATCATGGATAAGTCCCATGTTGTGGACGTGGTGCAGCTGCTCCGGGGGGCCTCCCGCTGGGGCTTCCATGTCTACGCCGTGCTGGCCCCCTCCATCGCCGGCCAGTTCGCCCCCGCCACCCTGGGCCAGGTGGTGACGGGGCTGAAAAAGCTGGGCTTCTACGATGTAGCCGAGGTGGCCCTGGGAGCCGATATGACCGCCAAGGCCGAGAGCGAGGAGCTGGTGGAGAAGGGCAGGCTCCTGTCCTCCTGCTGCCCCGCCTTTGTGGATTACGTGGAGAAGAATTTCCCCGATTTGGCCCAGTACATCTCCCACACCCCCTCCCCCATGGTGATGATCGGGAAGCGGATCAAGATGAGCGATCCCCAGGCCCGGGTAGTGTTCATCGGCCCCTGCGTGGCCAAGAAGAAAGAGTACCAGATGGGCAAGACCATGGGCACGGTGGACTGTGCCCTTACCTTTGAGGAGCTCTATCCCCTCTTCGCCTCCCGGGGCATCCAGGTGGAGACCCTGGAGGAGGCGGAGCTGGATGGGGCCAGCGGCTTTGGCCGCTCCTTCGCCCACTCCGGCGGCGTGGCCGCCGCGGTGGCCCAGGGGCTGAAGGAGCACGGGGTCAGCGAGGAGCAGTTCAAGCTCAACGCCGTGTCCTGCAGCGGCCTCAATGCCTGTAAGGTGGAGCTGCTGAAGTTCGCCAAGGGCATCGGCGGGGTGAACTTCCTGGAGGGCATGGCCTGCGAGGGCGGCTGCGTCCAGGGCCCCGGCATCCTGGTCCGTTCCCCCAAAAACCAGATGGACGTCCAAAAGCACGCCCAGCAGGCGGGGGAGCGCACCATCCTGGAGGCGGTGGACGGAAAGAAGCCGGAGGGGGAAAAGCCGGAGAAAAAGGGAAAAGGGAAAAAGGAAAAGTAAAAAAGCCGGGCCACGCCGTACCCAGTACAGCGTGGCCCTTTTGCAGAGAGCAGCCCTGACCTTGCCCGCGTTTCTCTGCCTTCATGGATAGAAAATCCCTGCTTCCGTCGGAAGCAGGGATTTTATTTTTCATCGGGGGCATATTCCATTATATCTTGGATTTGACAATCAAGGATTTCACAAAGAGTGTTCAGGATCAATGTTTTAACCACCATATTATTTCTCAAACGATGAAGTTGGGCCTTATCAATACCGTGATCTTTGATCAATTTGTACTGACTGATATTCTTTGACTTCATAGTTTGCCATAGAGGATCATACCGTATCATTTGAATAACCTCTTTTACAATTTTACTTGTATTTTATGGGGTTATTGCATATATTGCATATAATGATATGGTGCGTGTGCGCACCATAGTGGTGCCCGGTTGTTATTCCCGGCCCAAAAGCCAATTGACAGATACCTCTAAAATATCGGCAAGGGCATTTAGTTCAATATCAGACACAGGACGTTTTTGGCCCTCAAGCAGGGACAATGCGGGGATGCTCATGTCAATGCCAGCCAACTGTAATTTGGCCAACAGATCAACTTGTTTCATATTCTTTGCATTTCGTGCCTGTGTAACACGGGAACCAATCAAATTTCGATTGCCAAGTTTCAGTTTTCTGGTGTTCAAAGCATCACCTCCTTGACACAAAGAAAGTATAGATATCTTTGCGCCTTCTATATTTGGTAATACCAAATATAGAAAATAATTTGGTGAGGCCAAATATAGAGGGGAAGGCGAGCATGAGAACAGAAGAAGAAAAGAGAAAACACCGTTGCTGTTTTACCGGACACTGCCCAGAAAAACTGGGGGTTCCAGAATGGAAAATAAAAGCAGCTTTGCAAAGGGAAATCAAGGCAGCAATTTTGGAAGGATATACAGTTTTTATTTCTGGTATGGCCCGGGGAGTGGATCTGTGGGCAGCGGAGCTGGTGTTGGAGTTGCGGGAGAGCGGGGCCGCGATTCGTTTGATTTGTGCCGTTCCCTACCCGGGGGTCGAATTGAGGTGGGAGCAGGGATGGAGGGAGAAGTATCAAGCTGTTTTGCGGAGGGCTGATTTGGTCAGATTTATTTGCGATGGGTATGGAAAAGACTGCTTTCAGCGCAGAAATCAATGGATGGTGGGGCATTCCAACCGGGTGATTGCGGTTTATAACGGAAAGAGGGGAGGAACCCGTAATACAGTGGAATATGCCAGGGGTTGTGGGGTGACTGTCGTAAAAATACCATGCGGAGAAGGGAAGGCAACAGAATGAAAAGAAAACTGAGCATTTTTCTTTTGATGGTATGCTTTTTGTCAAGCTGTACGATGAGGGAGGAGTTTAGGGAGCCTGCGGTTTATACCCCCGTTGAGAATTGTTTTCTGTGTGGAAAAAGGGAAAAGGAGCCCTGGGGACAGGATAATGTAGGAATTGTCAGCTTGAACACTTTTGATATGATGGTGATAGGGATAAACCGGTATGATGGAGAGGGGAAGCAGATCGAGAAGCCGCTGGGGATCGCAGCCGCAAAAAGTTTTCGGGGAGGAGAGAGGGGCTTTCAGGTCTCTGGATTGGAGGATCCGGATCGGGGCTATGCCATGCTGACAGTTACCTTAGGAGAGGATAAAAGAGCGGACAGGAAAAAAGCCGCGGCTTTTTTATGTGAGGCTTGCCTAGAACGTATTGTACCGGAGGGGAGGGAGGCCGTAGGCCTTGGAGTGGTCAATTTTGCTACAGGAGAGATAAGATGTCTTGAAAAAGAAATCACAGGCTTTAGCCTTGGGGGATATCTATATTCATTGTGATTGGGAGGAGAAGGATGGATATGTAGGTTTATTGTTATTCTACAGCCCCATCCGGTATAAAGATTGAAAATATAAAGTGTCGAAAGGGTTATAAGAAAAAAGAGCAGCACTGCCCATTAAGGGTAGTGCTGCTCTTCTGCTTCATTGTTATTTTGAAGGGCTCAGTCCAGGCGGAAGTTCTCTGGGGAGAGGCGGCTGGTGTCCAGAACTGCCGGCTTGGGGGGGATCCGCTTCAGGGGGTCGTAGCGGAAGTGGGGACAGCGGCCGGCGGCGGAGACCACCCCTTTTTTGGCGCAGAGGATCCGGCCCTCCTCCAGGGGCGCACCCTTGGCGCAGTAAGCGCAACGGGGTTCTATATTCTCCTGGAACAGCTTTTTCCGTCCAAACATGGGGGGCCCCTCCTTCCCGAAATGTAAACCGCGATACAATCTTTTGCTCATTTTCTGAAAGGATTGTATCATATCCCGCTCCATTTTGCCACTGGTTTTTTAAGGCGGGGGGAGACCCTGTGCCGGGCTCCGGGCCGGCTCCGTCCCATCCGGATCCCCAGGGCGGCCAGAAGGAAAAAGAGGAGAAAGACCAGCCAGGCCGCGGAGGTGGAGATGGCAAGGGCGGTATAGAAATCTGTGCCGGCGATGCCCTCCACCTGCTGGGCCAGATAGCTGGAAACGCTCTGCTCCAGGGGAAACAGCCGTAGAAAAACTCCGGTGAGTCCGGCGGAAAAAAGCCCGTGGAGCAGCTTGCCGGCCAGGTAGGTGCGCACGTTGAGGCCGCTCTCAGCCAGAAAGGAGAGGACCTGACAGTGGACCGAGATCCCCGCCCAGCCCAGGAGAAAGGCGGCCATGGACACCCGGCCGGTGAGGGAGCCTCCCTGGGTGAGTCCCGCCACCCCGGAGGAAAGCTCCAGAAGGCCGGTCAAAAGTTGCCGGGCCCACTGTTCATTGAAGCCCAGGGGGGCAAAGAGCCGGCCCAGAAGTCCCGCCAGGGCGGGGAGGAGGCCGGAGAGGAAGCAAAGCCGCAGGATCACGGTAAAGCAGACCACAAAGGCGCAGATGTTAAGGGCGGAGGTCACCGCCCCCTTCACCGCCCCAGTGAAGGCGGTGGAGAACCGCTGGGCGGAGATGGAAGGGGAGAGGCGGCGGCCTTTGGGATCCTCCCCCCGGCGGTAAAAGCGGAACACCAACCCCACGCAGAGGGAGGCCAGTGCGTGGACAAGGCAAAGAAGCAGCCCCACCCGGCTGTCGGCAAAGACCCCCGCCCCCACCACCCCAAGGATAAAGGCGGGGCCGGAGTTGTTGCAGAAGGCCAGCAGCCGCTCGGCCTCGGTCTTGGTGCACTGGCCCTCCTCATAGAGGGTGAGAGCGGCCCGGGCGCCCACCGGATAGCCCCCCACAAAGCCTAGGGCCAGGGCGGCGGCGCAGGGCCCGCCCACCCGGAACACCGGGCGCATAATGGGCTCCAGCAGCCGCCCCAGATACCCTGCCAGCCCCAGGGAGATCACCAGGGACGTAAGGATGAAGAAGGGGAACAGGGAGGGCAGGATCACGTTGTAGCACAGCTGCAAGCCCTCCCGGACGGCGGCGGAGACCTCCTTGGGCCAGCAGACCAGAGCCAGGGCGCACAGAAGAAGGACGGAGCCCGCCAGGGTATCCCGGAAGGCGCGGCTGCGAAAAATATGAGACATGAAAATACCCCCTCCGGATAGAGTATGCGGGGGAGGGGGGAGGTAGAAGCGAGGAATGAAAAGTGAAAAAGCTATGACTTTTCACTTTTCAGGCGTGGAATGCTGAGGCGAAGAAGGCGTAGTCCTGCTCCAGCTTGGGCCAGAGGGGGTAGGAGCCCCGGCGGAGGATCCAGTCCACCACGGTGCCCCGAAAGTGGCGGAAGAAAAATTCCGCCGTCCACTCCGGAGTGCAGGCCTTTGAGAGGGTTCCCTGGCTGGAGAGCTCCCCCAGGCATTGGGCCATGGCCCGGAGGGTGAAACGGTCGGGGGACATGGAGCTGCCGTCCGCCACTGAGAGCCGGCGGCGGTAGTAGAGGGACAGGGTCTCCCAGCCCTGCTCCTCAATGAACTGGGCGTAGAGCTGCAAAATGGTTTTCAGCCGCTCCAGGGGGGGCAGCTCCCGGTGGGTCTCCATGGCCTTTTCCAGGTACATGTCCACCGAGGCAAAGCCCTGCTTGAGAAGGTCGGATTTGGAGGAGAAATGATGGTAGAAGGCCCCGGTGGTGACCCCGGCGGCGGCGCAGATATCCCGGATGGTCATTTTGTCAAAGCGGCCCTGGCGGGAGAGCTGGGCGGCGGCGGCCAGAATGGCCCGGCGGGTCTCCTGGGCCTGGAACCGGCGGCGGAGCTGATAGTTTTCCTCCAACGACAATCCCTCCTTGACAGGGGAAAAACTCATGGTATAATAGCAACATAACGTTGTTATGTCACTTATTATACGGGACGGGCAGAGGTCTGTCAACCGATGGGGGAATTTTCTTGAGTATCAATCCGGAGAAGATCGCGTTTTTGGTGGATTCCTGCGCCGAGCTGGAGCCCCGGCACAGGAAGGGGCTGCCCGTCTATGTGGTGCCCCTGCGGATCGCCTGCAGGGACAAGGACTACAACGACGGGGAGGATATTTTCGCCAAGGATGTCTACAAGCGGCTGGAGAAGGGGGAGCTGCCAAAGACCTCCCTGCCCGACATGATGCGGGTGGCCCGAACCCTGGAGACCATCAAGAAGGATGGGTACGAGCGGGTCATCGCCCTGCCCCTGTCCTCCGGCCTGTCCGGCACCCACAACATGATCCGGCTGGAGTGCGAGGAGCGGGAGGATCTGGAGACGGCGGTCTTTGAGACCTACAGCGGCGCCATCCCCATTGGGGGCGTTGTCCTCCAGCTCTGGGAGGACATCCAGAAGGGGATGAGGTGGGAGAAGCTGGTGAGCCAGCGGGTGCCCCACCTGCTGAAAAACTCCCACGCCTTCTTCTCGGTGGATACCCTGGAATACCTGATGAAGGGCGGACGGATCGGGAAGATCACCGCCCTGGCGGGAACAGTGCTGAGCATCAAGCCTATCCTCACCTTTGCCGAGGACGGCCAGCTGGTGAATGTGGCCAAGGTACGGGGCCGGAAGCAGGTGCAGGGAAAGCTTATTGAGCTGGTGAAGGAGCATGTGGGGGATCACAAGGACTTCAACCTGCTGGTGGCCAACGGCGGCGCCCAGGAGGAGATGGAGCAGCTGAAGAAGGATCTGATGGCGGCCATCCCCGGCTGCCGGCATATCTGGGATTCCCACATCGACGGGACGCTCAGCGTATACATTGGCAAGGGAGTTCTGGGAGCGGCTATCCAGATCCTGGATTGAGAAAAAAGGTCAAAGCGCCAAGCGCTTTGACCTTTTTTGTACTCCGGCTGTGATGGGGAAGGGGTATGGTGCTCACTGTTCCTGATACTGCCGCAGCTTATCATTGAGCCATTTGGAGTCCTGCTTCAGGGCCACATGGGTGGCAAACCACATGGCGGCGATCCCGCCCTCCAGAAACAGGATCAGAAGCGCCCCACCCCACAGGGGAAGGCCCCGGAACCATCCGAAGGCCACAGAGCAGCCCAGGAAGCCCAGGTTGCACACCAGCACCCACAGGGCGGTGCGCCGGGTCAGGGAGGGGCCCTCCAACTCCCGGCAGCGGGGGAAGATCCAGGATTCTATCACGGCCACCCCAAAGGCCGTGAGGATCATCTCCAACAGGGCTTGGATGGGGATGGAGCGCTCCCCCATAAGCCAGCGGGTCAGGGAATTGGTAAACACAAGGGCCGCAAAATAGAGGCCCATATGGAATTTCATGTCTACACCCCAGCTGTAAAAACGGATAAATTCCTGCATGGTATCTGCTCCTTTCTTTATAGCCCCAGCCGCTCCCGCAGCAGAGGGGCGTAGTGGCGGGAGACCATCAGCTTCTCCCCGGTCTCCAGGGTGGCTTGGATCCGGCCTCCGGGCTGGCTTTTCAGGCTTCGGATATGGTGGAGGTTGATCACTGTGGATTTCCCGGCTCGAAAAAGCCCCAGATCTCCATACCGGCCCTCCAGCTCCGCCAGACTGAGGGCGGTCTGGAATACCGAGGCGTTGGTGTAGATGAAGATCCGCTCATCCACGCTCTCACAGTAGACGGCCTCCCGGGGAGAGAGAAGGGTGATCTCCTTCTCCTCATCCCATACGCACAGGCGCTGGAATCCGGAGCGGAGGAGGGACAGCGCCCACAGAACCTCCTCATCCACCTCCCGGCACCGAAGAACCATTTCGTTTTCCTGGGAATCCCAATGCTCTACTGTAATTTTCACGGCCTCACCTCCCTGATGTGGTCAGCATACCAGGTTGCGCCCTATTCCGCAAGGGCTGTACCCATGAGAGGTATTTTTGGGAGGGGTAAGATACACGGGATCCCCAAAAGAGAGGAGGGACGGATAAGTCCCGTCCCTCCTCATTATCTGCTGATGTCCGCCTGGGGGAGGCTTTTATTTCACCTGGGGGAAGGAGACCACCGCCTTGAACAGATCCCCGTCCACCTCCAGGCGGAACAGGCCTCCCTGGAGCTCGGTAAGGCTCCGGGCGATGGAGAGGCCCAGGCCGCTGCCCTCGGTGGTGCGGGACTCGTCCCCCCGGACAAACCGCTCCATAAGCTGCTCGGCGGGGATGTTCAGCTGGCCTGCCGAGATGTTTTTCAGGGAGAGGGTCACATACCCGTCCCAGGATATCACGTCCAGGTAGACCCGGGTCCCCGTCATGGCGTATTTGACGCAGTTGCCCATGAGATTGTCCAGGATACGCCAGAAGTGACGGCCATCGGCCTGGACATAGACCTCCTCCTCGGGCATGGAGACCACAGGGAAGAGCTGGGCGGCGGAGAGCTTCTCGGTGTACTCTCCCAGGGCCTGGCTCACCAGCTGCACCACCCCCAGCCGCTCCGGGTTCACCGTCAAAGTCCCGGTGGAGGCCTTGCTGGCCTCCACCAGATCCTCGGTGAGCTTTTTCAGCCGCTGGCTCTTCCTGTCAAGCACCTGGATATACTCCTGGGCCTTCTCCCCCTGGATGTTCTCCTTTTTGAGAAGATCCACGTAGTTGATGATGGAGGTCAGGGGGGTTTTCAGGTCGTGGGACACATTGGTGATCAGCTCGGCCTTCATCCGTTCCGATTTCAGCCGCTCGTCCACGGCGGTGTTGATGGCGCTTCCCAGGTCGTTGAGCTGTCCGGCATGCTCCAGAAGGTCGGGGAACCGGCCCATTTTGGCGGCGTCGATGACGGTTTCGGGAGCCCCTCCCACAATGGCCTGGGTGCCGGAGCGGATCCTCCGCCATTCCTCCGACCAGCGGCAGAGCAGAAAGAGCACCGCCCCCTGGTAGAAGGGGATGAGGAACACGGTGAGAGAGGTGAGCACAGTACCGATGAAATAGGCCAGAAACAGCAGGATGACCCGCTGGGTCATGTTCCAGTTTCCAAAGGTAGTCTTCCACCACCGGCCCAGGCCCCGGAAGCCCCGGCCTATCCAGCACAGGAGTTTCCAGGTGACGGTGTTGCGAAACAGGGTGTGGGTTTTGATCCGGGTGGCGGTTGACATAAGTCCGGCCTCGGTGAAGGCGAAGCCCACGGTCAGGGAGATCACGGACACCCCCATCATGGCGTAGAAGGAGGGGTCGTTATAGTGGTAGAGATATCCCTCCGACATGGCGTTGCCTCCCAGGGCGAAGCACAGCACCGCCCCCCAGCCCATCCCGAACAGGTACAGGTCATAGGGAATTTTATCCGTCCAGTTGAGCACAAAGGTCTCGGCCCCTCTCCGCCGTCCGGCGCAGCACAGCAACAGGACGGTGCCGGCCAGGAAGACCAGGGCCAGGACGGCGGTGGCGTAGAGGATCCGGATGTCCCCTTTGACCAGGGTGCTTTTCAGCTCCCGGAACTCGTCCTGGACGGCATAGCGCTCGTCTATGCCGTATTCCAGCGCGTACTGGAAGGTCTCCCCATCCTGGTAGAGAATGCTTTCGTTGCCGGGAACCTGGGCCAGCACCGTGTCATTGTCACTGAAAAAGACGGTAAAGTTTTGCTCCTCGTTGTATTCCCGGTAGTTGTAGTAGATCCGGGAGGGGGAGATGGTGTACACATGGCGGAAAAGATTCTCATGGGAAACATGCTCCAGGCTATCCGATCCCGAGGAGCTGAGCAGGATCTCCCCGG
>JAAWBD010000082.1 GCA_022792495.1 Oscillospiraceae bacterium
AAAGGACAAGAACGTCCACTGGCTGGACATGGAGCACGACCCGGTATCGGAGGCCGCCGCCCTGATCGCCTCCTTCCTCCCCTGAATCCCTGCCTTACTTGCCCTGTTATCCCTCACACCCTCTGTTTCCATCTCAAAAAAAGAGTCACGCTGTAAGAAATACAGCGTGACTTTGTTTTTATTTTTCCTTTTTCATCTGCCAGGGCACCATCTCCAGCCGGACGAAATAGCCCTGCTCATGCTTGCACACCGGGCACATCTCGGGGGGCCGGGTAGCGGTGACGATATAGCCGCAGTTGAGGCACATCCACTGGCACTCCACGTCGCTGATAAAGAGTTTATTCTGCTCCAGAAGGTCGGCAAACTGCCCGAACCGCTCCCCGTGAACCTTCTCGATCCGGGCGATCTGGGAGAAAAGGTGGGAGATCTCGGGGAAGCCCTCCTCCTTGGCGGTGTGGGCAAAGCCGGTATAGTCGTGCTCATACTCCTGCATCTCGTTGTGCTGGGCGGCGCGGAGGTGCTCAGCCACAGTGGAGTAAAGGTCGATGGGATAACTGCCGTCGATGGCGATATTCTCCCCGGAGCACTTTTCCAGGTAATCGTAGAAGGCCCGGGCGTGGGCCAGCTCCTGGTTGGCGGTGAAAAGGAAGATCATCTCAATGCAGGGAAGGCCCTGCTTTTTGGCCAGGCCGGCGGAGAAGGTATAGCGGTTCCGGGCCTGGCTTTCCCCGGCGAAGGCCCGGAGAAGATTGATTTTTGTCTGACTTTCGGCAAAGGAAACGGACATATGGATACCCCCTTTTTCTTGTAACCAAATTTTGCCCGCTTTTTGCCCATTTATGCGCCGTTTGAAAAAGGAGATTGTATCATGATGATACAATCTCCTTTTCCTCCTTTTTTCCCCTCCTCAGCCCGCCTTTTTCCATGTCCGGGGGGAGAGCATGATCAGCAGGGGGAAGATCTCCAGCCGGCCCAGGAGCATATTCAGCATGAGAACGATCTTGGATAGGTCGGAGAAGTGGGCGTAGTTGCTGGTGGGGCCCACCAGATCCAGCCCGGGGCCGATGTTGTTTAAACAGGCCAGCACGGCGGTCAGGTTGGTCTCCAGCGACAGGTTGTCCAGGGACAGGATCAGGAAGGACACCACCCCGATGGCACAGTAGGCCGCCATGTAGGTGTTGACCCCCTGGATGGTCTCCTCCCGGACCACCGCCCCGTCCACCCGGATCAGGGATACGCTCCGGGGGTGGAGCATCTGATGGAGCCGGGCGGAGAGGGACTTCCACAAAAGCAGGAGCCGGGCGCACTTGATGCCGCCCCCCGTGCTGCCCGCACAGGCTCCCACCACCATGAGAACCACCAGGACGCTCCGGGACAGCTGAGGCCAAAGGTCAAAATCCTCGGTGGCGAAGCCGGTGGTGGTCATGATGCTGGACACGGCGAAGGCCGCCTCGTGCAGGGCCTTGCGGATATTCCCCCCGTAGTGGGAGAGGATGTTCCCCGTGATAAGGGCGATGGAGCCCCCCATGATGCCCAGGTAGAGCAGCACCTCCTCATTGAAAAACACCTGGCGGAACCGGCCCAAAAGAAGCATGAAATAGACGCTGAAATTTATCCCAAAAAGGGCCATAAACACGGTGCAGACCGACTGCAGATAGGGGGAATAGCCCGCCATGGAATTATTTTTGATGCCGAACCCGCCGGTGCCCGCGGTGCCGAAGGCGGTGCAGAGGCTGTCAAACAGCGGCATCCCGCCCAGCAGCAGGAACAGCACGCACAGCACGGTGAGGGCGATGTAGAGCAGATAGAGGATTGCGGCGGTCTGACGCAGCTTTGGCACCAGCTTGCTCACGCTGGGGCCGGGGCTCTCCGCCCGGAGAAGGTGGACGCTGTAGCCCCCCTTCCCCATGGGCACCACCGCCAGCAGGAACACCAGGATGGCCATGCCCCCCAGCCAGTGGGTAAAGCTGCGCCAGAACAGCAGACCCCGGCTCATCCCCTCCACGTTGGAGAGGATGGAGGCCCCCGTGGTGGTAAAGCCGGAGATCACCTCAAAGATGGCGTCCACATAGTGGGGGATCTCCCCCGACAGCCAGAAGGGCAGGGCCCCCACGGCAGAGAGAAGGATCCAGCCCAGGCCCACGATAAGGAAGCCCTCCCGGGCGTAAAAGCGCCTTTCCGCGTTCCGGCACAGAAGCCACAGGATGGCTCCCGCCCCAGCAGAGATGGCCATGGTGGTAAACAGGGCCGCCAGGGCGGAGCGCTCCCCGTCCCAGATGGAGATGAGGGCGGGGGGAAGAAGAAACAGGCACTCCAGCAGAAGGAGGAAGCCCATGATCTTGCCTATCATTTTACGGTTCATTGACACACTTCCTATATGGGAGAAGAGAATGGGAGCCCTGAAGCCAGGGGCTCAGTCGGCGAAAATGTCATTCAGGTCGGAGATGGCCTCCTCCCCGGCGGTGACCACGATCACCGTATCCCCGGCGGTGAAGCTGCTGTCGCCCTTGGGGATAATGGTGCGCCCCTTATGGGTGATGCAGGAGATGAGGATCCCCCTCTTCAGGGGGATGTCCTTCAGGGCCTGCCCCTGGTGGCGGGTGTCGGGAGCGGCCTGGAACTCCAGGGCCTCCACCTGGCCGTCCACGATGGAATGGAGAGTGATGACCCGCTCGATGCCGCTGGCGGTGGACATGGCCCGGACGTAACGCAGGATGTGGGAGCAGCACAGGCCCTTAGGGCTGATGATGGAGCCGATGCCCACCTTCCGGAACACCCCGGCGTACTCCAGGCGGTTGATCTTGGTGATCACCTTGCCCACCCCCAGGTGGCTGGCCAGCATGGAAAGAACCAGGTTCTCCTCGTCCATACCGGTGAGGGTGACCACGGCGTCGTAGCTCTTGACCCCCTCAGCGTCCAGGATGTCCTCCCGGGAGCCATCGGCCTCAATGATGGTGGCCCGGGGCAGCTGCTCGGCCAGCTCCACACAGCGCTTATGCTCCCGCTCGATGATCTTCACGTTCATGCCACTGTCCAGACACCGCTTGGCCAGGTAAAAGGCGATGCGGGAGCCGCCGATGATAAACAGGCTGCGGATCCGCTTCTCCACCAGGCCCAGGTTCTTCACCAGCCGGGCCAGATCCTGCATCCCGGCGGTGACGAAGATGGTGTCCCCCTCCTGGAGAGTGAAGCCGCCGGAGGGGATATGTACCCCGTCCTCCCGCTGGACCGCGCAGACCAGCACATTGACCCCGGCGATCTCGTAGATCTTAAAGAGGGGGATGCCGATGAGCTGGGAACCCTTGCCCACGGGGATGGAGACGATCTCCACCCGGCCCTTGGCAAAGGTGTCCCGCTTGAGGAAGGAGGGGAACTGGAGCAGCTGATAGGCCTCCTGGGCGGCGGCCAGCTCCGGGTTCACCGTCATGGAAAGGCCCAGCTCGTCCTGCATGGCCACAAGCTGGTCGGAGTACTCCGGGTTCCGGATCCGGGCGATGGTGCCCCTGGCCCCCAGCTTTTTGGCGGTGAGGCAGGTGAGTAGGTTCAGCTCGTCCCGGCTGGTGGCGGCGATGAGAAGATCCGCCTTCTCCACCCCCGCCTCCCGGAGGGTGGCCATGGAGGCCCCGTTGCCGGTGACCGCCATCACGTCCAGCCGCTCGGCACTCTCGCTGAGAGCCTGGGGGTTGGAGTCGATGATGGTCACGTCGTGGCCCTCGGAGGACAGCTGAGTGGCCAGGGCGGCGCCCACCTTGCCGTCACCTACAATAATGATATTCATGTGACCCTTCCTTTTCGTCGGGGAGTTATGGTTTGATGTGCCGGTATGCCTATATATCCATATAAAACCAGAATATATTATAGCATGATTCCTTTTTCTTGCAAGGGGGAATACAGCGGAGACGGGCGGCCCGAGGGCCGCCCGTCTCCTTTTCTTCCGTTTGCAGGGAGAGCTCACCCTTTCCGGGAGAGCTGCTTCACCAGATACAAAAATTCCTCCTTGTAGGGATCCCCCGCCAGGTCGATGGCCTCCAGCTGCTCTGCTACGGCGGCGTAGCTGGCTGTGCCGGCGTAGCAGGAGGATCGCAGGAGCATCCCCGTCTGGGCCACGCAGGCGGCAAAGGCGGCGTCAGGGTCGGGAATATGGGACAGGGACTCGTCGCCCACGGGGTAGGTCAGGAGCCGGCTTTCCTCCCCGTCGGGATCCTTATAGCGGAGGCTGAGGGTGAGCCAGTCCTCACTGCCCGTGGGGGAGCTGTCCTGGTACTTCAGGTCGGCGCCGGGAACCTCCCGGCCGGAGCCCGCCTCCACCAGCTCGTAGAGGACGGTGAGGCGGTGGCCCGCGCCGATCTCACCCCCGTCCTTGGCATCGTCCGCAAAGTCCTCGGCGGCCATGAGGCGGTTTTCATAGCCGATGAGGCGGTAGCCCTTCACCCGCCCGGGGTTGAACTCCACCTGGAGCTTCACGTCCTTGGCCACGGTGAGGAGGGTACCCCCCATCTCCTCCACCAGGGCCCGGCGGGCTTCCAGAAGGCTGTCGATGTAGGCGTAGTTGCCATCGCCGTGGTCGGCCAGGGCCTCCAGCTTGTTGTCCTTGTAGTTGCCCATGCCAAAGCCCAGCACCGAGAGGAGGATGCCCGACTGCTTCTTCTCCTCCACCAGGCGGATGAGCTCTCCCTCGCTGGTGAGGCCCACGTTCAGATCCCCGTCGCTGGCCAGGATGACCCGGTTGTTGCCCCCGGGGATGAAGTGCTTCTGGGCCAGGTCGTAGGCGGTCTGGATGCCCCGGCCCCCGTCGGTGGCGCCGCCGGCCTCCAACTTCTCCAGGGCGGAACGGATGGTGGCCCCCTCCCCGCCGGAGAGGCCGTCCAGCACCACCCGGTTGTCCGAGGCGTAGACCACCAGGGAGACCACGTCCTGGGGGCGGAGGTTCTCGGTGAGGAGCTGGAAGGCCTGCTTCACCAGGGGGAGCTTGTTCCAGTCGGACATGGAGCCGGAGACGTCCAGAAGAAAGACCAGGTTGGCGGGGGGCATGGACTCCCAGTCGGGCTGGGGGGCCTGGAGGCCCAGGCGGAGAAGCTTCAGCTCCCCGTCCCAGGGACAGGGGAGGATCTGGGCGGAGACGGAGAAGGGCTCCCCCTCTTCGGGCTGGGGGTAGTCGTAGCGGAAGTAGTTGAGCATCTCCTCGATGCGAACCATGTCGGGCTCCACCTCCATGCCCGCCAGGAGCCGGGCGCGGAGGTTGGCATAGGAGGCAGTGTCCACATCGGCGGCGAAGGTGGACAGGGGGGAGAGGTTCACTGCCCGGAAGCCGTTCTCCTCCTGGTGATCGTACTCCTCGGTGCTCCAGTCCAGGGGCTCCATGTAGGGCGGGGCCTCCAGAGGAGCGGCGGCCACGGAGAAGGCGCCATCGGTCAGGCCGCCGCTGCCGGGCACCGGTTCCTTGGCACTTTTGGCCCCGCAGGCCGCACAGGGAAGGAGCAGAATCAATACCATAGTGAGTGCAAATAGCTTTTTCATGGTTCATTCCCCTTTCCAAAAGATGCCTTTTTAGACGGAATGTATGAGAAAAAGTTCCCAAGGGCAAAAAAAGAAGCGCCTATGGAGATAGGCGCTTCCCTTTGAGAGAGCGAACCGGATCACGGGGTCTTTTCCAGCTGGGCCCGGACTGCCCCCAGGAAGTCCCGGCTGGTGACGACCCGGGCGGGGGCCTCCCCCTCCCAGAGGGCGGAGAGATCCCGGGTCATCACCCCCCCCTCAATGACGGCGATGGAGGCGGCCTCCAGCTTGTCGGCGAACTGGCCCAGGGCCGGGATGTTGTCCAGCTCCCCCCGCTTGCGGAGGGCTCCTGTCCAGGCGAAAAGGGTGGCCATGGGGTTGGTGGAGGTCTCCTCCCCCTTCAGGTATCTGTAGTAATGGCGGGTGACGGTGCCGTGGGCGGCCTCGTACTCGTAGTTGCCCTCGGGGCTCACCAGGACGGAGGTCATCATGGCCAGGGAGCCAAAGGCGGTGGAGACCATATCGCTCATCACGTCCCCGTCGTAGTTCTTGCAGGCCCATATGAAGCCTCCCTCGCTGCGGATGACCCGGGCCACCGCGTCGTCGATGAGGGTGTAAAAGTACCCGATGCCCGCCTGGGCGAACTTGTCCTTATACTCGGCCTCGAAGATCTCCTGGAAGATATCCTTGAAGCGGTGGTCGTACTGCTTGGAGATGGTGTCCTTGGCGGCGAACCACAGCTCCTGTCGGGCGTCCAGGGCGTACTGGAAGCAGGAGCGGGCGAAGGAGGAGATGGACCGGTCGGTGTTGTACTGGCCCTGGAGGACGCCGGGGCCCTGGAAGTCAAAGATGGTCTGCCGGGTCTCCCTCCCCGCCTCGTCGGTGAATACCAGCTCCGCCTTTCCGGGGCCCTGGGGCTGGAGCTCGGTGTTTTTATACACATCCCCGTAGGCGTGGCGGGCGATGGTGATGGGCTTTTTCCAGTTCCGCACCACCGGGGAGATCCCCTTCACCATGATGGGGGTGCGGAACACAGTGCCGTCCAGAATGGAGCGGATGGTGCCGTTGGGGCTTTTCCACATCTGGGAGAGCTGATACTCCTCCAAGCGCTGGGCGTTGGGGGTGATGGTGGCGCACTTCACCGCCACGCCGTACTTTTTGGTGGCGTTGGCCGAGTCTATGGTCACCTGATCATGGGTCTTCTCCCGGTGGGGGAGGCCCAGGTCGTAATACTCGGTCTTCAGATCAATGTAAGGCTCCAGCAGCTCCTTTTTGATATCCGCCCAGAGGATGCGGGTCATCTCGTCCCCGTCCATCTCCACCAGAGGGGTGGTCATTCTGATCTTTTCCATGGATAAAGGCCCCCTTTTTCGTTTGTCTCAGTTTACCACCGGGAGGGGAAGCCGTCAACCGTTTCCGCTCCGGCGCATAGAATGGGGAAACTTGACGCTTTGAGGTGACGACCTATGTGGAAAAAATGTCTGGCCCTTCTCCTGTGTCTGCTGACGCTGCTGCCCTCCGCCATGGCTTTGGAGGGGATCGACGTCAGCGTTTACCAGGGGAATATCGACTTTGCCGCTGTCCGGGACAGCGGGATCCAGGTGGTGTATATCCGCTCCAGCTACGGCTCCCGGGGGGTGGACGGGCGGTTCCGGCAGAACCGGGACGGGGCCCGGGCGGCAGGGCTGCCCTTCGGGCTGTACCATTATATGAACGCCACCGATCCCGCCGGGGCCCGCCGGGAGGCGGAGCATTTTGCCCAGCTGCTGCAGGAGCAGGAGTACCAGTGCAGGCCGGTGCTGGATTTTGAGGGGCACCGGGAGCTCTCCATGGAGGAGGCCACCGCCGCCGCCCTGGCCTTTCTGGAGCGGGTGGAGGAGCTGACAGGACACCGGCCCATGATCTACGCCGACCACTCCACCGCCTCGGCCCAGCTGGGGGCGGCGGTGGCGGAGTACCCCCTGTGGCTGGCCCAGTGGGGGGTGTCCCAGCCCAGCCTCCGGGGAACCCACTGGACCGAGTGGACGGGCTGGCAGTATTCCAACCAGGGGCAGATCCCAGGGATCGCTGGGCGGGTGGATCGGGATCAGTTTCAGGAGGGAATCTTTCTGACGGAGGAGCCCGCTGTCTTTCCCTACACTGTCCGGCGGGGGGATACCCTGTGGGGCCTGTCCCGGCGGTTCGGCACCACGGTGGAGAGACTGGTGGAGCTGAACCATATTCCTAACCCTAATTTAATTTATGTAAACCAAATATTGGAGATACCAGGCAGGGCTCCCATTGAGAAAACATATATGGTTCAGCCTGGTGATACCCTGTGGAGGATCTCCCGGATGTATGGAGTTACGGTAAACCAGATCGCGGAGCTGAACCACATCTCCAACCCCAACCTGATCTATCCGGGGCAGGTGTTTCAGATCCCCTGAGGGATAGGGCGCTTTTATCTAAAAGCGCCCTATCCCTCCCCCTCCCACAGCTCCATCAGGATCTGGGTCAGCTCTCCCCGGGTCATCCCTTCCCCTCCTCCCTTCGGCTGGACCACAGCGCGGAATACCTCCACCTGTCCCCGGCCCAGACAGCGCTCCAGCATCTTCTGCAGCTGCTCCCGGGTCACCTTCTCCTGGGGGCGAACTGTCCCGTCTCCGTAGCCCAGGAGGACGCCCCGGGTCTCGGCCCACACCGCCGCCGGGGTATACCAGCTGTCCGGCTCCACATCGGAGAAGCCGCTGGGGCCCAAGATCTCCGGCCGGCCCGCCATGCGCCACAGCATGGTCATCGCCATGGCCCGGGTGGCGGGGAGCTCCCCGCCGAAGGCGGTCTCGCTCATCCCCTGCACAAAGCCGCGGCGGTAGCCGTACTGGGCCCCGTCATACCACTCTTGGCCAAAGGAGACGTCGGCAAAGGGCTCCTCCACCGGAGGGGCCGGCGCCAGGGTCTCCTGGGGCAGGGTCACCAGCTGGCGGTAGCTCTCCCCCGCCCCAAGGCAGAGCACGACCCCCAACAGCGCCCGCCAGGTTCGATCCCACATAGCCTCTCCTCCTTTTCCGCCTATTTTTCCCCACTGGAGGAAAATCTACACCTCCCTCTTGCTATTTCCCGGCGTGAGACTTATAATGAGGAACATCCGAACAAAAAAGGAGCCGATCCTCATGCCGAAAACCTCCATCCCCACGGGCTACGCCCCCACCCTGAACCTCTATGACACTCAGAAAGCCATCGGCCTTCTGAAGCGGGTCTTTGAGGATACCCTGGCCGGAGCCCTGAACCTCCGCCGGGTGTCCGCCCCCCTCTTTGTCCAGGCCGCCACCGGCCTTAACGACGATCTCAACGGTGTGGAGCGGCCCGTCTCCTTCGATGTGCCCTGCGCCCAGGCTGAGGCCCAGGTAGTCCACTCCCTGGCCAAGTGGAAGCGCATGGCCCTGTACCGCTACCACTTCTCCGTGGGGGAGGGACTTTACACCGATATGAACGCCATCCGCCGGGATGAGGAGCTGGACAACCTTCACTCGGTCTATGTGGATCAGTGGGACTGGGAGAAGGTCATCGCGCCCCGGGATCGGAACGAGGAGTACCTCCGCCGGACAGTGGAGGCCATCGCCGAGGCCATTCGGGAGACCCAGGCCACCCTCCAGTCCGCCTTCCCCGCCCTGTCCCGGCTGCCCAAGGTGGCCGATCAGGTCTCCTTTGTCACCGCCCTGGAGCTGGAGGAGAAATGGCCCGACCTGACAGCCAAGGAGCGGGAGAACGCCTGGGTGAAGGAGCATCCCCTCACCTTCCTCATGGGCATCGGCGGGGCCCTGAAGTCGGGCAAGCCCCATGACGGCCGGGCCCCCGACTACGACGACTGGAGCCTGAACGGAGATATCCTGGTCTGGAACAGCGTGCTGGGCTGCGCCTTTGAGCTGAGCTCCATGGGGATCCGGGTGGATCCGGCGGCCATGGACCGGCAGCTGAAGATTTCGGGCCACGATGAGCGGAGGAGCCTGGAGTTCCACAAGCTGCTGCTGGAGGGTAAGCTACCCCTCACCATCGGCGGGGGTATCGGGCAGAGCAGGCTGTGCATGTACCTGCTGGGCCGGGCCCACATCGGGGAGGTCCAGGCGGGGATCTGGGATCGGGATACCGTGGAGGCCTGCGAGAGCGCGGGGGTCATTTTGCTGTAAGCCATCCGGTCAAAATGGGCGGCGAAGGAATATCCTTCGCCGCCCATTTTTTCTCCTTTTTCGCAAAAGCAGACTATTTTCACCCCATTTTGCCGCTTAAAAGCTCTCCTGGCTCCATGCAGATAATTCTATTCCGAAACTTTTCTGACCATAGTTGACAAAAATCGACAACTATGGCATAGTCGGACTTAGAAAAAATGACGACAGCTTTTTCCACCTCGAAGGTTCTGACGATTTCAAGGCCCCATCCCCCCTGGTCAGGGTGCAATAGATGCCGCACCCGGCCGTCTCAGCCTTCGGGTGCGGCATCTATTCTCCAGTTATCCTTCCGCTTGCCTTCAAAAGCTTTTTTCCTGCCCCGCTTCGCAGAATCCTGTCTATGCCGAATGATCCTCTCTCCAGACATATTCAGCCAGGCGGTATACCAGCTCACGGGGGGTGGGCTGCTCGGTCACCTGGCGGCCGTAGATCTTTTCCAGCTCCTGACAATCCCCATATTCCCAGATATCCTTTGCCGCCCGAGATAGGGCCTTGGACAGAGCCAGCTCCGATTTTTCAGCGGTTGCCTTCGTCTCTGAAAGGATAACGCTCATGGGCGGCTCCTGGGGCTGATATCTACGGGCCACATCCACCGCATAGCACAGATCAGCATAGCAGCTCTTATTTCTCCGCCCACTGATTTGGGTTACAATTTTTTAATTTCCTTCATATAGGGGCTCCCCCTCTTTTTTTAGTCTCAGTTTATGACAATTTGTGGCAATTCGCAAGATACATGACTATACCCGACTTTTTATGACTAAATTAGATATTTTATCTGTTCTCCCCCTCCACCCCTTCCGCCGGGACCCATTCTCCGACAAGGTATCCGGCCATCCATTCTTGTTATCAATGCCTCTGGTATTGATATAAAAAATTTTTGGGAGGTCAAAAAATGAAAAAGGTACTTGTAGGACTGCTCGCACTGCTCTTATGCTTCTCCTTCGTAGCCTGCGGGGAGAAGAATCCCTCCGGCTCCGAGAACAGCGTCCCCCCTGAGGTGGAGACCTCCCAGCCGGATGACACCGCTCAGCCCACCCTTCCCGACCGGGATAAAAAGACCTGCCTGATCTCCGACAGCAGCATGGCCGCGGATTTCGACCAGGTCATCTGGCGTGGCTTCACCATGCTGGAAGCCGGCGGCTGGAACGTTAAGTGTATTGAGGCCCTGGATCAGGCGGAGTATGAGGAAGACATCTACGCCATGGCGGAGGCCGGATACAAGCTGATCTACATCAAGGGCGACGCCATCGCTTCGGTGCTCATTGATATCGCCGACAGCTTCCATGAGATGTACCCTGACGTGTACTTCATCCTCATCGACTCCTACCTGGATCACGACCTGGAGTTTGCCACCGCCGTCCCTGTAGATCCCTATGAATCCTCCTTTGTGGGCGGCTTTGTGGCCTCCCTCATGTCCGAGACCGGCAACATCGGCTGGATCGGCCACATGGACACCATCAATCTGGCCCGCTTCCGCAACGGCTACACTGCCGGCGCCAAGTATGCCAATCCGGATACCGAAGTGGTGATCGGCTTTACCGGCGACTTCTACGATCCCATCAAGGGCCAGGAGGCCACCTACGCCATGAACAAAAATTATCCCAACGTGGACATCATCGCCCACGCGGCCTATATCTCCGGCAACGGCGTTCTCTCTGCCTGTGAGGAGCTGGGAATCCCCTGCATCGGCTGTGACAACTGGCAGGGCGACAAGGGCGACACCGTATTTTGGAGTACGCTGAAGTCTGTGGATCTGATGGTCTATGGAACTGCCAACCGGTGGCTCAATCACGAGGAAACCCAGTTCGGCACCAAGATGTCCTTCAACATCGCCGCCGGCTCTGTCCCCTTCGACACCCGGGATCTCTCCGCCCTGCCCGCTGACGTGCAGTCCAAGGTGGAGGAGCTTATGGCTGGGATCAAGGACGGCTCTGTAGATGTCTTTTATGGCGAATACGCTGAATACAAACTTGATTACTGATCTCTGACAACCAGATCAAGTGGGGGGTGAGAGCTCTGCCTCTCACCCCCCACTCAATTTATGTGAAAGAGAGGTGCCGATTTGGGAATGGACGATTATGTTCTCCAGATGAGGAACATCAGGAAGACATTCGGTTCGCTTGTCGCCAACGACGACGTCAATTTGAATGTCAAGCGGGGCTCCGTCCACGCCATCATTGGGGAAAACGGAGCCGGAAAAAGCACGCTTATGAATATCCTCACCGACATCCACAAGGCCGACAGCGGCGACATCATTCTGAACGGGGAGAAGGTCGTATTCAAAAACTCTCTGGACGCCGCCAGAAAGGGGATCGGCATGATCTATCAGGAGTTCATGCTCTATCCGGAATTGTCGGTTTTCGACAACATCATTCTGGGCTTTGAAGAGAAGAAGCTTGGCGTTCTTATTGACAAAGCGGCAAGCCGAAAAAAGATTGAGAAAATCTGCAAGGATTACTCCTTCAACATCCCTCTCAAGTCCCTGGTAAAGGATCTTCCCGTAGCGATGCTGCAACAGGTGGAGATCGTAAAGGTGCTCTACCGGGGCGCCGACATCATCATTATGGACGAACCCACCTCTGTGCTGACTCCTCAGGGGATTGAGGGCCTGTTCCGGGCTATGCGCAACCTGGTTGCCTCCGGAAAAAGCATCATCTTTATCACCCACAAGCTGAAGGAAGTCCTTGAGATCGCAGACGCGATCACCGTTATGAGAAATGGAAAGGTGGTAGCCGAGACCACTGCCAGCGATGTGGACGAGCAGAGCCTCGCCTCCATGATGGTGGGCCGGGACGTTATCCTCCAGGCCAACAAGAAGGATGTGGAATTCGGCGAAAGCGTTCTGTCGGTCAAAAATCTGACAGTCAAGGATAAGGATGGGATCACCCGGGTAAAGGGCGTTGATTTTGAGGTTCGGAGAGGGGAGATCGTGGGCATCGCCGGCGTTGCCGGCTCCGGTCAGCAGTGGATCGTAGAGGCGCTGTTCGGTCTTCGGAAGCCTGAGATGGGCAGCGCCATCTACTTCGAAGGCAGTGATATCACCACCGCCACTCCAAGGGCCCGGCGCTGTATGGGGATCGGATACATTCCCCAAGATCGGCTGGGAGCGGGCGCCAATGCGAAGTCCAGCATCTGGGAATCCGCCATCATGGGATACCACATCGCCCACGGCTTCAAAGGCAAGGTTCTGCTGAATTTCAAGCAGATCGAGGCCTTTACCAACAGCATTGTGAAAAACTTTGCCGTCAAACGGCAAAAAAACACCGATAAGGTGAGGAGCCTTTCAGGAGGCAACATCCAAAAGCTGGTGGTTGGCAGAGAATTTTTGCAGGACAACAAGCTTTTGATCATCGAAGATCCCACCCGGGGCATCGACATCGGCGCCATTGAGTTTATCTGGCAAAAAATCGTTGATCTTGCCGCCAGCGGGGTATCGGTTCTCCTTATCAGCCATGAGCTCAATGAAGTCATGCAGCTTTCTGATACGATCAAGGTCGTCTACAGCGGGGAGCTTTATGATGGCGGCTCTCATGGCGAACTCAACGAAGAGGAACTGGGCCTTATCATGTTGGGAGGAAAAGCCGATGAAAAATAAAATATTTTCCTTCAAGGTCAAAAAAATGAGCAGGAGCCTTAGCCAAAATGACCGCTTTATGATCAATCTTTTTAAATACGGCACCTCCATCCTGCTCTTTCTTCTCTCCGGAAGCCTGCTGATCCTTATGCAGGGACAAAATCCCCTTGTGGCGGCTCAGGCCATTTTCAAGGGCGCCTTCGGCTCCAAAATGGCCTTCGGCAACACTCTGCGGTGGACCGCTCCCTGTATCATGACCGGCGCGGCGGCCATTGTGGCCTTCAAGGCCGGCGTCAACAACCTGGGCATTGCGGGCCAGGTCACCATTGGAGGCTTCGCAGCGGGTATCATCGGGGCCTTCCTGAATCTGCCCCCGGTGCTTCATGTGCTGCTCATCATCCTGGTGGCCGGGTTGTTTGGCATTGTCTGGTCCATTGTCCCCGCTGTCCTCCGGCTTTTTTTCAACATCAATGAGTTTATCACCACCCTTATGCTCAACTACATCGCCGACTTTCTCACCCAGTATCTGGTGCAGCAGATACTGGCTGGAGGTCTGGACAGCTGGGGCTACGTGAACATGAATGCTACCCCCACCATCAATGAAAGCGCCGTGCTCCCCACTCTGATCCCCGGAACCTCCGCCACCCTGGCGGTTCCCATCGCCTTCTTCATCGCCTTTGCCATCGCTTACCTCTACAAATATACCATTCAGGGTTATGAGCTGAAACAGGTGGATGAAAATCTGAAGTTTGCCAAGGCCGGCGGTGTGCGGGTGGTGCAGCGCTTTATCGTCATCTTCCTTCTTTCCGGCCTTATCGCTGGCATGTGCGGCGGCATTGAGGTCATCGGCACCTATAAGAAATTCAACTGCAATTTTGCCGCAAACATGGGCTGGGACGGCATCAGCATTGCCCGGATCGCTGAGCTCAACCCGGTGGGCCTGGTGTTTGTCTCCTTCATCTGGGCTGCGTTGAAGGCGGGAGCCATGCAGATGGAGCGGGTGATTGAGGTCAACCGTCTGACCGTTCAGATCGTCCAGTATCTCTTCGTCCTTTTTGTCTCCATCGATTACGAGGGGATCTACATGCGAGCCAAGGATCGCAGAATGAAAAAGCAATATCAAAAAGAGCATCAGAAGGAGGCGGAAGAACGTGCTTAAGGACATTCTGGCGCTGGTTTTCACCACCACAACATTCGCCGCCACATTCCGGCTGGCCTGCCCTATTCTCTACGGCGCCATGGGCGGGTGCTTCAACAACACCTCCGGCTGTGTCAACATCGCCTACGAGGCGGTCATGCTCTACTCCTGCTTCTTCTCCGTGGTGGGCAGTTATCTCACCGGAAACCCCTGGATAGGGATGCTTTTCGGTATCCTGATCGGCCTTGTCATCGCCTCCATATTCGGCCTTATGGCCTTTGTGTTCAATGCCAACACCATGATAACAGGCATCGCCCTCAACTCCAGCGCCTGGGCAGTCACCACCCTGATGATGGTGATCATCTTCGGCGTCCGGGGCTCGGTCTATGACGAGAGGATCGTAAGCTTCAAGCCCATTCACTTCAAGTTCCTGGAGAAGATCCCTATTCTGAACGACGTTCTCAATGACAATGTGATCCTGGTATACATCGCCTTCTCCCTGGTCGCAGTGGCCTATGTCGTGATGTACCACACCCCCTTTGGCCTCCGGATCCGGGGTGTGGGGCAAAACGCCCAGGCCGCCTACACCGCCGGCGTGGATGTTACGAAATACCGCTGGATCTCCCTTTTGCTCATGGGAGCCTTCACCGCCATTTCCGGCACCTCCCTCACCCTGTCGGGCATCTCCATGTTTTCGGAGAACATGACCGCCGGAAAGGGCTTTCTGTGCATGTGCTCCATCACCATCGGAAAGGGCAATCCCCTGAAAATACTGTTTGTGGCCCTGCTCTTCGCCTTCTCCCAGGCCCTGGTATTGGTGCTGGGAACCCTGAGCATCCCCACCCAGATCATCTCCATGATCCCCTATGTGGCAGTTATTCTGGTTCTGTTCGGGAACGGACTGAAGAGCTTCAAGGGCACCGCCGACATCGAAGGTTAAAGGAGGAATTTACCGTTATGACACAACGTCAAGAAAAGATCCTGGGCGGCCTGCTGGGGGGAGCCATCGGCGACTCCATGGGAGCCGTTACGGAGCATACCTCCCGCAGGATCCTGGAAAAAAGATACGGCTTCGTCACCACCATTTTGGAGCCCCACGACCGTCTACGGGAGCACGGCCACGTGAGAGGTCTTGTGACCGATGACTTTTCCGTCGCCTACTACTCCGCCCTGCCCATGCTGGAGAAAAAGCAGGGCATCTCCTCCGAGCTGGCCATCGAGGGACTGCTCCGCTGGAACGCAGATGAGCGGTACTCCAACTGCGCCGGCCCCACCACCATCGTGGCCATCAACCGTTTCAAGGGCATCGAACCGCCCCCCAGCAGCACCGACCACGTCCTGTGCATCAACAGCCGGGTCACCAACGGCGGCGGCATGAAGGCGGGGATCGTGGGCCTTTTCAATCCTTCCGACCTGGACAAGACCATCGACGACACCATCACCCTCTGCGGCATCACCCACGACAATACTCTGGCCCTGTCCGCCGCCTGCGCCATCTCTGCCGCCACCTCAAAGGCCTTTGATCCCGGCTGCTCCTACATGGATCTGATCACCGCCGGCCTCTATGGCGCGGAGGAGGGCTTCAAGCGATCCCAGCCCCATGTCAGGCCTGTGGCAGGCTGCAGCATCGTCAAACGGATCCGCCCGGCAGTAGAGATCGGCCTCCGGCACCAGGACGACCCTGTTGCCGCCATGAATGAGATCGCCGACATCATCGGCTGCGGGCTCTTCGCCTACGAATCCATCCCTGCGGCCTTTGGCTATATCGCCGCCACAAAGGGGCAGGTAATGGACTCCATCTATCTGGCTGTAAACGCCGGCGACGACACCGATACGGTGGCCTGCATGGTGGGCTTTATCACCGGCGCGTTCTGCTCATCCAACGCCATTTCCGACAGCTATTTGAAGCTGATCAACGAGGTAAACCGGTTTGATCTGAAAAAGACAGCCCTTGAAATTGACAGTCTGGTGGAAGGAGGGACAGCTGTATGATGTACGATAAGGTTTTAGGCTCCATGGTCGCCGCTGCCATCGGGGACGCCATGGGCACCCCGCTGGAATCCCGGCCCATTTATCTGATCAAGCAGGATCTGGGCAAGGGGGGTTTTGTATACGATTACTGCGATATGCCCAAGGATTCCTTTGCCCCGGAGATGAAAAAGGGATTCGTCTCCGACGATTTCAGCATCTCCTTCGCCTCCCTCAAGGCCATAGTGAAGCATGGCGGCATCTCCCTGGATGCGGTGATCGAGGGTCTCCTGGACTGGCGGTATGGAGATCAGTTCAAGCTCTACTCCTCCGCCTACCTGGGCCCCACCACCTCCATCGGCATCCAGAAGCTGGAGGGCACCTACGAGCCCACATACATGGACTCTATGGAATGCCATCAGAAAACCATTACCAACGGTGCCGCCATGAAGGCCTGGATCTGCGGCCTTTTGGAGCCCGGCAATCTGGACAAGGCCATTGACGACGCCATTATGCTGGGCCTTCCCACCCATGACAACGTGATCGCCCTCTCCGCCGCCGGCGCGGTGGCCGCCGGAGTATCCAAGGCCATGGTCAGGAACGTGACCACTGACCAGATCGTGGAGGCAGGCCTCTACGGTGCCAGAGAGGGCTACCGGAGGGCTCTTGAGGTTGCCCATGATGCTGCGGGAGCCAGCGTGGAAAAGCGGATCGAGCTGGCTGTGGAGATCGGGCTGAAATACTCCCATGATTTTGAAGCCTGTATCACCGAGATGACTGATATCGTGGGTACCGGCCTGTTCGCCAACGAGGCCGCGCCGGCCGCCTTCGGATTCTTCGTCTCCGCCGGTGGGGATGTTATGGAGACCATTTTCCGCTCCATCAACGCCGGAAACGACTGCGACACCGTTGCCACCATGGCCGGAGCCCTGGCCGGCGCCTTCAAGGGATATCACACCATTCCCCCCCATCACCTGTCTTTCCTGAGCAAGACCAATGGCATGGACATCGAGCAGATGGCCAAGGATGTCTGCGCCCTGATCCAGTAAAATCAACAGAATGGAAGATAGAGCTATGCTGACTGTACAGCAGTCCAAAATCTATGGCGCCCTGGCCGCTGCCGCGATAGGGGACTCCATGGGCACTGTGTCGGAGGGATTCTCTCCGGAGTTCCTCAAATGCAGGTATGGCGGATATATCACAGATCTTCTGGAGCCCACCGACGACGGCATGACCATCAACGCCCACGCCGGAATGGTGAGCGATGATTTCTCTGTGGCCTACTACACCGCGGAGATCCTGCTGGAACACCACAGCCCTATGACCCGGGAGCTGGCCATTAAGGGTCTTATGCGCTGGTGGGAGCATCCGGAGTATACCTGCTATGTGGGCCCCAGCACAAGGAACGGGATCATGAAGCTCATCGACCCGGAAAAGGCGGTCTCAAAGGCCTCCCCCCTGAAATGCCTTAACGGGCTTGCCACCAACGGCGGGGGAATGAAGGCCGGGATCATGGGGGTATTCAACCCCCGGCGCTGTGACGATGCCATCGACGACGCCATCACCATGTGTTCCCTGACCCACAACAATCCCATCTCCCTTTCCGCCGCCTGCGCCGTGGCCGCCGCCACCGCAAAGGCCTTTGAACCCAATACCGGTTACTACGACCTGCTGGAGGCCGGACTCTACGGCGCCCGGAAGGGGTACCGGAAAACCTTTGATACCATGCAGCCCATCTCCGGATGCAGCGTGGAGAAACGGATGCTCCAGGCCATTGAGCTTGGCCTTCGCTGCCAGGGAGATTTCCAGCGGGCCATGACGGAGATCGCCGACACCGTGGGCTGTGGCCTATATGCCTATGAGGCTATCCCAGGCGCCTTCGGCATGATCGCCGCCTGCAAGGGAGATCTGATGCAGACGTTGTACATGGGGGTCAACGCCGGCAGCGACGCGGATTCCCTGGCCTGTATGGTGGGATATATCCTCGGCGCCCTTCACGGCGACGGGGCCATCCCCCGGAAATTCCTTACCCTCATAGACCGGGCCAATCAGTTTGACCTTCGGAAAATGGCACTGGATATCGACGCCTTTTGTCAGGAGTGCTGATATGAAAGCAGAAAAGTTATGGAACGTTGTCTGCACCGCTGCGGTGGCAGACGCCTTTGCTATGCCCCTCATGTCCCGTCCCCCATACCTTATCAAAGCGGATTGCGGAGAAGGCTCCCTTGTGCGCGATCTGCTGGCTCCCCTTCCAGACAGTCCTGGTCATCCCTTTCCAAGGGGCTCAGTGACCGACGTCTTTTCCTCCTCCTACGCCCTGCTTCGCTCCACATTTGATAACGGCGGCCTTACCCCTATGGTGGCGGAGCAGGCTATGTTCAGCTGGCGGGATGGGGCGGATACCCGACGGTATTACGATCATTTTGCCGGCAGATCCACCCGGCTGCGGATGGGCATTCTGGATGGAAGTCATGTCTATGACCGTTTTGACAAAATTCCCTGCGAGGGCCGGTTCATCACCAACGGCGGAGCCGCCAGAGCCTGGGTGGCCGGACTGCTGGCCCCCGGAAACGTGGAAAAAGCCATTGACCACGCTGTCACCCTCACCCTTCCCACCCATCCGAACGCCATATCCGGCTCCGGAGCCGCCGTTGCAGCCGCCATGGTCTCCGCCGCCCTGGGCGGGATCACATCCCCCGCCAGGCTTTTTGATGTGGCAAGGCAGGCTGTCCATACCGGTTACCAAAAGATGGAGGCCGTCTCCCACATTACGGCCGTTGGCACAAAGCTGCCCCAGCGGATGGAGCTGGCGGCCAACCTCGCCGTCCGATACGCCAACGATGAGGAGCGGCTTATCTCTGAGATCCATGACTCTATCGGCGTAGGCTCCTATACAAGCGAGGTCGTCCCCTCCGCCCTGGGCTTTCTCATCGCTGCGGACAACGATTTGGAGAAAGCGCTGAGGCTTGCCTCCAACGCCGGAAACAACGCCAACAAGACCGCTGTCATCGTATGCAGTGTGGTGGCCGCTGCCACCGGCTGCCCCTGCCTGACAGAAAAATACTTTGATATCGTCAGTGAGAACAATACGCTGGACTTCAAAGCCCTGAAGAGAGCCTTTGACCGTTATTTTGATCCAGGGAGGTGACCCTATGTATTCACTGAAAGACCGCATACTGGGCTGTCTGACCACCGCCGGTATGGGGGATGGCATCGGCGCCCCCTCCGAGGCTATGAGCTATAAGGAGATACAGGAAAAATATGGTGGTCGGATTGAAACCTTTCTTGACGGCTCCACCAATCTGGTGGCCTGGGGAAACGCCTTGGGAGAAATCACCGATGACGCCTCCCAGATGTTCGAGATGGTCAAGGCCATTATCAAAACAGGCGGAGACCTGACCCCTCAGGCCGCCGGGCAGGCTCTTATCGCCTGGTCAGAAAACTGGCCCCGCTATTATCCCAGAAATGCGGGCCCCACCACCCGGAATGTGATCGACCGGCTGAAAAACGGGGAGGATCCCAGGGTCGTCGGCCGGAGCGGGGGCCGCTATGAGTTGGGCACCTCCAACGGCGCCATCATGCGCATTGCCGGGGCTGGACTGTGCCACCCGGGGGATCTGGAGGGGGCTGTCAGAACCGCCATCATCATGACCGAATGCTCCCACGGTACCCAAATCGCCTTCTCCGCCGCCTGTGCCATCTCCTGCGGCATCGCCCAGGCCCTCACCCTCAACTCGGATGTTCACACCATTCTGAAGGCCTGTATCTACGGTGCAAAGCGAGGGGAAGAGATCGGCCTGCAGGAGGCCCGGATCGCCCCCGGCGCCAGGGTGCTTCCCAAGATCCTCAAGGCCATTGAGCTTGCCTATGCCGCAGACAGTATGGAGCAGGCAGAACGTATGCTCAACGATGAGATGGGGACAGATTCCTCCGCCATCGCCCAGGCCTGCGCCATCGCCATCGGCCTGTTCGCTGCCGCAGACGGCGACTGCACCAAGACTATACTGGGCGGGGCAAACATCGGTGGGGATACCGATACCCTGGCCTGCATCGCCGGTATGCTGGCCGGCGCATACAGGGGGTATCATTCCCTGCCCAAAGAGTGGTGTGAGATCTTCCGGCAGGCAAATCCCGCCCTTGACCTGGAGTGGGCCGCCGACCGGCTGGTGGAGATCATCCACAAAAAATATCCTGCTTACAGCGTTTGAGAGGTGTATGGTAAATGAAATACATTTCAGTTGGACAGGCTTCCATCGATCGGGCCATCCTTCCCGACGGCAGCTGCGTCGGCGTTAATTTGGGAGGCCCCGGCGTTTTTGGCTACACCGGTATCCGGCTCTTTGACGATGACTGTCAGATGATCCTCAATATCGCCAAGGATTTTGAGGAGTACTACGGCGAATGGATCAGAAAAAACCATGTAAACACGGACGCTCTATATCTTGTCTATGACAAGACTCATGCCGCCGATCTTATCTACAAGGAGGACGGCTCCTATATTCAGCACGCCAGGACAGAGGATGAGTTGTACGACCGGGCCGCAGAATACGGCTGGACTAACGTCCGCCCTGATCAAATCGCGTTTCATACCCGCAACGCCGAGGGCCTCTATATCTACCTGGAGCCCACCTTCAACTGCTTCTGGGAGCAGCTTCGGGATATCCAGGCTCGAAACAAGCTGCGTATCATGTACGAGATCAGCATCGGCCACGGCAAGGAGGAAAAGCGGGAGCATGTGCTGGAGGTTCTGGACATTCTGAAGCCTGAGATGGCCAGTTTGAACCACAACGAGGCCTCCGCCTTTTTTGGCCTTACCGACAGGGAGGAAATCTTTGCCAAGCTGTATGCGCTCAATATCCCCATGTTCTTTTACCGGGCTGGAAGTGAGGGCAGCTATGTCCTCTACCGGCAAAAAAGCTACTTTATGCCAAGTATCGATATCGGTGGCAGGAAGCCCCTGGACGCTACAGGCTGCGGCAACACCTCCACAGCAGCCGCCATGTACGCCTGGATCAAAACCGGGAATCCCATTATGACCGCCATCATGGCAAACATAGCGGGAGGATATAACGTCTCCTACACCGGGATCATCAAGGATTTTACTCCCGAACAGCGCAGGGAAGCCCTGGTGCTGGCTGAAAAATACTACAACGAATATGTTTCCGCCCATCCTGAGTATGTGAAGGAGGGCTTCCCTGCCCACGGAGCGGCTGTTCTGGAATCCCTTTTCCAATGATCCCTTTTACCCCTACACACTATAAAAACAGCATGAATACGACCAGCAGATCTGATCCCCATGCTGAGAAGGGACAGTATGAAAAAGAAGCAAAATAGTATGCACTACGCCTGGAAGATCATGATCGCCTGCATCTTCCTCAAGCTGGGAAATGGCGGAGCCATCACAGCCATCACAGGAAATTTCGTCACCCCCATTGTCAGAGACCTGGGCTGTCAGGTCAGCCAGTTCACCATGATCGTCAGCATTGAGGCCATCTCCATGGCCTTCTTCTACACCGCGGCGGCAAAGATCCTGACCACAAAGCGGATCGGGCTGGTGATGGGCCTCGCCTCCATCGCCGAGGTCGTCGGTATCGCCCTGATGTCCTTCTACTCCTCTGTCCATATGTTTTACATATCAGGGGTCATTATCGGCGTGGCCCAGGCCTTTACCGGCCTTGTAGCCGTCCCGATCCTTATCAACATGTGGTTCCACAAGAAGGCCGGCACTGTTCTGGGGATCGTTGTTGCCGTCAACGGCGCCGCCACCGTGGGGTACGGCCTTCTCTCCGCCCAGCTCATCGTCCATTTCGGCTGGCGGACAGCCTACCTGATCCTGGCCGGCATGGCGTTTCTTTTTACCGTTCCGGCTGTATTCTGCCTCGTCAAAAGTCCTGCCGAGGCAGGCTGCCAGCCATATGGAGCGGAGGACGCACCCCCTGCCGGCAGCAACTCCCCAAATGCTGGCGCTTCCTCTACATGGGGGCTCTCCCGCCGGGCCGCCTTCCGCTCCCCTGCCCTCTACTTTGCCTGGATCGCCTGTCTGTGCTACAGCATCGGCAGCGGTGTTTCCGGGTATGTGAGCACCTTTTCCACCATGGAGGTAGGTCAAACCATCACCTTCGGCGCCCAGGCCGGTATGCTCCTAAATATTGGCTGGATCGCCTGCAGTATTATTTTGGGGCGGATCAATGACAAATTCGGCGTGAAGGCCGGTTTACTCTGGGGCGCTGTTTTCACCGCCATCGGATACTCCACCATGCTTTACGGCATCCAGCGGCCCGCCCTGATCCTGCCGGCCGCCTTTGCCGTCGGCCTTGGAAACAGCATGTATCAGGTTCAATGCCCCCTTCTGGTTCGAACCGTTGTCGGAGAGCGGGAGTACTCCTCCATCTGGTCTATCATGATGGTGGCCAACAGCCTTATCGGCGGAGGTCTCTATTCTTCCATTGGCTTGATCTATGATAAGACAGGCAGCTACTACGGCGCATTCATTATGGCCTGTGCACTTTATATCGGCGCCCTGGTCATTGGCTCTGCCGCTGTCTCCGCTGGGCAAAGGCTGCGGGCAAAAGCCTCCTGAACCTGTCGCAAGTATTATAAAAAGGAGTAGAGCCAAAGACGGCTCTACTCCTTTTTCTTCCCCTTTCACCCCTTCTCCCTCCTCCGCATAGGATAGCTCAGCAAACGAATGGAGGGAACGCCTATGCGTGAACGTTTGAATTTCTGGATCATCGGCGGCGACCCCCGGCAGGCTACTCTGGCCCGGGCCCTCAGCGAGGACGGACACACCGTCCATACATACGCCCTGGAACGGGGGGTGGCCCCCAGCCTCTGTGCCGACAGTCTTTCCGGGGTTTCGGTGGCCGACTGCGTCATTCTCCCCCTCCCCGCCGCCGACGGGGACTTTCTCAACGCCCCCCTCTCTGACCGGCGAGTGTCCCTGTCCCAGGTTCTGGACGCCCTGCGACCCGGCCAGCTCCTCTGCGCCGGCCGTGTGGATCCAAGGCTCCAGGAGGCAGCGGAGGCCCGCCAGCTCCATCTGATCGACTACTTCTCCCGGGAGGAGCTGGCCATCGCCAACGCCGTCCCCACCTCCGAGGGGGCCATCCAGATTGCCATGGAGGAGCTGCCCATCACCCTCCACGGCGCCCGGGTGCTGGTCATCGGGGCCGGGCGGCTGGGAAAGGTTCTGTGCCAGCAGCTCAAGGGCTTGGGGGCCAATGTGAGCCTGGCCGCCCGGAAATTTTCCGATCTGGCCTGGGCCCAGGTCTGGGGCTGCGGGGCCGAGCGGTCTGACCAGCTCTCAGGGTGGCTGTGCTCCTATGACCTCATCCTCAACACCGTCCCCGTCCCTATTCTGAACCGGGAGGAGCTGGGGGATCTGAAGCCCGGCTGCCTTATCATCGACCTGGCCTCCAAGCCGGGTGGGGTGGACTTTGCCGCCGCCTCCGACCTGGGGGTGAAGGTCATCTGGGCCCTCTCCCTCCCCGGCAAGACCGCCCCCGTCACCGCGGGCCTGGCCATCAAGACCGCCATCTATAACATATTGACCGAGTTAGGAGTATGA
>JAAWBD010000112.1 GCA_022792495.1 Oscillospiraceae bacterium
GGCTTCGGGGGCGAGGTGAAGGCCGTCATCACCGTGGTGAACGGCAAGCTCACCGCCTGCACCCTGGAGGGTGCCGGCGAGACTCCCGCCATCGGCGGCGCAGCCCTTCCCAAGCTCCAGGAGCAGGTTCTGGCCGCCGGCGGCGCCGACATTGACGGGGTGTCCGGGGCCACCGTGACCTCTACCGCCGTGAAGGAGGCGGTGACCGCCGCTCTGGCCCAGGCCAAGGGCGCCACCGCCGCCGACGTGAAGATGAAGCCCGGTACCTATACCGCCGAAGCCTACGGCTTCGCCCTGTGCGAGAAGCTGAAGGTGAGCGTCACCGTGGATGAGACAAAGCTTCTCTCCATCGACGTCAACCAGGTGGAGACCGCCGACACGCCCCCCATGGTGGACTGTGTGGTGGAGAAGCTGGTGCCCCGTATGCTGGAGCACCAGAGCGTGGGCGTGGACGCCGTCAGCGGCGTCACCGCCACCAGCAACGGCGTCAAGACCGCTGTGAAGGACTGCCTGACCCAGGCCCTGGCCGCCGGCGGCAGCGATCCCTCCGCCCTCCGGAGCTTCCAGACGGTGCCCGAGAAGAAGGGCGGCCAGGAGACCATTGAGACCGAGCTGCTGGTCATCGGCATGGGCGGCTCGGGCACCTACGCCGCCATGAGCGCCGCGGAGAACGGGGTCCAGGTCCTGGCCATCGACAAGATGGGCAAGTACGGCGGCACCACCAGCCTCACCAGCGAGGTCATGGCCGTCAACCCCACCCGGATCCAGAACGACCACAACGACGGCAAGGACTGGATCGACAAGGCCGCCATGCGGAAGGCCTGGCTGGACTACACCGAGGGGGACGCCAAGACCGCTATGGTGGATCTGCTCCTGGATAAGTCCGGAGAGGCTCTGGACTGGCTGGTCTACGAGCACGGCTATGAGTTCGACTATACCCCCAAGACCGGCTTTACCGCCGCTGACGTCTACCCCTGCAAGTACCAGTTTATGCCCAACACCATCGGCGCCAACAAGGCCTATATCGCCAAGTACTTTGACGGTATTTACGAGGATTACACCGATCTGGGCGGCAAGTATATGCTGGAGACCGAGGCCTATGACCTGATCACCGACGCCAAGGGCAACGTGACCGGAGCCAAGGCCCGGGATCTGGTGAACGGCACCGAGTACACCATCAATGCCAAGGCGGTGGTTCTGGCCACCGGCGGCTTCGCCGGGAACGGCGAGATGACCACCAAGTACCTCTCCAACGAGTACTACGAGCTCAAGGGCGAGTGGAAGGTCTACGGCCTCCACTCCAACGACGGCAAGATGGTTCAGGCCGCCATTGACGACGGAGCCGCCACCTACAATATCGGGATGCCCCCCATGGTTCACAACGGCGGCTCCGCTGCCTTCCTCCCCGGCTTCGAGACCGTGGCCGTAGAGGGTCAGGTGGGCCCCCGGACCGGCCGTCCCCTGGTCTGGTCCTCGGGCGACCTGCCCCTGGACATGGTGATCTCCGCCTACGGCATGACGGTGGACACTCACGGCAGCCGCTTTGCCAACGAGACCCAGGTGAATATGCTCAAGGCCTGGGCCGCCGGCCCCCGGTTCTATGGTATCTGGAGCCAGGAGCAGGTCAACGGCCTGATGACCGAGGGCTTTAAGGAGACCGTCTCCGGCCCCGCCACCATCTACCTGGGCTACCAGGGCGCCATCCCCGCCGGCATCCCCATCCCCAACGCCATGGAGGTGCTGGAGACGGGCATCCAGGCCGGCATCGTCTACAAGGCCGACACCCTGGAGGAGCTGGCCGCCCAGACCGGGATGGATCCCGCCACCCTGAAAAAGACGGTGGAGACCTACAACGGCTACTGCGAGGCCGGCAAGGATCCCGACTTCGGCAAGGACGCCAAGTACCTGGATAAGATTGGGGAGGGCCCCTACTACGCCATCGTGGGCGCCCCCTACTGCTACACCACCTGCGGCGGCCTGGATATCAACGAGAGCTTCCAGGTCCTCAAGGAGGACGGCAGCGTGCTGAAGGGCCTCTACGCCATCGGCACCGACTCCATGGGCGTGCTGTTCACCGAAAAGAAGGAGTACGTGACCTTCGGCGGCGCCGCCAACGGCTGGGGCCTCACCTCCGGCTACCTCTGCGGCCAGGAGATCGCCAAAAAGCTGGGCAAGTAAAGAATTTCCGGACGCTGTCCGCCCGCCCCCGTCCGGGGACGGGCGGGCTTTTTTTCCCTCCGGTTGCACCCTTGGGGGGATTGTGCTATACTTTGACTCAGACAGAGAAAAACCGCCGGAAAGGGGGGAGGAGTCATAAAGGAAAAGCTCACAAGCCGGGATATCCAGGCCCGGGAGACCCGGGAGAAGCTGCTGCGCACCGCCATGGAGCTCATCGCCCGGGAGGGCTACCAGAACGTGACCATCCAGCGCATCTGCCGGGAGTGCGGGGTGTCGGTGGGCACCTTCTACCAGTACTTCTCCGCCAAGCGGGAGCTCGTAGCCCTCATGTCCCGGCGGCGTAACGAGAAGGTCTACCGCTCCGCCCAGGAGCTGGATTTCTCCAAGCCTGCCGGGCAGCTCTACGCCGACTATGTCCGCCTTACGATGGAGTGCATCCGGGATCAGGGCTTCGCCCAGGCCCGGACCATCCTCACGGGCATGATGGAGGCCCCTGACGTGGGGGATCTGAACCACGGCATCCAGCTCCGGAAGGAGATCATATTCCGGATCCTGCGCCGGGGCCGCGCCACCGGAGAGTTCACCTCCTCCATGGGCGAGGAGGAATTCTTCTGGCTCTATTCCGCGGCCTTCCATGGGCTCCTGGTCTTGTGGTGCTACCGGGATGGAGATATGGATATTGTGGACGAGGGCTGCCGAAAGCTGGGGGCCCTGATCCGGCTCCTCGCCTGCTCCGCCTGAGTTTTTCGGCGAAAAAGGCCGCCCTCAGGGGCGGCCTTTTCCTTTTTGGATCTATCGGGAAAATTCCCCATTTTTCATATTGACAACTTCCTCACAATATACTATGATACCCTCGGTGAACATGGTTCGGCGAAATGGGTCGAAGGCGGACGAGCCCACCGCCGGCCGTGCTCTGACAATGGTTCTAAAAGGATAAAAGGAGGATTCCAAATGAAGAAGAGAATCACAGCCCTTTCCCTGGCGCTGGTCATGGCTCTGTCCGTGGCAGCCTGCCAGAGCAAGGAGCCCGACGCCGCCGGGATCTACACTCCCGGCACCTATGAGGGCAGCGCCCAGGGCTACGGCGGAACGGTGACCGTGTCCCTCACTGTGGACGCCAACGCCATCACCGACGTGTCCATCGCCGGGGAGCAGGAGACCCCCACCGTGGGCGGCGCCGCCCTGGAGGAGCTGGCCAAGCAGGTGAAGGAGGCCCAGAGCGCCGAGATCGACGGCGTCACCGGCGCCACCCTCACCTCTGACGCCGTGAAGGAGGCCGCCGCTGCCGCCCTGGCCGCCGCCAAGGGCGAGGGCAGCACCGACAACAGCCCCCTCAGCTTTACCGCCGGAACCTACACCGGCACCGCCGCCGGCTATAACGCCGAGCTGGCCCTGGACGTGACCTTCAGCGATACCGCCGTCACCGACATCCAGGTCAACTCCTCCAAGGAGAC
>JAAWBD010000083.1 GCA_022792495.1 Oscillospiraceae bacterium
CAGGGCCTCGTACCGCTTCTGGTCAAACTTGGGGTAAAACCCCTTGTAAAACCGGGCCATATCCCGGGTGGAGGCGGAGCCGAAGTAGTAAAGGTCGTCGGGGATGTCGGCGATCCTCTCCTTCACCGCCGGATTCTCATACACCGTCTGCCCGTCCACCAGCACCAGCCCACTGTCCTGCTGATAGACCCCGGTAATATGCCGCAGAATGGTGGACTTTCCCGCCCCGTTGGGCCCCACCAGACCATAGATGGATCCCGCGGGCACCGTCATGGTCAGCTGATCCAGCGCCTGAAATCCGTCAAAGGCCTTGCTCACCGCCTGTACCTCGATCATACCGCGTCCCCTCCCTTCTCCGTTCCGCTTCCTGCCATTCCCACCCGCTCGGCCAGCTCCTCCAGGGTCATCCCCAGAAATACCAGCTCCCGGGCGGAGGCGTCAAACTGCCGCAGCAGCTCCTCCCTCCGGTGGTTCTCTCCTCCGGTTCCCCGGGCGGCAAAGGCTCCCCGCCCCGGCTCAGAGGCCAGATACCCCTCCTCCTCCAGTGCGGCGTAAGCCCGCTGTATGGTGTTGGGATTGATGGCCAGGCTGGCCGCCAGGGCCCGCACCGAGGGAAACCGCTCCCCCTCGGCAATGGCTCCGGTGATCACCAGATGCCGCAGTCCGTCCCTCACCTGCTCGTATATGGGCCGAGCGTCCCGGTAGTTGAGACTGATCATGCCCGCTCCCTTCCGGCGCGGCCTCCCGCGCCCATCCTCAAAACTGTATTAACCCAATTGGTACAGTAAGTATATCCAGTTCTTCCCGGGGAATCAAGGGGATAACTCTTACGAAATCCTTACGTTTTTCGGTGTTTTTTCTTTTTTCTCGTGACAAACAAAAAAGGAGCCGCTATAATAAGGTGGAAAAACCGGTCTCCCGGACTTCAACGCCCCGCCTCTCCCTCATTTCAATTGGAAAGGGGTACCGCCATGCGCCTCATCGACCGTCCCAACTGGCTGGCCTTCCAGGACTGCCTGGAGGATCTGATGGACTCCCCCCAGGTCCAGTCTATGCGTTCCCTGCCCCACCACCCCGGGGTCAACTGCTACGAGCATTCCGTGTTCGTGTCCTATGTGGCCTTCCGCCTGGCCCGCCGCTGGGGCCTAAACTACCGCTCCTGCGCCCGGGCCGGCCTGCTTCATGACCTGTACCTTTACCGCTGGAACGACCAGAGCGCCCACCCCGGCCTCCAGTGCTTCGACCACCCGGTGTTCGCCCTGCGCAACGCCATGGGCCTGACCCACCTCAGCAAGCTGGAGCGGAACATTATCCTGGCCCACATGTGGCCCCTGGCCCTCCACCTTCCCCGCAGCCGGGAGGCCTGGGTGGTCAGCCTGGCCGACAAGCTCTGCGCCACCGCGGAGGTGGTTCAGCTATTCAAGCGGATGAAGCTCCGGGCCGTCCTGGCCGCGTAAAAGCCAGGGGGCTAAACCCTGCCCGCAGCCCCCGGGCAGGACAGGGGCGGCGCCCACATGGCGGGATCCGGCGGAGCCGGCGCCCGCCTTCCTCCTTTTTTGCAATATTTACCGAAAATTCCCCCCTGAACCGGGGGTTTTTTCCTTTTATTTTCTTTGCATTTTTCTTCCTCCTCTGTTATAATGTTTTTTGTAAGAATATTTCCGGCTTCGGCCGTTAACCTGAGGTGATTGCCCATGGAAAATTCCGGTGCGATCCTTTTTCTGACCGGAGAGGAGCAGGGCTCCTCCCTGTTCCTCCAGGACGTTCTCTTTGATCCGGCAGCTCTCTGGCTGTCCGAAACTCTCCGCCATTCCGGTGTGGAACACTTTTTTGTCGTCTGTGACGAGGGCTGCCGCCCCGCCGCCGCGGCCTGCTTTCCCCAGGATACTGTCTTTGTATCCACCGGGGATCCGGATGTTCCCTCCCGTATGGCGGAATTTTTGTCCCAAAATCCCGGTCCTGTGACGGTGGTCACCGCCCCCATCCTCCTGGCCCCCGAGGGCTGCGCTTTCTCTCTCCCCGGCCGGGAGCCTCCCAAAAGCGTCTACACCCTCCGGGGCTCCGCCCTGGCCTCCGCCCTGAAGGATGGCCGGGAGCTGAAGGACGCCCTCTCCGCCCTGGGGGATCCCAAGCCCTTCCAGGGCCGCATCCTCCCCCTGAAGAACGACCTGGCCTACCGCTGCGCCACCCTGGAGCCCCTGGCCCGCGCCCTCAGCGTAGAGCGGCTCCTGGCCGCCGGAGTCCGGGTGATGGACGCCGACCATACATACGTGGGCCCCGCCGTCACGGTGGGGGAGGGCTCCCTCCTTCTCCCCGGCGTCATTCTCCGGGGCCGTACCCGGGCCGGTAAAAACTGCGTCCTGGGCCCCCATTCCATGATCCGGGACTGCGTCCTGGGGGACGGGGTCACCGTCAACGCCTCCCAGCTCAACGAGTCCACCGTGGACGACGATACCGTGGTGGGGCCCTTCGCCTATGTCCGCCCCAACTGCCATGTGGGCAAGGGGGTGAAGGTGGGCGACTTCGTCGAGCTGAAAAACTCCACCGTGGGGGACGGCACCAAGATCTCCCACCTGACCTACGTGGGCGACTCCGACGTGGGCGGCGGGGTGAACTTTGGCTGCGGCACCGTTACCGTGAACTACGATGGGGAAAAGAAATTCCGCACCACCATCGGCGACCATGCCTTCATCGGCTGCAACACCAATCTGGTGGCCCCCGTCACCGTGGGGGAGGGGGCCTACACCGCCGCCGGCAGCACCATTACCGAGGACGTGCCCCCCGACTCCCTGGCCATCGCCCGGGATCGTCAGACCAACAAAAAAAATTGGGTCAAAAAACGCCGCAAAAAATAACCCGCCCCACCTGTTTCCCTGGAGAATAAAAGCAGAAATACAAAAGAATTGAGAGGATGGAGACTATGATCGCGCACGGAAAGGACATCAAAATTTTTTCAGGCAATTCTAACCGGGCCCTGGCCCAGGCCATCTGCGACCGCCTGGGCACCCAGCTGGGGGACGCGGAATCCGGCCGCTTCTCCGATGGCGAAAACTTCTGCTCCATCTACGAGACCGTCCGCGGCTCCGACGTGTTCGTGGTGCAGTCCACCTGCGGCCCGGTGAATGACAACCTGATGGAGCTTCTCATCATGATCGATGCCTTCAAGCGGGCCTCCGCCGGCCGGATCACCGCGGTCATGCCCTACTTCGGCTACGCCCGCCAGGACCGGAAAACCAAGCCCCGGGATCCCATCTCCGCCAAGCTGGTGGCCAATATGATCACCGCCGCCGGGGCCGACCGCGTCCTCACCATGGATCTCCACGCCTCCCAGATCCAGGGCTTCTTCGATATCCCCGTGGACAACATGCTGGGTTCCCCCATCTTCGCCCACTACTTCCACGACAAATTCCTGGGCCAGGAGGAGAACACCATCGTGGTCTCCCCCGACGTGGGCAGCGTAGGCCGGGCCCGTGCCTTCGCCCAGAAGCTGGGCTTCCCCCTGGCCATCGTGGATAAGCGCCGCCAGAAGGCCAACTCCTCCGAAGTCATGAACATCATCGGCGAGGTTCAGGGCAAGCAGGTCATCCTCTTTGACGACATGGTGGACACCGCCGGCTCCCTCTGCCACGCGGCCGAGGCCCTGGTCAACATCGGCGGCGCGGTGAGCGTCAACGCCTGCGCCAGCCACGGCGTCCTCTCCGGCCCCGCCTATGACCTTATCGAAAAAAGCCCCATCCAGGAGCTGGTATTCCTGGACACCATCCCCGCCACCGACCGTGCCAAGCAGAGCAGCAAGATCAAATACCTGACGGTAGCCGACCTCTTCGCCGACGCCATCGACCGCATCTACCAGGAGGTCTCGGTCTCCAAGCTGTTCAACTAAGCGACTTCTCCCCCACGGGGCAGGGCGGTGCCCTGCCCCGTTTTTCTTCTCAAAAACATATAAGTGAAAAATCATCCTATCCGGCTCCGCCAGACTATAGCCTCCGGCGGTCACAGCTCCATCCCTTTTCATTTTTCACTTTTAACTCCCAAAGGGGTGTATATCATGTTCCTCTTCAACAAATCCAAGGGCCCCGTATCCTGGCTGGTGGTGGGCCTTGGCAACATGGGCGGCCAGTACGAGCACACCCGCCACAATGTGGGCTTCGACGTTATCGACCAGATCGCCGACCATCTGGACATCCCCGTCCAGCGCCTGAAATTCAAGGCCCTTACCAACACCGCCTCCCTGGGGGGCCAGACAGTGCTCCTCATGAAGCCCGTCACCTATATGAACCTCTCCGGGGAGGCCGTGGCCCCCGCCGCCGCCTTCTACAAGATCCCCCCGGAGCGTATCATTGTCCTCTCCGACGAGGTCTCCCTCCCCCCCGGCAAGCTCCGGATCCGCCAAAGCGGCTCCGCCGGGGGCCACAACGGCCTGAAAAACATCATCGCCCACCTCCACTCCGACCAGTTCCCCCGGATCCGCCTGGGGGTGGGGGGCAAACCCCACCCCGACTACGACATGGCCGACTGGGTCCTGGGCAAGCCCCAGGGGGAGGACCGCAAGGCCGTCGACGACGCCGTCAAGCGCGCCGCCCAGGCGGTGGAGTGCTATATCAAGGAGGGCCCCCAGGCCGCCATGAGCAAGTTCAACTGACTCCCCATCCTTCCCACCAAAAAGGAGGTCTCCCCATGCTCCGCCATATCTACCGCCACCCCTTCCTTTTCTATCTCCTCTTCCTCCTCCCCGCCCTCCTGGCCGTTTTCCGCCTGGGTCTCTTTCCCCACCACCTGCTCTATACCGAGCTTGTGGCGGCCCTCCTCCCCGTCCTCCTCGCCCTCCTTTTCTATATCCCCATCACCCTCCACCTCAGCGCCGCCTCTCTGCGCTCCTGGAACGAGGGCGACCCCTCCCCCCTTCTGACCCACAGCCTGGACAGCATCCACCTCTACCGGCAGAGCCGGCGCACCTCCGCCAAGAGGGCCCTCGCCAACTTTCACATCAACGCAGCCGCCGCCCTCATCTCCCTGGGCCGCTTTTCCCAGGCTCTGGAGCACCTGGATGCAGCCTCCTCCCTCCCCCTGACCGGAGAGGCCGCCGCCATCCTCTGGCTCAACCGCTCCGCCGCCCTCTATGAGCTGGGGCGGTATCAGGAGATGGCCCCCTGCCTGTCCCAGGCGGAGGCGCTCCTCTCCGCCTCCGGCCAAGCTCCCACCCCCCAGACCGCCGCCCTCTGGGACGCCGTCCGCCGGAGCCTGCGCCAGCACCACCTCCTCCTCCGCCTCCAGACCCAGGTCCTCACCCCGGAGGTCGAGACAGAGCTCCAGGAGCTCCTCGCCCTGGCCAAAACCCCCAAGGATCAGGTGGAGCTCCACCTGGCCCTGGCCCAGTGCGCCCTGGCCCGCCGGGACAATCCCGCCGCCCAGGAGCACCTAAGCTACGTCCTCACCCACGGCAACAAACTCCACGCCCGCACCCAGGCCGCCCAGCTCTGGGCCCAGCAGGGCTTCTGATCCTCGTCCCCCCGTCAGGTATGACAGGCGGTACCGTTTGGTTGGAGGATGTGATCAAACCTTTCACTGGGTGAAGTGGGGGACTATTCTTTGTCGGGCCAAAGAATAGCCCCCCACGCCCCCCAAGAAAGCCCTAAGGTCAAGACCAAGTGTACTCAAGCTCGGCTCTAACGTCTTTACGAGATTTATCCCATTTGCCCCGCACCCGTGCGTACGTTAGAGGAACACAGAAAGAAACATCGCTGAAATAACGCCGCCTCCATCCTACTCAGCCCCGAGCCTGGATCCTCTCCTTGTAAACCTGAACGCTCTACCGTCCACGGCCCTTGACCTTGCCCTTAGGACTTTGGGGGCAAGAACACGAAAGGATAAAACACTACCGTCCCGAACCCCCACGGCGTGACGAAGTAAGCCGCGGGGGTAAGCTTTCAAACAGCAAAGCAGCCAAGAGGAGTTTCCAAAGAGGGGCCGCTGCGGCGGCCCCTCTTTGGTCGTTGAGAGGGGGAGCCCCGAGGGGGAGAGAATCGAAGCTCTCCCCCTCGGGCGGTTTCTTGGGGGGCCTGGGGGGCTATTCTTTGGCGGCAAAGAATAGTCCCCCAGACCACTCAGTGAAAATAGAGGAACAATCCACCAACGACAACTCCCACTCGATAGAGGGCCCCAAACAGCCTCTCCAGGCCGCAATACCAATACCATCCCCCCCGCGCCAGCGGGCCGTCCCATATCCCCCCCTGCATACCAAAAGGGGCCCCAGCCTTCACACAGCCGGAGCCCCCCTTGGTGTAAGGAGAAAAGGAAGATATCTTATTTTACATACTCCACCACGCTGTTGCCCGCCATATAGCCCGAGGCGGTCATCCATCCCAGGGTGGTGGTGTCCACAAAATAGGATGTGCCGATCCACTCCAGGGCGTCAAAGCCTGCGGCATAGAGGCCGGGGATCACGCGGCCATCCTCGCCGTAGACCGCCAGGGTCTCGTCGGTGATCAGTCCCCCGTAGGTGCCCAGGTTCCGGATCCGGGTCTCCAGGGCATAGAAGGGCCCCTTCTCAATGGGGTATACCAGGCTGGCCGGATCCCGGTCATATTCCGGATCCACCTTGGTCTCCACCGCCCGGTTGTACTTGTCCACTTCATTTTTCAAAACCGTGGCATCCACACCCATCTGGCTCGCCAGCTCCTCCAGGCTCTCCGCCCGGAAAGCATAGCCCGCCTCCACCACCTTGTCCACCTGCTCCTGCAGGTTCAGGCCCGTGTAGTCCGGCTCCTTCATGGGCTCCTGATAGAGCTTTGACCGCCAGGGCCGGGTCTGGGAGCCATTCTCCATCAGGGAATCCATGGTGGCCTGATCCAGGATCACCATGGCTCCCCGGGACATCATGCTCACGTTGCCGTGGTAGTGGGGGGTATAGATGACCCCCTCGTCGGAGATCCGCCGCCCCGTGTCCCGGTTCACCCGGAGCATGGGCTCGTAGGCCAGGTTGGCGTAAAGGCAGTTTCCGGTGGTGATGTCCATGTCAAACAGGCTGTGAAGCTCCAGGGGGAGCCCCTCGTTGTGGCTCTGGGAGCCCACCCGGCCCTTGGCCGCGCCGATCTCCCAGGCCATGCGCACCCCGTCGCCGTTGGCGGTGGAGCCACCCCAGTTCATGTACTCCTCGCTGTAATCGCCCAGGTATTCCTCCATCATCTCCGTGTTGTTGGACATGCCTCCCGTGGCCAGGATCACCGCCTTGGCCCGGACGGTGGTGGTCCCTCCGGTGGCGTTGGTGGCCACCACCCCGTTTACCACACCATTGTTATCGGTGAGGAGCTTGGTGGCCCTGGTTCCGGTGAGGGCCACCGCCCCCTCCTTCATCAGGCTGTCCATCAGCACCCCGAACCGGGTGCCCTGGGGGGAGTAGCGGATGCCGCTGACCCCGTTGGCAGTGAAGCTCATACCCTTCTCCGTCAGGAAATCAGCCGCCTGGCCGCTGGCGGTGAGAAAGTTCTTGATGAGCAGCCGGCTGGCCTGATAGTGGGTGGAGTCCAGATACTCCTGGACAAACCGGTCATAGACCTCCTCCACCGTGGTGCCCGCCTCGGCGTACGCGTCCTTTCCGCCAGCCTGGCCCGCCCCCTGCTGGATCTGGGTACCGATGGCCAAGGTTCCCCCTCCGGCGATCTCGCTGACCCCGCCGAACCGGTCGGCTGCCTCCAGCACGATGACCTTCAGCCCCCGGCCCATGGCGGCAGCCGCCGCGATGACCCCGGAGCCGCCGCCGCCCACCACGCAGAGGTCAAAGCCCTCGTAGCTCTCGTCCTCGGCCTCCACCCCGGCGGGCCTTACTCCCTTCAGGGCGGTGACGGCCTCGGCCCCGGCGGCCTGCTCCACGCACTGGGCCACCGCGGTGAGAATGGCCTCGCTGCCCCAGGTAGCCCCGGTGACCACGTCCACGTTCAGGCTCTGGTGATCCACGATCTCCGCCGGGATCTTCTGGGCGCACAGATCCCGAAGGTAGGGGGTCTCCCCGGCGTTGTCGGTGACGGTCACCGCCTCAATGGCCTTGTCGGAGAACACGGTCTCCACTGTGACATAGCTGTGGAAGCCAAAGCCCTTCCGGTGTAAGTCCCCGCCTTGTAGCTGATCTCTGCCTCCCGGAGGGGGGCGGTGCCGGAGACTTGGTCGGCCAGGGCCTTCTCCACCGCCGCCTTTACCCCGTCGCTGGTGATAGTGGCCCCCGCCACCCCGTCCACCTGGGTGCCGTTGGCCGCCACTATCCTTCCGGGCAGCTGGTCGATGGCCACGCTCCCCTTCCCCGGAGTCTCCTGGAGCCCCTGGGCCTCCACGGCGGCGATGGCCCCGTCCTCCACGGTGACCCACACGGTCACCGGCCCGGCAAAGCCCTGGGCCTGGGCGGTGTAGGTGCCGTCCTTCACCCCGGCGGCCCCGGCGGGAAGCTCCACATCCCCCGTCAGCCGGATGACCCCGGGCTCCTCTCTGTCCCAGTCCACCTCAATGCCCAGCAGCTCGCACAGGTAGCGCACCGGGGCATAGGTGATCCCCTGGGCGGCGAACACCTCCCCGGCGGCTCCGTTGGAGCCGGTGGGGGCGACCCTCTGTCCGTTGACGGTCATCTCCATGGGGGTGACCGTGATCGTCCTCTCCACCCCGGCGGCCAGGGCGGTAGTGCCCAGAGCCATGGCGCAGGCTAGGGCCAGGGCGGTGATCCGTTTCCTCATACTCGATCTCTCCTTTTTCTGATAAGATCCTTTCCCCCTCGGGGAGCTCTTCCTCCCCACTCTAAACCTGGCGGTAACCCCCAAGTCAACCCCCCTTGACAAAAATATGGCGCCTATCGGCAAAAACCAGGGCGCCCGGAGTGCCGGACGCCCTGGTTTTCCCCTGGTTTTCCCCTGTTTTTGCTATGCTTTTTCCACGTGTACCCGCATGGTGATGTAGTAAAAAAATTTCTCCCCCACCCGCTCCATGCTCAGCAAATGGCCGTAGATCCCGTCCCTCACGGCGTAGCCCCGCCGCTCCACCTCGTCGTAGAGGGGCTGGAGATCCCCAGGCTCCAGCAGCAGCGGGTCGGCCACCCGCACCCGGGTCACCAGGGCGGGCTGGGCGGGGATGTGGTGGAATAGCGACAGCTCCAGCCCCTCCAGATTCTCCCGGCGGGAGGCCCCATACCCCAGCCGGATGGGCATGGGCCGCCGGGCCAGAAAGTCCTCCACCCGCCCCATCAGGCTGATGTGCCCCTCAGGGAACCGGGCCGCCATTGTGTGGATGGCCCTCTCCCCCTCCCGGCTCTGCCGGGCCTCCTCCATGTTCAGCAGGAACATCTCCCGCCCCGGGGCGTGGAAAAAGGTCTGGTTCAGATTCTGCCGGGACTCCCACACCAGCCGCCGGCGCCGGAGCAGCAGCTTCCGCTGCCGTTCCAGCTCCCGGATCTGCTCCTCCAGGCTCTCCGCCGCCCTGTCCAGCTCCTGGATCTGGTCGGGCATGTCCTTGCTCCACAGCAGATCCCGCACCTCCTCCACCGTCATATTGCAGCTGCGGTAGTAGCGCAGGAGCATCATCTGCATCACCTCCCGCTCGCCGTAGAGGGCATAACCCTTCTCCGTGGTCTCCGCGGGATACAGCAATCCCTTCTCCACATAGTGCCGCAGGGTTTCCCTGGAAACCCCCGTCGTCTCGTAAAACTCGTTGGGCTTATACAGCCGACCCATAACTCCCCTTCTCCCCTCTTGTTTTTTCCTCTCTCCCCGCCCTTTTTTCTTGTAGCACATCCTATCATAGCTTTCGGCGGGCGGCAACTGTTTTTTTGCCCCGGGGCCGGGCTCTTTTTTCTTGACCTGTCCCGGGAAACGGGGTATACTTATCTGGCTTACCCCCCTCCCCCTTTCGGGACGGGGGCTTTCGGCGTCTCTGTGTGAGAGGGGCGCCTTGTAACTATTTTGTCATTTTTTGTTACCCTTTTGTCACTATTTTTGTCCCGCTTTTGGGAGGTTTTTCTATGGAACAGCTTCTTTCCGCCCTGCCCCGGCTTTCTGAATTCCAGCAGCTCTGCGCCGCCCTGGACAACGGGGCGTCCCCCGCCGCGGTCAGCGGGCTGTCCCCCATCCACCGGGCCTATTTTGCCGCCGCCCTCCGGCGGCAGTCGGGCCGGCCGGTGGTGCTGCTCTGCGCCGACGAGGGGGAGTGCCAGCGGCTGGCGGGAGATCTGCGCGCCCTCACCGGGGAGGAGGTCTGGACCCTGCCCGGGCGGGAGTTTACCTTTCACAACGCCGCCGTGGTCTCCCGCCAGTGGGAGCATTTGCGGCTGAAAACCTTCTGGGCCCTGAGCCAGGGGGAGGTTCCCTTCCTGGCGGCCCCGGCGGAGGCCCTCCTTCAGCGGACCATGCCCCGGGAGCTGCTGGAGCAGGCGGGGCGGACGCTGACCATGGGGCAGCGGTACGACCTGGGCGAGCTGGCCGAAGCCCTTACCGCCGCAGGGTATTCCCGGTGTGACCAGGTGGAGGGCGTGGGGCAGTTTGCCCTGCGGGGAGGGATCCTGGACTTCTTCTCCCCCGCCCATCCCCTGCCGGTACGGATGGAATTTTTTGGGGATGACGTGGACTCCATGGGGCTGTTCGACATCTCCAGCCAACGGCGGGTGGAGCAGCTGGAGGAATGCCGGATCCTCCCCGCCGCCGAGGTGCTGCCCCAGTTTGCCCCCGGGGGGACGGCGGGCCTGGCCCGGGCCCTGGATCAGCGGCTGGCCGCCGCGGTCAAAAAGGGCGGCTGCCCCGACCAGCTGCTGGTGACCCTGGCCCAGGACAAGGAGCAGCTGGAAAACGGCCTCTCCTTCCCCGCCATCGACCGGTATCTGGCCCTTATCTATCCCAAGATGGCCACGGCGGCGGACTATCTGCCCCAGGACGCCGCCGTCCTTATCAGCGACAGTCCCCGGTTTATGGAACGGTGTAAAAACTATGTGTGGCAGCTTAATGAGGACGTGACCGTCCTTGGGGAGAGCGGCTTCCTCCTCCCGGAGCTGGGGCGGCTGTGCCTTACGGGGGAGGAGCTGACCTCCCTTCTGGAGGGCTGGCCGACGGCCTATCTGGACGCCTTTCCCCACGCCCAATACCCCCAGAAGCCCCGGCAGCTGCTCAGCGTTACCGCCAAGCAGCTCTCGGCCTATGGCGTCAGCCTGGAGACCGCAGTCAGCGACCTTTCCCACTACCTCACCGCCGGGTTTTCCGTCGTGGTACTGGCGGGCAGCGAGCAGCGGTGCCTGAACCTCCAGACCCTGCTGCGGGAGCAGAATGTGCGCTCGGCGGTGGATTTCAAGCTTGCCTCCCTGCCCCGGCCGGGGCAGGCGGTGATCACCTGCGGGGGGCTGTCCGCGGGGATGGAGTGGCCGGGACTGAGGCTGGCCGTCCTCACCGAGGGCTCCGCCGCCCCGATGAAAAAGAAAAAGCCCAAGGCCCCCACCAACCGGGAGAAGCTGAAGTCCTACGCCGACCTGAACGTGGGGGATCTGGTGGTCCACCAGCAGTATGGCATCGGCCGGTACCAGGGCATGGTGAAGATGCCGGTGGACGGGGTCGAAAAGGATTACGTGAAGATCGCCTACGCCGGGGCCGACGCCCTCTATGTCCCCGCCACCCAGCTGGACATGGTGAGCAAGTACATCGGCGGAGGGGAGGAGGCCAACGAGACCAAGAAGCTTTCCCGCCTGGGAGGCGGGGACTGGGAGCGGCAGAAGTCCAAGGCCAAGAAGGCGGTACAGGATCTGGCCAAGGGGCTGATCCAGCTCTACGCCCAGCGGCAGAGGCAGCCGGGCTTTGCCTTCTCCCCCGACTCCCCCTGGCAGAAGGAGTTTGAGGAGGAGTTTGAGTACACCGAGACCGAGGATCAGCTGCGGTGCATCGCCGAGATCAAGCGGGACATGGAGCAGAACCGGCCCATGGACCGGCTCCTCTGCGGGGATGTGGGCTACGGCAAGACCGAGGTGGCCTTCCGGGCCATTATGAAGTGTGTGCTGGACGGCAAGCAGGCCGCCATCCTGGTGCCCACCACGGTGCTGGCCCGGCAGCACTACCTGACCGCCAAGCGGCGGTTTTCCAAGTATCCCGTGGAGGTGGAGGTCATCTCCCGGTTCCGCACCCCCGCCCAGATGAGGGAGACCCTCCGGAGGGTGGCCGAGGGGGGGGTGGATCTGCTGATCGGCACCCACCGGCTTTTGCAGAAGGACGTGAAGTTCAAGAACCTGGGACTGCTGGTGGTGGATGAGGAGCAGCGGTTCGGGGTGACCCACAAGGAGAAGCTGAAGGAGCTTTCC
>JAAWBD010000084.1 GCA_022792495.1 Oscillospiraceae bacterium
TTCCGGAAAATCTGGAAAAAAGACTGGAAAAATGAAGCTATCCCTGATACAATAAACAGGATATCGCATGGCGCCGCCGGCTGAGAGAAAAAGCGCGGAGCCGGCGCCGACAGGAGGAAGTACGAAAATGAAAGTAAAGAATGTGGAAAAGCTGGAAAAGAGCATGGTGGCCCTGACCATCGAAGCCGATGCCCAGGAGTTTGAGGCTGCCATCGATAAGGTCTATAAGAAGCAGCGGGGCCGTATCACAGTTCCTGGCTTCCGTAAGGGACACGCTCCCCGGAAGATGATCGAGACCATGTACGGTGCGCAGGTGTTTTATGAGGATGCCGTCAACGAGGTGTATCCTGATCTGTTTGCCCAGGCTGTGGAGCGGGAGAAGCTGGACACGGTGGCCTACCCCGAGGTGGAACTTCTGGAGCTGGACAAGAATGGCTTTACCTTCAAGGCCACCGTGGCGGTGCGCCCCGAGGTGAAGCTGGGCAAGTACAAGGGACTTACCGCGCCCAAGGATGAGGTGAAGGTCACCGAGAAGGATATCGACGGGGAGCTGAAGCCCTTTATTCTGCGGGCTACCCGGATGGTGGATGTGGAGCGGAAGGCCAAGAAGGGCGACACCGTCACCATCGACTTCGAGGGCTTTATGGACGGCAAGGCCTTTGACGGCGGCAAGGGGGAGAACCATGATTTGGAGTTGGGCTCTGGTAGCTTTATCCCCGGGTTTGAGGATCAGCTTGTAGGGGTGAAGGCCGAGGCGGAGAAGGATGTGGTAGTCACCTTCCCGGAGGATTATGGCGCCCAGGAGCTGGCCGGCAAGGAGGCTACCTTCAAGGTGAAGGTTCACGCTGTCAAGGAGCGGGTAGAGCCCAAGCTGGACGATGAGTTTGCCAAGGACGTCTCTGAGTTTGAGACTCTGGCCGAGCTGCGTAAGGATCTGGGCAACAAGCTGGCTCACCGCCTGGAGCACCAGGCTCAGGACGCCTTTGAGGAGGCGCTGCTGGATCAGGTCACTGCGGACATGACGGTGGAGATCCCCGACCCCATGGTGGAGGCCCGGGCGGAGCGCATGCTGGAGGATTACAGCCAGCGGATCACCAGCCAGGGGATCCCCTTTGAGCAGTATCTGGCCATGACCGGCATGACTGTAGATATCCTGAAGGCCCAGGCCATGGAGGGTGCCCTCCGTCAGGTCAAGACCGATCTGGCTCTGGCCGCTATCTCCGAGGCGGAGAAGCTGGAGGTAGCCGAGACAGAGATTGGTGAGGAGTGCCAGCGGCTGGCCGACCAGTATGGTATGAAGGCGGAGGAGGTCAAAAAGGTCGTTCCGTTGGAGGATCTGAAGAAGGATCTGATGAACCGAAAGGCTGCGAAGGTGATCTTCGACTCTGCCAAGGTGGGGAAGGCTCCGGCAAAGAGGGCCCCCGCCAAAAAGGTGGAGAAGGAGGAGGCCAAGGCGGAGGAGAAAAAGTCTGCCGCCAAGAAGCCTGCCACGAAAAAGACAGAGGCCAAAACAGAAGAGAAGAAGCCCGCCGCCAAAAAGACCACTAAGAAAGCCAAGACTGAGGAATGATGGGATGAACGGCGGGGAATACTGGAATGTGTGCGGGTATTTTCCCTGTGTCAATTCGGTAAAAGGAGTTCTTGCATTATGAGTTTAGTCCCTTATGTAGTGGAGCAGACCAGCCGTGGGGAGCGCTCCTATGACATCTTTTCCCGGCTGCTCAACGACCGTATCATCTTTCTCGGGGAGGAAGTGAACGCCACCACCGCCAGCCTTGTGGTGGCCCAGCTTCTCTATCTGGAGGCCCAGGATCCGGATAAGGAGATCCAGTTCTACATCAATAGCCCTGGTGGCTCTGTCACCGATGGCATGGCTATCTACGACACCATGCAGTATATCAAGTGCGACGTGTCCACTATCTGCGTAGGCTTGGCGGCTTCCATGGGAGCGTTTCTTCTATCTGCGGGCACCAAGGGGAAGCGCTTGGCTCTGCCCAATGCAGAGATCATGATCCATCAGCCCTCCGCCGGCACCCAGGGACAGATCACCGATATGGCCATCCATCTGAAGCGGCTGGAGACGATCAAGAAGCGGATGAACCAGATCCTGGCGGAGAATACCGGCAGGAGCTTGGAGGAGGTCACCGCTGCCTGTGAGCGGGATAACTTTATGTCCGCTGAGGAAGCCAAGGCGTTTGGTCTGATCGATAAGGTCATTTACCAGCGTTAAAAACCGCAGGGAGCGGGGCCGGAGCCCCGCTCTTTTGCGCCTCAAATAACCTCACCACGGAGGAGACCCATATGCCGAAAAACGACGAACACAAATCTGTCCGCTGTTCCTTCTGCGGCAAGCATCAGGAGCAGGTCTCGCGGATCATCGCCGGTCCGGGAGCATATATCTGCAACGAATGCGTCAACCTGTGCATGTCCATTTTGGAGGATGCGCAGGATCAGCCCGGCGCCTTTGAGACCGGCGCGCCTGACGCGATCCCTACGCCCAAGGAGATCCACAAGGTGTTGGATCAGTATATCATCGGCCAGGAGGAAGCCAAGGTGGCTCTTTCGGTGGCGGTATACAACCACTATAAGCGCATTTATTTTGGCGGGGGAGAGGATGTGGAGCTGCAGAAGAGCAATATCCTGCTCATCGGCCCCACAGGCTGCGGAAAGACCCTCTTTGCCCAGACTCTGGCCAAGGTGCTAAAGGTGCCCTTTGCCATCGCCGATGCCACCACCCTCACTGAGGCGGGCTATGTAGGCGATGATGTGGAGAACATCCTTCTTCGCCTGGTGCAGGCTGCCGATTATGATGTGGAGCTGGCGGAGCGGGGGATCATTTATGTAGATGAGGTGGACAAGATCGCCCGGAAGAGCGAGAATACCTCCATCACCCGGGATGTGTCCGGCGAAGGCGTTCAGCAGGCGCTTCTGAAGATCCTGGAGGGCACCATGGCCAACGTACCTCCCCAGGGAGGGCGGAAGCATCCGCATCAGGAGTTTATCCAGATCGACACCCGGAATATCCTCTTCATTTGTGGAGGCGCTTTTGACGGCCTGGATAAGATCATTGAGAGACGGCTGGATAAGAAGAGTATGGGCTTTGGGGCGGAGCTTCATAGCAAGAAGGATCAGAACACTGGGGAGCTCTTTGCGCAGGTTCAGCCCCACGATCTGATGCAGTTTGGGATCATTCCCGAGCTGGTGGGCCGTTTGCCGGTGGTGACCTCTCTCAATTCCCTGAATCGGGAGCAGCTGGTGCGCATCCTTACCGAGCCCAAGAATGCCTTGGTTCGCCAGTATCAGAAGCTGATGGAATACGATGATGTGAGACTGGAGTTTCAGCCTGAAGCGCTGGCCGCTGCCGCGGACAAGGCTTTGGAGCGGGGGATCGGGGCCCGAGGGCTCCGGGCGGTGCTGGAGGAGGTCATGACCCGTACCATGTACGATGTGCCCTCTGACCCCACCATCTCCAAGGTGGTCATCACGGAGGAGAGTGTGAAAGAGGGGATCACTCCCGAGCTGACCCGGGATCGGGAAAAGACCGATCGTCCCCGCTTGGGGGGCGAGGTGCCCAGGCCCCAGGGCCGGATGCCCATGCGGGATACAGCGTCTTAAGCCGATAGACGGGGCGGGGGAGACCCCGCTCCATTTTTAACGATAGGAGGCGTCCCATGACCCTCAATACACAGAAGGCAGAGTTTATCCGCTCTGCCGCGGGGCCCAAGGATTTCCCCCGGGATCCGCTGCCTCAGATCGCTTTTGCGGGCCGCTCCAATGTGGGCAAGTCCTCAGTGATCAACCGCTTGCTGAACCGGAAAAATTTTGCCCGGGTGGGCTCCGCACCGGGGAAAACCACTCATATTAATTATTTCCGTATTGATGAGAAGCTCTATCTGGTGGATCTGCCGGGGTATGGCTACGCGAAGGTATCCCGGCAGGAGAAGGAACGCTGGGCAGGGCTTATCCAGAGCTGGTTTGATGATCTCAGTCTTATGAGCCTGGGGATCCTGATCGTGGATGCCCGCCACAAGCCCACCGTGGATGACCAGGGAATGGCAGACTATTTCAAGTCTACCGGCCGGCCGTGGGCGGTAGTGGCCAACAAGCTGGATAAGCTGAAAAAAAGTGAGCTGGAGCCCAACCTGACACTGATCCGGGAGACGCTGGAGCTGGATGAAGGCGTAAAGCTGATACCCTTTTCAGCAGAGAAAGGAACGGGGCGGGAGGAGCTTTTGAGGTTGATTCTGGATCACCTGGAGGGAGCGCTGTGAAGTACGTTCGTATTTGGCGGGATGGGGTTCCGGTTTGGGGCGTTTTGGAGGGGGAGAAGGTTCGTACACTCTCTCAAGCACCCTTCGAAACCCTTCGTTATGATGGTGAAGCCATATCCCTGCAGGATTGTCAGCTCTTGGCCCCCTGTGAGCCCACCAAGATCGTTTGCATCGGGAAGAATTATTTTGCCCATATACAGGAATTCGGCGGCCCGGTGCCCGAGAAGCCCATCCTATTTATTAAGGCTCCCAATACCTTGAACCATCCGGAGGGGAAGGTTCAAGCCCCCGATTTTGTAGAGCGGTTGGATTATGAGGGAGAGCTTGCCTTTGTGATAAAAAAGCGGGCGAAAAATGTGACGGCAGAGAGGTTCGCGGATTACATACTGGGCTATACCTGTCTTAATGATGTGACTGCCCGGGATATCCAGTATGGCGATGGTCAGTGGACACGGGGGAAGAGCATGGATGGTTTCTGCCCCATTGGGCCTCTGGTGACAGATGAGATCGACGGGGGTCATGTGGATATTGAGACCCGTCTCAATGGAGAGGTTCGGCAGAAGGGAAATACTGAGTTTTTTATGACCAAGCTGCCCCAGCTGATGGCCTTTATTACCGCCTCCATGACTCTGGAGCCCGGGGATGTGGTGACCACCGGAACTCCCGCCGGCGTTGGCCCCATGAAGCCGGGGGACGTCGTGGAAATAGAGATCCAGGGAATTGGGATCCTTCGGAATCATATCGTGTAAAGGAAATATTTGTCCTGCTGTACGGACTTCAGGAGGCTCCTGAAGTCCGTATCATTTGTCAGAAGGAAAATATGGGAGAAAGGAGCGTTCTTTTTCTTGTGCAGAAAGAAAAAATTTGATATAATAATTTGACTATGTAATTGGGGGGCGGGGCTGTGTTCCATATTGTCTGGGACTGGCAGGGGCTGCTGATGCTTCTGTTTTCTGCCGTGGCGTCCCTGTTTTGTATTACCGTTCACGAGTTGTCCCATGGGTATATTGCCTACCGGCTGGGGGATCCCACTGCCAAAAACGCGGGACGGCTGAGCCTGAATCCCATCAAGCATATAGATGGGTTTGGACTTTTGATGATGCTGATGGTTCATGTGGGGTGGGCCAAGCCAGTGCCTGTGGATCCCCGCTACTTTAGGGAACCCAAGCGGGGAATGGCGCTTACTGCCCTGGCGGGGCCAGCGTCCAATTTTTTGCTTGCCACGGTCATTTTAGGGATGGGTTCTCTACTATACCCGCTTGGCTTTGCCTCAGAGGTATGGGCCTATGTGGTGCTGTTTTTGTGCTATACAGCAGTGCTCAGCGTGGGCTTGGGGCTGTTCAACCTGATCCCCATTCCACCGCTGGACGGGGCCAAGATCTTTTATGCTATTTTGCCGGACAGGCTTTACCGCGTTATGCTTCGGTATGAAAGATATGTGCGGTATGCTGTGGTACTGCTGGCGGTTCTTGGGGTGTTTTCCGGGCCTCTGGACTTTTGTATCGGGTGGGTGATCCGTGGGCTGTGTGCCTTGACCCGGTTCCCTTTTCCGATGATACAGATTTATTTCGGCTTCTGAGGGAGTGAGACGACTTGGATAGTCCCATCTATCATCTGGAAAAGGTAGTCCACGCCCGTACCGATGGCATGGAGGATTTCAACGGTCCTCTGGATCTGATATTGAGCCTGTTGGCCAAAAACAAGATGGAGATACAGGATATTCAGATCGCTCTCATTCTGGATCAGTACATGGCTTGGATCGAGAAGCGGCGGGCCATGGATCTGGAGGTGGCCAGTGAATTTATCATCATGGCCTCCCAACTCATGTTCATTAAGAGCCGGATGCTTTTGTCCATCCACGATGAGGAGGCCATCAGTGAACTGGATCAGCTCATCGCCTCTCTGGAGGAGCACCAAAGGCATGAGAACTACGCCCGTATCCAGGGGGTGGTGCCCCAGCTCTCCGACCGGTATGACATTGGCCGGGACTATATCACCAAGGTGCCGGAGCATCTGCCCGTTAACAAGGTATACCGATACAGCCACAAGCCGGAGGATCTGGTGCGGGCTATGTCCGCCGCCCTTGAGCGGGTGGACAACCACCTGCCGCCTCCCATGGCGGCCTTTGAGGGCATCGTGGGAAGGGAACCCTATCCGGTCAGCGACAAGGCGGGGGAGATCCTGGAGCGGCTTCAGCGGTTTGGAGTGACCCGATTCCACGCTCTGTTCCATGGAAACCGGAGTCGTTCGGAGATCGTAGCTACCTTTCTGGCGGTACTGGAGCTTTGTAAGGCCAGACGGCTTCGGTTGGCGGGAACTGAGAGAGATTGTACAGTCACCAGCATTGGCGGTGGAGACGAGGACTTTGAGTTCTCCGCCGACACATACTAAAGAGGGGGGAGCCGTCTATGGAACTGAAGGAAGTGGAATCCGCCATTGAGGGCATCCTTTTTGCCGCCGGAGAGCCGGTGGGGGTGGAACGGCTGTGCATGACGCTGGAGATCGATCGGGAGACCGCAGATGCGGTGTGCCAGCGGCTGGCCGACCAGTACAGCTATGAGCGCCGGGGGATCCGGCTGGTGAAGCTGGAGAGCTGCTATCAGCTCTGCTCTGCCCCGGAGTACGCAGACTATATCCGAAAAGCATTTGAAAGCCGGAAGCCGGCCCGTTTGAGCCAGCCTGCCCTGGAGGTACTGGCCATTATTGCATATTATCAGCCTACCACCAAGGCCTATGTGGATCAGATACGGGGAGTGGACAGCTCGTACACTGTAGGGCTTCTGACAGAGCGGGAGCTTATTGAGGAGTGCGGCCGTCTGGCGGTGCCGGGGCGGCCTATTCTCTACCGAACCACCCAGAATTTTTTGCGCTCCTTCGGCCTTGGAAGTCTGGAGGAGCTTCCGGATTTGCCCAATGCCTCGGCGGAGGATGAGCAGCTCACTTTGGATATGCAGGAGAATATCACCCGGCTCCAGGAGGCGGAGGAAAGGAGCCGGTTACAGAAGGAGAGTGGGGAGGAAGAGGAGCTGCCCATCACCGATGAGGAGCTGGAGGCCGCCGCCCGGGAGCTGGCGGAACAGGAGGCCGCAGCTGAAGGGAGCTTCTCGGCCAGTGAGCCAGTGGAGACCGAGGAATGACCGGGCTGAAAATTCTGGCCGGAGTGGTTTTCCTTCTGATCCTTTTGGGCATGGCGCGGCTGGGGGGAGAGATCAAATACAGCCAGGAGGGGATATGTGTCCACCTTCGCTTTGGCCTTTTTTCCTTCCAGGTTTATCCCAGAGAAAAGAAAAAGAAGGAGAGCGCTCCAAAACGCCAAAAGCCCGAGAAGGAAAAGCCTGAGAAGGAGCCGGAGACAGAGCGTGGCGGCCCGCTGGAGCAGGTGAAGCAGTTTCTTCCCTTGGTATGCGAGGCGGCGGGGGAGCTGAAGCGGAAGATCCAGATAGACAGGCTGATCCTGGAGCTGACCGTTGCCGCGGGAGATGCGGCCAGGACAGCCATGGCCTATGGCTATGCCAACATGGCTGTGGGTATGCTTTGGCCCCTTCTTGAGCAGAATTTTGAGATCAAGGATCCTCAAATTCGCACCGGGGTAGATTTTAACGCCGGTGCTACCAGCGTTTATATCAATGCGGCCGTTTCCCTGCGGCTGGGTCAGCTTATCAGCTTTGCCCTGCGGTTTGGATGGAAGTTTTTGAGGGCTTATCAAAAAGCAAAGCCCCCGCGTAAAATCACAGAAAGAGGCGATCTGACATGAAAGAGCATCCTGTGAATGACATGATGGGTTCTACGATGGAGAAGATCAAGGCGATGATAGATGTGAATACGGTGGTGGGCGAACCCATTGTGACTGGAGAGGTCACCATCATTCCCGTCTCCCGGGTCAGCTTCGGTTTTGCCTCTGGTGGCAGCGATTTTGCCTCCAAGCATCAGAAGCCCGGCGGGGAGAATGCCTTTGGCGGCGGCAGCGGGGCAGGGGTAAACCTGGAGCCCATCGCCTTCCTCATCGTACGGGGGGAGAATGTACGCCTTCTGCCCATCATGCCGCCCTGCGGGCCTATTGACAGAGCCATTGACGTGGTTCCCGAGGTGGTGGACAAGATCACGACTTTTGTGGAGAAGCAGCAGGAAAAGAAGGATACGGCGGGCTTCTGAGGAGCATACTGACACTATCTCAAAACAGTGAGGTAGTGTATTATGAAGCGTATCCTGGTATTCCTGCTGGTCGTCGGTCTGCTGAGCCCGTCCTGCTTGGGGGCGGAGAATGCGCCTCCCGGGATCTCGGCTGAGGCGGCTATCTTGATGGACGCGGAGAGCGGGAGGATCCTCTATGAGCGGGATGCCCATTCCAAGCGGCTCATTGCCAGCACCACGAAGCTGATGACCGCGTTGGTGGCGGTGGGGTCTACCCCCGATTTGGAGAAGGTCATTGAGATGAAGCCGGAATACCAGGCAGAGGGCTCCTCCATGTACCTGAAGGTGGGGGAGAAGCTGACCCTGAAGGAGCTGCTCTATGGACTGCTTCTGGCTTCGGGCAACGATGCGGCCCTGGCGATCGCCGGAGGCTGTGCCGGGGATGTGGAGACCTTTGTGGGATGGATGAATGAGTGGGCTGCCGATTTGGGAATGGAGAACACCCATTTCGCAAACCCGAACGGCCTGGATCACGAGGAGCACTACTCCACCGCTTACGACATGGCTTTGCTGGCCCAGGCGGTACTGGAGGAAGAGACCCTGCGGGAGATGGTGGCCACCCGTTCCATCACTGCGGCGGGCCGGAGTCTGACCAATCACAATAAGCTGCTGTGGCAGTATGAGGGCTGCCGGGGGATGAAAACCGGCTATACCGATGCGGCGGGACGGACGCTGGTGTCCTGCGCGACCAGAGGGAATCAGACCCTGATCTGTGTAACACTGAAGGATCGGGATGACTGGAAGGATCACGCGGCCCTTTTTGACTACGGGTTCAAGGCCTGGCCCACCCATCTGTTGGCCAGGAGCGGAAAGGAATTCCGCGCTCTGCCAGTGACGGGAAGCTTGATCCCCCAGGTGAAGGTGGAAACAGCCTCTGATGTGGTGTATCCCTTGTCCCTCAAGGAGAGGGTGAAGGCCAGCATCACCCTGCCCCAACAGGTAGAGGCTCCCGTCCAGAAGGGGGATATTGCGGGAAAGATCACGTTCCGGGTGGGGGAGGAGGAGGTCGGGGAGACCTATCTTCTCTATACTGCGGATATCCCGGCAGATCTGCCTGGCCCGACCTTGTTTCAACAGATGCGGGATCTGCTGCGCGGCAGGGGGGAGGAGCCCTCCCTGGCCGCGTTTTGCCTGAAAGTGGGGTGAAGGCCTGTGGAAGAAAGACTGCAAAAGCTCCTTTCCGCCGCCGGGGTGTGTTCCCGCCGGGCGGCGGAGGGGTACATAACTGCCGGGCGGGTGACAGTGAATGGTACTGTGGCCCGGCTGGGAGATAAAGCGGATGTGGAGCGAGATGCGGTGAAGGTGGATGGCCGCCTCCTCGGAAGCCAAAGCCGGAGAGTTTGGCTCATGCTCCACAAACCCAGGGGGTATGTGACCACCCTCTCCGATGAGAAGGGCCGCAAAACGGTAGGGGAGCTGGTGAGGGACTGCGGGGTACGGGTCTGGCCGGTGGGACGGCTGGATCTGAATTCAGAGGGACTGCTTCTCTTTACCAATGATGGAGAGGGAACCAATCGGGTCCTGCATCCCAGCCGGGAGATCGAGAAGGAATATCATGTGACGGTAACGGGGGATGTGACTGTTGCTATCCCCATACTTGCGGGGCCGCTGGAGCTGGACGGACAGCCCCTGGCTCCGGCGAGGGTGAAGATGCTGAGGCAAACCTCGGAGGAGGGGGAGCTGTCGGTGGTCATCCACGAGGGAAAAAACCGACAGGTTCGGCGAATGTGCGCCCTGGCGGGGCTGGAGGTGCGAAGGCTGATCCGTGTCCGGGAGGGAAGGCTCCAGCTGGGGAGCCTTCCCCCAGGGAAATGGCGGGCTCTTACATCTCGGGAGGTGGAGGAGCTGGCGGGGGATTGAGGATTTGCAGGATGAATCGGTGAAAACTTGCAAAAAACAGTTGCTTTTCTTGCAAAAGGAAGCTATGATAGAAGTTGCTGATTGTAAAGAAAAGCGAGGTCGTTTTTTATGCCAAAGGATATTCTGACCCGGATCCAAGGGGAGATGAAGGGCTTCTCCAAGGGACAGAAGCTGATCGCCAATTACATCCTCAATTCCTATGACAAGGCCGCTTTTATGACTGCCAGCAAGCTGGGCAGGACGGTGAAGGTCAGTGAATCCACCGTAGTCCGGTTTGCGGCTGAGCTGGGTTATGACGGCTACCCTGCCATGCAGAAGGCCTTGCAGGAGATGATCCGCAACAAGCTCACCGCGGTGCAGCGCATTGAGGTATCCAACGACAGGATGAGCAATCATGATATCCTGCCCATGGTGATGCACGCCGATGCGGAGAATATCCGGCTGACGCTGGAGGAGGTAGACCGGGGCACTTTTGACGCCGCGGTAGAGGCTATTTTGGGAGCTAGGAGGATCTATATTTTAGGGGTGCGCTCCGCCTATGCCCTGTCCAGCTTTTTGGGATTCTACTTCAATATGATGTTTGAGAATGTGATGGTAGTACATACCAACTCCTCCAGTGAGCTCTTTGAGCAGATACTGCGGATCGGGGAGGGGGATGTGCTGGTGGGGATCAGCTTTCCCAGGTACTCTAAGCGGACGTTGAAGGCAGTGGGCTATGCCAAGGAGCGGGGGGCCTCCGCCATCGCCATTACAGATTCCCAGGCCTCGCCGTTGGCGGGAATGGCGGATTATACCCTGCTGGCCAGAAGCGATATGGTGTCCTTTGTGGATTCGCTGGTAGCGCCGCTGTCGCTGGTCAACGCCCTGATCGCGGCAGTAAGCCGGAAAAAAGGTGCAGAGATCCAGGGAACCTTTAGTAAATTGGAGCAGATCTGGGAGGAATACCAGGTCTACGAGAAAAACGATGAGTGATGTGGTCATAATTGGCGGCGGAGCCGCCGGATGTATGGCGGCGTTGGCCGCCGCTTCCCGGGGAGTAAAGGTTCGGCTTTTGGAGCGGAATCCCAAGCTGGGACGAAAGCTCTATATCACAGGAAAGGGCCGCTGTAATCTGACGAACCGCTCTTCCGTGGAGGAGTGTATCGCTAACATTCCCCACAATGGGAAATTTTTGATGAGCGCCCTTACTCAATTTCCGCCGGAGGAGGTCATGGCCTTTTTCGAGGAGCTTGGGGTACCACTCAAGACGGAGCGGGGAAATCGGGTGTTTCCCCAGTCAGACAAGGCTGCCGATGTGATCGATGGGTTGCTCCACGCCCTTCGAAAGGCTGGGGTGGATATTGTGCAGGAACGGGCGGAAAGTCTTGTGGTAGAAGAAAATGTAGTAACTGCAGTGAAAGGGGAGAGCGGGAATCGCCATCCATGTAAATCGGTAATCCTTGCGACTGGGGGAATCTCCTATCCTGCTACCGGCTCTACCGGAGACGGATATGGAATGGCAAGGGCCGTGGGGCATACGATACAGCCGCCAAAGGGCTCTCTTGTTCCTCTGGAGGCAGAGGACTGTGCCTCTATGCAGGGGCTTTCCCTGAGAAATATATCCCTTCGGATCAAAGATTGGAAGGGGAAAAGGATCTTTGAGGAACAAGGGGAACTCCTTTTCACCCATTATGGTCTCTCAGGTCCCCTGGTGCTCAGCGCCAGCGCTCACATGCGGGATTTTGAGCGGGAAAGCTATATCGCGTATATTGATTTGAAGCCGGCCCTGGACGAGGAGACGCTGGATCGCCGTCTGGTGCGGGAATTGAGTGAAGGAGCCAACAAGGATTTGAGCCATGTACTGGAGACCCTGGAGCCCCGATCCCTTATTCCTCTGATCCTGAGGCGGGCAGAGTTAAGTGGCCGAGAGAAGGCCAACGGGGTGACCAGGGAACAGCGGCGGGCCCTGCTGATGGCGCTGAAGGCTCTGTCATTCCCGATCTCCGGCCCCCGGCCGGCGGAGGAGGCCATTGTGACCGCTGGTGGGGTGACCGTCAAGGAGGTATCTCCTAAGGATATGTCCTCTAAGGTGTGTAAGGGGTTATACCTTGCGGGAGAACTTCTGGATGTGGACGCCTATACCGGGGGCTTCAATCTTCAGATTGCCTGGGCCACAGGCCGGGTGGCTGGGCTGGGCGCGGCGGCCTATTGCGGGAAGGAGTAAAAAATGGAGCATAAAAGTATCGCCATTGACGGCCCTTCTGGTGCGGGGAAAAGTACGATGGCCAAGCGGCTGGCCCGGGAGCTGGGCTTTATTTATGTGGATACAGGGGCAATTTACCGCACTCTGGGGCTGTTTGCGCTGTCTCGAGGGGTAGATCCTTCTGATGGAGAAGGCGTGAAGGCTTTGCTGCCAGCGGTGAGCATTTCTATGAACTATGGTTCTGACGGCCTGCAACATATGTATCTGGGCGGAGGGGTGGATCGGGAGGATGTGACGGAGTCTATCCGCACTCCGGAGGTATCTGATGCGGCCTCCAAAGTTTCCGCCATTCCGGCGGTTCGGGATTTTCTTATGGATATGCAGCGAGAGATGGCAAAAAAGCACAGTGTGGTTATGGATGGGCGGGATATCGGCACCGTCGTACTGCCCAAGGCGGATGTGAAGATTTTTTTGACTGCCTCTCCGGAGGAGCGGGCCCGTCGCCGATACGCCGAGCTGAAACAGCGGGGGATCGTTGAGACGTATGAGACGGTTTTGGCCGATATTGAGGAGCGGGATGCCCGGGATTCCGGCCGGGCCGCCGCCCCCCTGAAGCAAGCCCAGGACGCCCTGCGGGTAGATACCACAGGGATCTCTATGGAGGAGAGTTTTCAGCTTCTCCTTCAGACTGTGCAGGAGCATATGGTATGAAAACTTTCTTTGCGATTATTTATTGTGTAGTTTGGCCCTTTTTTAATCTGTTTCATCCTTGTAAGGCCATTGGAAGGGAGAATATTCCAGAGGGTGCTGCGATCCTTTGTCCCAACCACACCAGGATGAGTGATCCTTTTTTTGTGATCTATGCTTTGGGCTTGAAGATCCGGCCCAGGACTATGGCCAAGGCGGAGCTGATGCGGGTTCCCCTGATTGGCTGGCTGTTGAAAAAGGCGGGGGTCTTTGCTGTAGAGCGGGGGAAATCGGATGTGGGAGCCGTTAAAGAGGCCATCAAGTGTTTGAAGGGTGGCGATAAGCTTCTGCTGTTTCCGGAGGGAACCCGCCACAGGGACGGAACCATAGATGAGTCAGGGAAAACGGGGGCGGCCATGTTCGCTGTCCGTACGGGAGCGCCGCTGGTACCTATCTTTATCCCTGCGGAGAAAAGGTGGTTCCGCCCCACTCCAGTGGTGTTTGGACAGCCTTTTTTCCCCCAGGTAGAAGGGCGCAGAGCTTCCGCTGATGAATATAAAGTGATAGCCAAGGAGTTGATGAGCCGGATCGCCGCCCTGGAGGAGTTGGCGAGATGAGGGTGACGTTGGCCAGATCTGCCGGATTCTGTTATGGGGTTCGCCGGGCGGTGGAGCTTTCGGAGATGGCGGCCAGCCAGGGGCGCTCCTGTGTCATGCTTGGCCCTGTGATCCATAACCAGGAGGAGATCCAACGCCTGGAAGCGCTGGGGATCACTCTGGCGGAGGGGCTGGAGAGGATCCCGGAGGGGGCGGCTGTCATTCTGCGCTCCCACGGGGAGGGGAAGGCTGTATTTGACGCCCTTGCGGCCAGGCGGGTGGAGATCATTGATACTACCTGCCCCAATGTCTCCCGGATCCACAAGATCGTACGCCAGGCCCAGGAGGAGGGGCGGCAGGTCATCATTGTGGGAGCGGTGGGCCATCCGGAGGTGGGGGCTATTGCCGGTTGGTGCCGGGAGCCCTTGATATTTCAGGACGGAGAGGCCCTGGAGGACTACTTCCGGACGCATCCGGAGGAGGCGGAAAAACCCATTACCATGGTGTCTCAAACCACTTCCACCCAAGAGGCTTGGAAAAAAACCGTGGAAAACGCAAAAAAACTGTGTACAAATATCAAAATTTTTGATACAATATGTAATGCTACCTGTGCCAGACAGTCTGAAGCCCAGCAGTTAGCAGCCCAAAACGACGCCGTGATCGTAGTGGGAGGCAGGGAGAGCGCCAATACCCGCAGGCTCTATGAGCTGTGCAAGGCGTTGTGCCCCAATACTGTTTGGATTGAAAATTCGGACGAGCTGGATCCGGCCCAATTTGAGAAAGGGGCCAATGTGGCGATCACCGCAGGCGCGTCGACGCCGGTGTGGATCATAAAGGAGGTATATGACAAAATGAGCGACGAAAACATGATGGAGATCGAGGAATCCTTTGCGGAGCTGCTGGAGAAGTCGATCAAAACTTTGCATACGGGGGAGAAGGTCACGGGCGTAGTTACCGCTATCACGCCCACTGAGATCTATGTGGATCTCGGCACGAAGCATGCCGGTTACATACCGGTGGCTGAGCTGACCGACGATCCCACTGCCAAAGTGGAGGATCTGGTCAAGGTCGGCCAGGAGATCGAGGTCTTTGTTGTTCGGGTCAATGACGCCGAGGGCGTGGTTACCCTGTCCAAGAAGAAGCTGGATTCCGTCAAGAGCTGGGACGACGTGGAGAAGGCCTGTGAGGACAAGAGCGTGGTGGAAGGCATCGTTACCGAGGAAAACAAGGGCGGTGTTGTGGTCAGCATCAAGGGGGTGCGGGTGTTTATTCCCGCTTCCCAGACTGGGATCCCCAGAGACACTCCCATGACTGAGCTTCTGAAGAAGAAGGTTCAGCTGCGGATCACCGAGGTCAACCGTGCCCGTCGCCGGGTGGTTGGCTCCATTCGGGCTGTGGCTGCCGCCGCCCGGGCGGAGAAGGCTGCCGAGGTCTGGAATGCTATTGAGGAGGGAAAGCGGTATCACGGCACTGTCAAGTCTCTTACCTCCTATGGTGCCTTTGTGGATATCGGCGGGGTGGACGGAATGGTTCACATCTCCGAGCTGTCCTGGAGCCGGATCAAGCACCCCTCTGAGGTGGTGAATCCGGGGGATGAGGTGGATGTATATGTGATCTCCTTTGACCCTGAAAAGAAAAAGATCTCCCTGGGAATGAAGGACAAGAGCCAGGATCCCTGGGCTGTGTTTACCGAGAAGTATCATGTGGGCGATACCGCCACAGTCAAGGTGGTCAAGCTCATGACTTTCGGCGCTTTTGCCGAGGTGGTTCCCGGCGTGGACGGCCTGATCCACATTTCCCAGATGGCTGATCACCGGGTGGAGAAGCCCGGCGACGTTCTCAGTGAGGGCCAGGAGGTGGAGGTGAAGATCACCGACATCGACTATGACAAGAAGAAGGTGTCCCTGTCTATCCGCGCTCTGCTGGAGCCCTCTGAGCCTGTGGCTGATCTGCAGGAGGAGGATGCGGTGGTCGCCAGCGCTGATGGGGAGACTGTGGAAGTGGCTCCTGAGCTTGCCGAGGAGACTGCTGACGAGTAAAAATCACTAAAATTCAAAAACAAGAGAACATTTGTCAAGGGGGATTTCATCATAAAGATGAAATCCCCCTTGAATAAAATGGAAGCGGTATATTAGACGACATTCTCACCTAGGATTATTTTGGGCATTGTAGTTAAACAACGATTCCAACGCTTATAAA
>JAAWBD010000085.1 GCA_022792495.1 Oscillospiraceae bacterium
GGGTGCTGGAGGGTGAGGGGAACCTTCCAAAAGCCCCTGTATCCGTCCGCATAGGGCAGGGGGTATTTCAGTACTTCCTCCAGAGAGACCTCCTTTGAAAAACCGGAGAGAACCGCCCAGATCCACTGAAAGTCCTCCCTCTCCACAATGGCGGTCAGCTCCTCCCCGCTCAGCCAGCAGTACTTGCCGCACCGGAGCCGTTTTTCTACCTGCGGATCTGAGGGATAACAGGTACAGTCTGTGATCAGCCACCGGTAATTTTTTTGAAAATCTCCCATGGAGGAGAAAATCTTTTTCAAATAGGTGTAGTATTCTTCCCCTTTTTCCAGGATCCCGCCATATGCCACCACAGGCCCCCCCTTTCCACAAACAAGCTTTCCGCTCTCCGCTCCCGAAATGATCTTTCCCCTATCCTCAGGGCTGTCTCCCGCTCAGCGGAAGGGGCCAAGGGTCTGCGTCGGGGCATCGTTGCTCTGGTTTTCCAGGATCCAGGGCATCCAGCAAGCATAGATATTTTTCTTGGTATGGGCCTTCCAGAGGGGCGGACCCGTCACCACCTCCGTCAGCCTTCCAGGGCCTCATCCTCTATCACCCCTGCCATGGTGCTGTCTCGATCCCCGTACACGTTGCAGTCCAGGGAGAGAAGCCAGAGTTCATCCGTCAGAGGGGCCAGGTAGCTCATGGTGTCCTCGTCCCGGCTGAGAGCCTGAGCCCAACCAAAGGCCCCGTACAGCTCCTCCAGGGTCTCCGGCGGCAGGTCACGATCCAGGTCATGGTTCCCCATGGTCACAAAGATGTTCACCCCGACGGCCTGGGGCTCCTCCAGCAAGCGGCCAGGGGCTGATGCTCCTCCAGGCGCCCGCTGTTGGTCAGATCTCCGCAGAGCACCAGGGTCTCAGGCCGATCCCGCTCCACCTGATCCAGCAGAGTTCTCAGGATCTCCTCCAGCCAGGGGATCTGGGAGGGTTGCAGGTCTAAGCCCTGCCAGTGGAGGTCGGCGAATACATAGAGGGTCTGGGAGCCCTCCGGCCAAGGCAAGGGGTCTGCCCGCTCCTCCCGGGCGGTGGATCGGGCGGTACAGCCAGCGAGAAGGAGCATCAACAACACCCCAATCCAAGCCTTTCCTCTCACCACGCCTCCCCCCTTCCCCCTCTCCATCCCTGAACAACAGAATAGGAAGGCTTATTGCCTTCCTATTCTAACATATGTTCGAGTTGTTTGTAAAGGGTGCCTTGGAAGAAATGGGAAGGTCAGGTCTTTTGGCTGGTAAATTCGATGCGGTAGATCTTTCCGTTCTTCTGGACAAAGCCCCGGCCATCGGGGCCGATCCTGCCGCACCTGTCGAACCACTCGGTGGCGGGGCTTCCGTCGGGCCAGCGGTAGTATGTTCCGTCCGGCAAAGTGCTCAGTCCGCCCCAGTTCTGCCAGTCTGAGAAAGCTTGAAGCTCTGTCTCCTTTTCCTCCCACAGCCCCTCTGACCAGGGGATATATTCCCCCTCCAAGGTCAGAATACCCACAGGCGAGGCATACGTGGAACCTCCATCTTCAAATTCTCCCACCACGCAGCAGGGATAGGTCTCCTGCATATACCAACTGGAAAATACACCATCTTTCAGATGGGTGAGGGTGTAGCCCTCCCCTTCCTTCGGCATGGGCTTGGGGGGCGCTGTCAGCCGCTGGCTCTCGTCCAGGATACGGGCCACCATGACGGCGGCCTCAGCCCGGGTCAGAGTCTTGGCGGAATCAAAGGTGCCGTAGGGATCCACCCCGCCGACGATCCCGGCCTCATACAGCTTGTAGAGATGGTCGTTGCCTCCATCCGGAATTGACGGAACGTTGAACTTTTTGGGTAGATCGGTAACCGTTCCCAGCAGGTCGGCAAAGCCGCCCCGGTAGTCCTCATTTCCAAAAAGCAGAAGGAAACCGGAAAATATGTTCTTCCAGCCCTTCTGGTCGATGGTATAGAGAAGGTCGGCCCACCACTGGGTGGGGGGAGCCGTATGATAGCAGACATCGAACATCAGATGATTGAGTGTGGGATCCTCCGGCTCAAACCCAAAGAAATTGTCCTGCTCATAGCGGCCCGAGCCGCGGTACATGTGCTCCAGGGTGCCCCGGTACTCCTTCCCGCCGAAGGTCAGGGTGGCTTCCCCCGACGCCCCGCCCGTATATTCTCCATATCCCCGCAGGCACAGCCGGTAGCCCTCGGCGGAATAATGGATATTCGGCACTTCCCACAAGCTTCTGTCTCCGGCATAGCCCTCATGAACAAAGCTGCCGTCGTCGGAGATGATCCTGATATAGCCATAGTCCTCCGGCATTTTCAGCAGGGAGCCGTCGCCGCCATTGGTCTGGTCGTAGAGGCGGTAGCCCAGCATCAAAGTCTCAGCGTCGGTGAGGGTGGCGTTGGGGGAGAAGGTGTCCTCCCCGGTGCCCACCATGATGCCGTTTTGGGCGCAGGTCATGACCCCCTCCTCAAACCAGCTCCCGGCGGGGACGTCGGTGAAGGTGGGGGCGGGAACCTCCGGCTTGTTTTCTTCGGGCTCCTCCGTTCTCTTGTTCAGGGGATTTTTCAGTAGGCCGTAAACCCCGTCCACCGTTACGGCGGCATACCCGTGGTCAAAATGGCCTACGGTATCATAGATACAGGGAACCACCAGCTCCCCCGCCTCATTCCGAAACCCCCAAGGGATTCCATAGTTATAGCCAAAGCCCACATCGTTTCCCTGGGCATTGACCCACGCCAAGCCTTCATGGAGGTCTCTTTTCCAGTTGGGAACGCCGCCCTCCTCTACCTGGTTCCCCCAGGCATCAATAAAAATGGTTTCATTCCCTTTATACACTTCGGCTACCCCAGTTGTCTCATCGAACCAATTACCCCGCATAAAACCTTTGGGGGTTACACGGTATTCAAATTGGGGGGTGATCACCACGGCGCCTGTCCCGTCACAAAATCCTACCTTGCCCGTTTCGTTGTCCACATATCCCCAAAGGCCAAGTCCTGCCCGCCAGGGTTTTGTCCCAATCGGCTCCGACAAAAGCTCCTGCCCTTCGGCATCGATGATATTGTAGACCGAGTCATATCCGATCTTGTAATAGACGATGGCGTAGCCATCCTCACTGAAATCGCCGCCCCCCATCTTCGCGTCGTTCATTATAAGTCCGATATACTTCTGCTCCGTGACAGCCCTGCCGGCAGTATCGATAAAACCCCACCCATCCGTACCATCGGTAACAAAGGAAAACCCGTTGAAAAAGGGTCTCCAGGCCCAGAAGTCATATCCGGTGAGCAGGGTTCCGTCCAGCTTCGCCAGGGCATAGGGAGGCTCCTCCGGCCGCTTGCTGACAAATCTTACCCCCACCTCGTCCCTTGCTTCCTCCTGGGTATCGTAGACAAAGTCTGTCACCGTGCCGCCATTCCGGTCGATCTTTCCCCACTTGCCGTTCTTCATGGCCGCCGCGTGACCCTGGGCGTCATATTCCCCGATGGCGTCAAAGACGGGGTCGGTGTATTTTGTCCCGTCCAGGCCGTAGAGGGCACAAAGGTTGTCTTTCACCAGGATCATCCGGTCGGTGCCGTACAGGCGGGAGAGAACGTCCCAGTCGGAATACCAGGTCACATCCAGATCGGCAGCCTGGATGGGCTCCTTCCCGGCGGCGTTGGCGGCGGGAAGCAGGCCCAGGAGCATAGCGAGCATTATGGCGAAGGAGGCAACACGTTTCATAGCGGGCTCCTTTCTCCCCTAAGGGAAGGGGCAAAAAATGATGGAGACAGCGGTGTTTGCTGTCTCCATCATATCATGGTTGCTGGGGAAAAGCAACCAAACTCAGCCCTCGTAAAGGGGGAAGCGGCTGGTAAGTTCCGCCACCATGGCCCGGATCTGGTCGGCCTTGGTATCGAAGTCTTTGGCGGTGAGGGAAATGCACTTAGCGATCACCGCCATCTCCTCCTCCCGGAAGCCCCGGCTGGTGACGGCGGGGGTACCGATACGGACGCCGCTGGTGACGAAGGGTTTTTCGGGGTCGTTGGGGACGGCATTCTTGTTGGCGGTGATGTGCACCTCGTCCAGCTGCTTCTCCAGCTCCTTGCCTGTAAGGCCCATCCGTCGGAGATCCAGGAGCATCAGGTGATTGTCGGTGCCGCCGGAGACCAGGTCGAAGCCTTCGTTCAGCAGGCCCTGGGCCAGGGCGGCGGCGTTTTTGACGATCTGGGTCTGGTAGGTCTTGAACTCGGGCTTCAGCGCCTCCCCCAGGGCCACGGCTTTGGCGGCGATAACGTGCTCCAGGGGGCCGCCCTGGCTGCCGGGGAAGATGGCGGAGTCGATCTTCTTGGCGTACTCCTCCCGGCAGAGGATCAGGCCCCCACGGGGGCCCCGGAGGGTCTTGTGGGTGGTAGTAGTCACCACATCGGCGTAGGGCACCGGGGAGGGATGGAGCCCCGCGGCCACAAGGCCAGCGATGTGGGCCATGTCCACAAAGAGGTAGGCACCTACCTCGTGGGCGATCTCTCCGAAGGTCTTAAAGTCAATGATCCGGGGGTAGGCGGAGGCCCCGGCGATAATCATTTTTGGCTTCTCCTTTTTGGCGATCTCCCGCACTTTATCATAATTGATGCGGCCGTCCTCCCCCACTCCGTAGAATACCATGCGGTAGTTCTTGCCGGAGAAGTTTACCGGAGAGCCGTGGGTCAGGTGGCCGCCGTTGGAGAGATCCATGCCCAGCACCGTGTCGCCGGGTTCACACAGGGCGGCATAGACGGCGTAATTGGCCTGGGCGCCGGAGTGGGGCTGGACGTTGGCGTGGTCAGCCCCAAAGAGCTCACATGCCCGCTTCCGGGCCAGCTCCTCGGCCAGATCCACACACTGGCAACCGCCGTAGTACCGCTTTCCCGGGTAACCCTCGGCATATTTGTTGGTGAGAACGCTGCCCTGGGCCAGCATCACCGCGGGGCTGGTGAAATTCTCCGAAGCGATAAGCTCAATGTTCCGCTGCTGGCGGGCGTACTCGGCCCGAATGGCTTCTCCCAGCTCCGGATCCTGGGCCGTGATATAGTCCATCATTTCTTTCAGCATGGTCAGTTCCCCCTTACGTGATTTTCCTGTCGCATTTTTGCTTCTACTATGATATGATATTCTTACCGATTTTGCAAGGGGAATCCTACCATGAAAAAGAAAGAAAGAGCGGCCCTCATCGTTGAAGCACTGAAGCAGGAGTATCCCATGGGGATCTGCTCCCTGCAGTATCCAAAACCTCACGAGCTACTGTTCTCTGTACGGCTGTCCGCCCAATGCACCGACGAACGGGTAAACCAGGTGACCCCCGCCCTCTACGCCCGCTTCCCCACCCTGGAGGCCTTTTCGGAGGCCGACATACACGAGGTGGAGGAGCTGATCCACTCCTGCGGCTTCTTCCGGGCCAAAGCCCATGATATCGTCGCCTCCGCCCAGATGCTGCTGCGGGACTTCGGCGGGAAGGTTCCTGACAATATGGAGGATCTGCTGAAGCTGCCCGGAGTAGGGAGAAAAACAGCCAACCTGATCCTGGGTGATATCTACAACACCCCCGGTGTGGTGGTGGCCGACACCCATTGTATCCGGATCTCCGGGCGGCTGGGACTCACCGACGGCACCAAGGATCCAGGGAAGGTGGAGATACAGCTTCGGAAGATCCTCCCCCCGGAGGAGTCCAACGACTTCTGTCACCGGCTGGTTCTCCACGGCCGGGCGGTGTGCACCGCCCGTACCACCCCTTATTGCGACAAGTGCTGCATCCGGAAGTGGTGCGATATGTATAATAAAAAGTGATGCTTTAGAAAAGGACAGGCGGAAAACCGCCTGTCCTTTCACTTTATTTCTCTTCCACGGGCAGTAGGTCATGGTGGGCGGATTCTACCTTCCCGGGGAGCTTATCGGGGAGCTCTCTGATCCCACCGTCATAATAAGGCTCAATGGCCTCCAGATCCTCGTCGGGAACGGGAGCATCGTTGGGGTCTTCTGTGGCGAAGTGGGGAGCAGGATCCTCCCCCTCCTCCGGATCCACGGCATCTACATCGGGGACAGTCACGCCGCCGGGAACGGGATCAACACTCTCGCCCATGGGAGCGGGGCCTTTCATCAGATCCTGGGTCACCGTGGTCTGCCCCTCAATAACCCGGATCAGGATAGCGTCATCGTCAGGGTCAATCTTGGCAATGGCGGATAAAAGATCGTCAGGCAGAGGCTCGGAAACGTCCAAAACGATACGGTTCTGATCGTCATAGATACCCCAGGTTGCAGGAATACCCTTGCCATCCAAAAGCTTCAGAAGCTCCCCGTTCATCCGCTCCAGGTCATTGCGGCTATACTTGGCACTGGTGAAGCCTACGGGAAGATCCCCCACAGCCTCCAGCACCTCCAGCTCCAGGGTCTTGTCCCCCGGATCCTGATCCTCCACCAGCAGAACCATCAGGGAACCTCTATCGGTAAAATAGGCCCCGCCGTACCAGTCGGGCCGGGTGCCGCCAAAGTGATCCATGAGCAGCTGATAGGCATCGGCCCCCAGCTGGACAGGGACTTCGCCGATATAGGCCCCCCCGGGCAGATCTCCGGTGTTGGGTTCCTCCTCTTCCTCCCCGCCCTTATCCAAACCCTGGGCGGTGGTCTCCTGCTGGTATTCCTTTTTGACCGCCGCTGGGTCACCGTCCTCCAGGGTAATATAGCTGTGGAGCCTGCCCTCAGCCATAAAAGGCAAAGTATAATATAAGCTGATGGCAAAGACAGCGCAGGCCGCGGCGGCGAGACCACCCCACATGGGTCTCCTCCGTCTGGGGGCCGTTATCTGCTCCAGCTTGTCCTGGAGTGCACTTTTAGCCCCCCCGCTGGGGCACAGCTGAGCCCGCATGGAGGCAAACAGCTCATTCTCCATGAAAATAATCTCCTTTCAAAAGGGTGCGAAGCTGGTCTCTCCCACGGCTCAGCCGCATCCGTACCGTGCCGGGACGGATGGCCAGGATCTTGGCGATCTCCTGGGTGGACAGCTCCTCAAAATAAAAGAGGTAAATGGGCAGGCGGTACTCCTCGGCAAGGCTCTGGAGGGCCTGCCAGACCTGGTTCTCCTCGGGCTCCCGGAAGGGCAAGGCCACCCCCTCCCCCTCCTCCAGGGGCACCACCTTGCTCCGGTAGGTGGAGGCGGTAACCCGGCGGCTCAGGTTCAGGGCGGTGCGGAGGAGCCAGGCTTTGCGGTGTTCCTCCTCCCGGAAGGTTTTTCCCGTGCGGTAGTAGGCCAGAAAGGTCTCCTGAAACACATCGTCCGCGTCGGCGGCCGACCCAGTCCGGGCCAGGGCCAAACCGTAGACCATGCTCTGATAGCGGTGGATGATCTCCTCCAACTCGCCGCCCGTACGCAGCGGCTTGGTCTCCATAGGCAGAACCTCCTTTCACCATAAACTCAAAGTTGAGGGTGGAATTGTCACAGAAAAAGGGTTCTTTTTTCTTTAGACGGCAGACAGCGGAATGTGGTTCCCATCTCATATCCTGAAAAAAAGGACGGCCTTATGGCCGTCCCGCTTCTTTTTGAAGCTTTTTTCTCCGGTACCACACCTGGGCCAAAATATCCTTCAGTACCAGGAAGGTATCCAACTCATTGTAGCCATAGTCCCTTTTCAGCTCCTCCAGCATAAGCTCCAGCTTCGCCGTGTACCGCTCCACATTCACCGTTCCCTGGTACTGAAGCAAAATGGGATACCGCTTGCCCCAGGCCTTTGTCCAATTGATCTTTTCCTCCACCGCCTCGCTGGTTCGCTCAATGACCTCCACTACCTCCTGGACATCCAGGTCAAAGTCAATGAGCTCATCCAAGGTCAGATGGTACAGCCCGGCCAGCCGTTTGGCCTGGCGAATGTCAAGAAGGGTCTCCCCTGTCTCCCATTTGGAGATGGTCTGCCGGCTCACCCCCAGCTTCTCTGCCACCTCTTCCTGAGAGAGTCCCTGCTTTTTTCTTGCGTAGAACAAATGATTTCCCAATTCCATATGGCTCTCGCCTCCTTCGTGCTTCAGTATAGGGCCTTTTATGGGGAAAGTCTATCTCCTTTCCCTTGCAATTTCGCCCGCGCATTTTACCACAGGGAGCGGTCTGCCAGATCATTTCCAGATAAAAAAGCGGAGGCGTCCCCTTTTGCGGACGCCTCCGGCTTTCCTTTACTTTCCTAAAATGAACCGCTCCACCGCCTGTCCGACCCCAGCTTCGTGGTTGGACGCCGTCTGATGCTTGGCGGCGGCCTTGGCCTCCTCCGTGGCGTTTGCCATGGCAAAGGACCAGCCCGCCCAGCGGAGCATGGTCAGATCGTTTCCAGCGTCTCCAAAGGCCATGACCTCATCCGGCCCAAGTCCCAGCCGGGCGGCCAGGGTAGCCAAGGCTTTGCCCTTACTGACTCCCCCGAAATTGAATTCCATATTCTTTTCCAGCGCTCTGGAAACCTCCACCGGGCCGATGGCCATCGCCATCTGCTCCAAGGCCTCCTTCCGCTCCTCAGGGGCGTAGAAAAGGTTGATCTTCTCCATCGGGCAGTTCCCCAGAGCCTCCACCAGATCGGGAACCACCTTTACTCCCTGCTTCAAGTATACCTCAGCAAACTGCGGGGTCAAAAGAGCCTCCCCCAAACGGTCTGCATCCTCGGGGCGCAGATAGTTCTGTCCCCGGCAGTATACCTCGAAGGGAAGGTTCTCCCCCTCCAGGGCCCGGATCAAAGCGGCTGCCTGCGCCGGAGGAAAGCCATTTTCATAGATAAACTCTCCGGTAGTACAATCCAGAATGGAGGCTCCGTTGGCCAGAATGGCGTAGTCCACACCCCCCATCTGTCCCACCGCATCCCGGAGGATACACCAGGTGCGGCCACTGGCTACAGCCAACTTGATCCCAGCCTCCCGGGCCTTCCGGAGGGCGGCGATATTTCGGGCGGGAACGGTGGCATGATCCTCGTCCAGCAGAGTGCCGTCCATATCTGTCACGATCAATTTGATAGACAATGGGATCTTCCTTTATTTCTTCAGTTTCAGAGCCTGGCGGGCCTTTTCCGCCAGCTTCTCCGCGGTAAGGCCGTAATGCTCCAGAACCAGAGGCGCCTTGCCGGAGCGGCCAAAGGTGTCCTCCACCCCGTGGCGCAGCACAGGAACGGGGCAATTCTCGCTGACGTAGGAGCACACCGCCTCGCCCAGGCCGCCGATCACGCTGTGCTCTTCGCTGGTGATGATACAGCCCGTCTCCTGGGCGGCCTTCTTCACCAGCTCGGTGTCCAGCGGCTTGATGGTATGCATGTCAATGACCCGAGCGTGGATCCCTTCTGCGGCCAGCATGTCGGCCGCCTTCAGAGCCTCCAGAACCATAAGGCCCACAGCGATGATGGTCACGTCATTTCCCTCCCGGAGGGTAACGCCCTTGCCCAGCTCAAACTTATATCCGGGGATGGCATCGGTAACGTTCTCCGTCGCCAGACGGCACATCCGCAGATAGGCGGGCCCCTCATAGTCCAGGAAGGCCTTTACCGCGGCCTTCATCTCGTTTCCGTCGCAGGGACAGCAGACCACCATACCGGGGATGGTACGCATCAGGGCCATATCCTCACAGCACTGATGGGTGGCCCCATCCTCGCCTACGCTGAGGCCGCCGTGGGAACCCACCACCTTTACATTCAGACGGGGGTAGGCCACACTGTTCCGAACCTGCTCAAAGGCACGGCCGGCGGAGAACATGGCAAAGGAATTCACAAAGGGCTTCTTGCCGCAGGTGGCCAGGCCAGCGGCCACGCCCACCATGTTGCATTCGGCGATCCCCATGTCGAAAAAGCGGTCGGGATAGGTCTGGGAAAACTTTTTGGTCATAGTAGCGCTGGCCAGATCCGCGTCCAGCACCACCAGCTCGGGATACTCCTCTGCCAGGGCCACAATAGCCTCGCCGTAAGCGGCTCTTGTTGCGATTTTATCCGCCATTTCACTCCACCTCCAATTCTGCGATCCGGGCAGCCAACTCCTCATGGGCCTTGGCGTACTGCTCATCGTTGGGCGCCTTGCCGTGCCAGCCGGCATCGTTCTCCATAAAGGAGACGCCCTTGCCCTTGGTGGTCTTTGCCAGGATCACTGTGGGCTGCCCCTTGTGGGCGGCGGCCGCCTCGAAGGCGGCGGCGATGGCGGCCAGGTCGTGGCCATCCACCTTGATCACGTTCCAGTTAAAGGCCGCGAACTTCTGATCCAGCGGCTCGGAGGGCATCACGTCAGCGGTGGAGCCGTCGATCTGAAGGCCATTCACATCCACCACAGCGCAGAGGTTGTCCAGGTGATACTTGGCCGCGGCCATAGCTGCCTCCCAAACCTGGCCCTCCTCGATCTCGCCGTCGCCCAGGGCGGCGTAGACCCGGTAATCCTTCTTATCCAGCTTCCCCGCCAGAGCCATGCCCACAGCGGCGGAGATCCCCTGTCCCAAAGAGCCGGTGGACATATCCACCCCAGGCACATGAACCATATCGGGGTGACCGGACAGATGTCCCTTGATAGAGCGGAAGAGCTTCAGCTCCTCCTCGGAGAAAAAGCCCCGCAGCGCCAGAACCGCATAGAGGGCGGGCGTGGTGTGGCCCTTGGATAACACAAACCGATCCCGGTCAGGAGCCTTGGGATTCTTGGGATCCACCTTCATAACGCGGAAGTAGAGGGTAGTCAGTACGTCGGTGATGGAGAGGGATCCGCCGATATGACCCGCGCCGGCGGTGTAGACCTCATCCATGGCCAGGGAGCGGGCCTTGGCCGCAGTGAGGGCCAGGGCCTTTTGTTCCTTCATGTCCATGTGTATTTCCTGCCTTTCCTGATAAATATGTAAAGGGTTTGATCCAACTGCTTTAAAGGGATCCCGGAAAAATCACTTCGTTCCGAAGATCCGGTCTCCCGCGTCACCCAGACCGGGAACAATGTAGCCCACCTCGTTGAGCTTCTCGTCCACCGCGCCAGCGTAAATATCCACATCGGGATGCTGCTCTTGCACCATATCGATCCCCTGGGGAGCGGCCACCAGCACCATAAGCTTGATATTCTTGCAGCCCCGCTTCTTCATCTCCTCAATGGCCGCACAGGCAGAGCCGCCGGTGGCCAGCATGGGATCCACGATCATAATGTCCCGGTCGGCGATGTCCTTGGGCATCTTGCAGAAGTACACATGGGGCTCCAGGGTCTCCTCATCCCGGAACATGCCGATGTGTCCCACCCGGGCGGAAGGAACCATCTTCAGGACGCCGTCCACCAGCCCCAGGCCGGCCCGGAGAATGGGAACCACAGCGATCTTCTTGCCCGCCAAGGTGGGCTGCTGGCTTTTGCAGATGGGGGTCTCGATCTCCTTCGAGGTCAGGGGCAGATCACGGGTGGCCTCATAGGTAATGAGCATACCCACCTCCCCTACCAGTTCCCGGAAATCCTTGACGCTGGTGTCCTTGTTCCGCATAATGGTCAGCTTGTGGGCCACCAGAGGGTGATCCATAATGTGGACTTTGCTGTTTCCTTCGTACATGGCTGTCATTCCCTTCCGTTATTTTGTGGACTGCTCCCGGGCCAGCCGCTCCCGCTCCGCCTGGGAAAGGCGGTGGTAGTCGGGGGTCAGTTCCTTCGCGGGGATCAGCATATCTCGCCGGGCCAGCTCCAGTCCTCCCCTGGCCACCCCCCATGCGCTTTGATAACGCAGGTTCGGCGGCGTCAGGCGAACAGGAAGGCCCATTTTCATAAATTGATTATAGCACAACCAAGCTCCGTCTCCAACTAAAATTTGCGGTTCTTTTATATTTTTTAATTCTTCCGCCAGCTCCTCCAATCCGATGGCACGATCCGGCGTCAAACGGGCGACGGTCTCCCCATCGGAGTGAAACCGGGCGTTGTATACCTGCTCCCGCCGGGCATCCATCACCGGGCATATCTCCCCGGGGAAAAAGGCCAGATTCCAGGCCATGGCCTCCAGGGTGGAAACCTTGGCGCAGGGCTTATCCAGCGCCCAAGCCAGTCCCTTGGCCGCGGAAATCCCGATCCGCAGGCCGGTAAAGGATCCCGGCCCTGCCGCCGCAGCGATCACATCCACGTCCCCCAAGGCCACACCGCAGTTTTTCAGCAGCTCCTCCGCCATGGGAAGGAGGGTCTTGGAATGGGTCATTCCACTGTTCTCATAGGACTGGGCGATAAGCTCTTCATCCTCGGTCAGGCAGACCGAGCAGGCCACCGCAGAGGACTCCAGGGCAAGTATTTTCATTCCCCTTCCCCCTCCTTGATAATAATGATCCGGTGGTTGTCCCCCGATCCCCGGCGTATGTCGACCTCCACGGCTCCCGCCACCGCGTCGGGCACCTTCTCGCTCCACTCCACGGCACAGATCCCTTTCCGGCGAAGGTAATCCTCCCACCCGATATCAAAAAGCTCCTCCGAGCTTTCCAGCCGGTACATATCAAAGTGAAACAGGGGCAGGCGGCCTCCCTCATACTCATTGACAATGGTAAAGGTAGGACTGGTGATTCGATCCATAATTCCCAGCCCCCGGGCAAGCCCCCGGGTAAAGGCCGTCTTTCCCGCCCCCAGATCCCCGGTAAAGGCCAAAACCGTCCCCGGCAAAAGCTCCCGCCCCAAGGACTCCCCTATCTCCTCTGTCTCCCGCTCGCTGTGGGTGTGGTATTCCATCCCGGCCCCACCTCCTTTCCCCAAGTTCATTTCTAAGGAATTTGTGAATTTGCCGCTGATAGTATAGCACAAACGGGAAAGAAATGGTATACTATCCAGGAAAGATTTTATTCCCATCGGCGCTCTGATCCCGGGCTAAACCAGCGGAGCTCCACCTCAGCGCCGACTACCCACCTTGCCCAACGACCTATCAAACCCTTATCATTTTAAGGAGGAGGTGACCACCTATGTCATGGCTTCGGGATTCTCTGCGGGATTTTTGGCGCAGGGGAGATAAGCTGCTGCTGGCTTTATGTCTGGCAGCCAGTGCTTATGGCCTTATCCTTATCTACTCCGCCACCCGGTATCTCACTGTGGATCGGAACCGTAGCGTACTCATCCAGACCATCGGTATCCTCCTGGGCGTAGTGGTCTACATTCTCCTTTCCTCCGTGGATGTGGAGCTTTTTGTGGAGCGCTCCTGGAAGCTACTGCTCCTATTTGACATCGGCTTTAATCTGCTGGTTCGCACCCCCCTGGGAGTGTCAGCAGGAGGCAACCTGAGCTGGATCCGCTTTCCCGGTCTGCCAATGAATATCCAGCCCGCCGAGGTCACCAAGCTCACCTTCATTCTCCTCTTTGCCTGGCAGTGTACCCGCCTCCAAAAGAAGGGTATCAGCAAGATCTCCTCTGTATTTCAGCTTGTAGCCCATACCCTGATGACTGCCGGCGTTATCGCCGTGGCCTCAGGAGACTACGGCATGACTCTGGTCTACCTGTTCCTTTTTGTTGTCATGTGCTGGTGCGCCGGCGTCCAATTGCGCTGGTTCGCCCTGGCCGCAGCGGTGATCGTGGTGGGAGTCGTGGTGGTCTGGCCCCACATCAGCGATCAGTACTTCGCCAAGCGAATCACGGTAGTTATCGACCACATCACCGGTAACCAGGCCACCCTGGACAGCCAGACCCAGGGGGTGGGCTGGCAGCAGACCCGCTCCATCTTAGCCATCGGCTCCGGGGGACTTTTCGGTCGGGGATATCTCCAGGGTATCCAGACCCAAAGCCCCTATGAGACATCACTCAATGCCCGGAGCACCGACGAGATCTTCGCTGTCTGTGGGGAGGAGCTTGGCCTGGTGGGCTGCACCGTTATCATCCTACTTTTAGGGGCCATCATCGCCCGGTGCGTCTGGGTGGCCCGGCAGGCCCCCAGCTCTATGACCGCCCTCACCGCCATGGGCTACGCCGGTATGCTTCTGTTCCAGAGCGTTCTCAACATCGGCATGTGCCTCTACGTCCTGCCCATCGTGGGACTGACCCTTCCCTTCTTCAGCTATGGCGGCAGTTCTATCATCACCATGTTTGCTGCCATGGGTGTGGTCTCCTCCGTCAAGACCCGATCCCTCCCCAGCTGGCTGAGAGACCGAAGTTCCTTCTCCTGAACACAAAAGCGCGGGCCAATTACGGCCCGCGCTTTTCTATTCTTTTACTCAATCCGCCTTAGAGATATCCGTCCCAAAATACTTATTGGACAGCTCGGTGAGAACGCCCTCCTCCGCCAACTCGGCGATAGCCTGATCGATGGCCTCCCGGAGGGTCTTGGTCTCCTCCCCCTTCCGCAGAGGAATGGCCACGCTGTCCGCCTCCTCCGCCAGACAGGCGATCTTCAGATCAGCCTCAGGATGCTGGGCCATATAATCATAATAGGTCACCTCAGCATTGAGGGTCGCGTCGATCCGGCCGGAGTACAGAAGCTCAAAGGTGGCCGCCAGATCATCCACCCCTGTCACCTCCGCCCCATAGGCCCGGGCAGTCTCAGCATAGGTGGAGGAAATAGTATTGGCCGTCTTTTTCCCGCTGAGATTCTCCATACTCTGGATCTCCTCGTTATCTCCCTTCACAATGACCGCCATGCGGTTATAGGCGTAGGGGGTGGAAAAATCATACTTCTCCGCCCGCTCAGAGGTCACATCCACCCCGTTGACCATCACGTCATAGCGCCCCGCATCCAGGCCCGCCAGCAGGCCGTCCCATTCCCCCTCCACAAAGGTGGCGGTGACCCCCAGCTTCTCCGCGATGGCCTGCGCCACCTCGGTGTCGTAACCCACCAGGGCCCCGCTCTCATCATGGTATGTCCAGGGAGCCCAAGTCCCCTCCATGGCCACCACCATCTCCCCCTTGGCCTGGATCCTGGCCAGCAGATCCTCCCCCTGGCCCGTCTCCTCCGGAACCTTCGTCCCGCCGCAGGCGGAAAGGGCGGTCAGCAGCAGCCCTCCGGCAAGGATAGTCGTAAAGTACTTTCTCATCTCAGTTCTCCTTTCTTTTGTCAACGCTCCTCCCCATGGATGGTTCGCAAAAATGCCCGTGTGCGCTCCTCTCTGGGGTTGGCAAAAAACTCCTTGGCGGGGCCGGCCTCTAAGACCACCCCGTCCTCCATAAAAATAACCTTTGTGGACACGTTCCTGGCGAAATTCATCTCGTGGGTCACCACCAGCATGGTCATCCCCTCCTCCGCCAGCCTCCGCATAACGGCCAGAACCTCCCCGATCAGCTCCGGATCCAATGCCGAGGTTGGCTCGTCAAAGTAGATGATCTCCGGATCTGTTGCCAGGGCCCGGGCGATGGCAACCCTCTGCTGCTGCCCGCCGGAAAGCTGGCTGGGATAGTGATCCTTCCGATCCAGCATCCCCACCCGCTCCAAGGCCCGCTCCGCCTTCTCCACCGCCTCCGCCTTTGGCATCCTCCGGGCGGTGATAAGCCCCTCAGTCACATTCTCCAGGGCCGTCTTGTTCAGAAACAGGTTGTAATTCTGGAACACAAAGGCGGTCTTTTTCCGCAGCCGCAGGATGTCCTTCCTGCTCATGTGGCTCAGCTCAAAGCTCTCTCCATCAAAGATCAAGGCTCCGGCGTCCGCCTGCTCCAAAAAATTGATGCACCGCAGAAGGGTGGTCTTTCCCGAACCGCTGGGGCCCAGAATGGCCACCACATCCCCCTGCTCCACCCGTAGGTCGATCCCCTTCAGAACCTCCAGGGCTCCAAACCGCTTGGCGATCCCTCTGACCTCCAAGGTCATTTACACCGTCCCCTTTCTCTCATAGCTGGAAAGCTTTTTCTCCCCCCAGCTCTGCACCCGGGTAAGCACAGTGCAGAACATCAGGTAGATAAAGGCCACCTCCAGATAGAGGGCCAAGGGCTCGTAATAGAGGGCGTTGAGCTGCTTGGTGGCCATCATCATCTCCGCCACCGTCACCACCGAGGCCAGAGAGGTATCCTTCACCATGGCGATCAGTGAGTTGGCCAGAGAGGGAAAGGCTGTACGCATGGCCTGGGGCAAAATAATCCGGCGGATGATCTGCAGATAGCTCATGCCCACGCAGTATCCCGCCTCCATCTGTCCCCTGGGCACCGACTCCAGCGCCGCCCGGATGATCTCGGCGGCATAGGCTCCCTCATTGATGGAGAAAACCGCGATGGCAGCCGGGAAGGGATCAATGACCACCCCCACATGGGGAAGGCCAAAAAACACCACAAACAGCTGCACCAGCAGCGGTGTCCCCCGAATGACCCAGATGTACAGCCGGCACAGCTGCTTCAGCCCCCCGACATTGGCGAACTGCACTAACGCCACCGCCACCGCCAGCACCATGGCCAGAGAAAAGGAGATGGCTGTCAGGGGAATGGTTCGAACCAGGCCCGGGATCAGGATCTTGGGGAAGGAATCGATAAGTATCTCTACTATTCGAGCGTTCATACCAGGAAAAACAGTCCTTTCCAAATACACCTGGAGAAAAAGGGTACTTTTTCCTCCGTTTTCACTTTGGTAATCATACAATAAAAGAGGAGAAAAGTCCAGCCTTAAATCGGCCAAACCCTTTGCGTCCCTATTGTATTCTGCCGTCGCAGATATGGCAAATACTCATTTCAAATATCAAGATATGCCTAAATAGAATATCCCGTCTCCTATACAAAAAAGCTCCTGCGGCAAAACCGCAGGAGCCCTTTGGAGCAGGTGAGGGGAATCGAACCCCCGTGTTCAGCTTGGGAAGCTGACATTCTACCATTGAACTACACCTGCATACCATTTAGAGGTCAGCTAAGGTATATTACCACATTTTCCCCAAAAAGGCAAGAGGTTTTTTTGCCGAATCCTGCCCCAAAACAGAATAAATCATTTTCTCTTTTTCGCTTCCCAAAATCAAAGCAGGTAATTGTTCTCCCGGTCTGCCTTTTGGAACCCCACCAGCTTATAAGTGGCGTATCCTCCGGCCACCAAAGGCTCCCGCTCGCAAAGAGCCTCCGCCTCCTCCCTGCTCTCCGCTTTCAGGATATACATCCCCGCCATCCCCGGGTATCCTTTGAATACGCCGCAGATCTCCAGCCTTCCCTCTTCATCCAGACTCCTTATATTTTCAACGTGCTCCGTCACAATCTGCTTGGTGAGTCTGTTGTATGTCTTTGTCTTTTCAAGCATTACCATATACATCTGTTTTTCCATGCCCTCTCCCCCATTAAATAAATATCTATTTTATTTTATCATACCCCACTTTCCAATTCAATCTTTTTTCCATCCTACGTAAAGGTGACGCCCACTGGGCATCACCTATTTTTCTCCCCCGCCCCAATCCTTGGCGGCAGGATCGTTCAAAAGCCTTCCCCTCTCGTCAAACCGGGAGCCATGGCAAGGGCAATCCCAGCTGTGCTCCCGGGGATTCCATTTGAGCACACATCCCATATGGGGACATCGACGCAGGCTTGGGGTCAGCAGCCCCACAGTGGAGGAGAGAATATTGGCAGCCAAAGGTATCGGCTTCATGGCACGGGCCGGATCAAAAACCCAGCCCCAGTCCGCCTTTCCTTTTGTCACCATATCCCGAAGGAGAAGGGCTGCCGCCATGGAGGAGGTCATCCCCCACTTGTTGAAGCCGGTGGCCACATACCACTCCGGTACAGCGGGAGAATAGGCTCCGATATAGGGCGCCCCGTCCAGGGTCATACAGTCCTGGGCCGCCCAATGGGCCACCTCCCGGCTTTGCGGCCAAAAGTAATTGGCCGCCTGGCGCAGCTCCTCCCAGCCTCCTCCCCGCTTTCCCGTTCTGTGTCCCCCGCCCCCCAGCAGGAGCAGCTCCCCCGCCCGCCGGAAGGACAGACCGTGCTCCCTCTCGTCAATATACATCCCCCGGGGGCTCCAGGCCCCCTCCAGGGCCAGAACATAGGAGCGATCCTGATACATCTTCATAAAGTAGCAGCCCCGCCGGTCTATGAAGGGAAAATGGGTACAAAAGATGATCCTTTTGGCCCGGATGATCCCCCGGTCGGTGAAAGCGATCCCCCCCTTCACCTTCCGAACCATGGTCTCCTCCCGAATGTTCAGCCCCGGCAGGATCCCCTTCAAAAACCGCAGGGGATCAAACTGGGCCTGCCCCGGCATCTCAAGAGCCCCCGCCACCGGAAAGGGAAGCTCTGTCCCCCCGTGCCACTCAGTTTCACAGCCGATGCTCTCCAGGATCTGCTTTTCCCGCCAGAGCTTTTTGGTATCCCCCAGGGTATAGACAAAGGCCGGCTTTTCCACCAGCGCACAGTCCAGCTCCCGCCCCAGGACCTTGTATTCTTTCAGCCCCCGCTGATTGGCCCGCAGGTAATCCGCTGCCCCCTCCCGCCCCCTGTCTCTGGTCAGCTCCTGATAAATCAGTCCATGCTGCACGGTAAGCTTGGCGGTGGTATTTCCGCTGACTCCGCTCCCCACCCGACGGGCCTCCACCACCAGGCAGTCCACCCCTGCCTTCTTCAGCTGATATGCGCACAACAATCCTGCCAGTCCGCCGCCGATAATGAGCACATCGGTGACCGTATCTCCCTCCAAGGAGGAAAACCGGGGCAGCTGGGTCTCCTTATGCCAGATAGACTGCGCTCTCTCCATAAAAAATCACCTCTTGGGGGTAGTATCCTCCCCCAAGAGGCGATCCATTCCTTTTATCTGGTTTTTCTCCGGCGGCTGCGGGACAGAAGCCGCCGAACCAGCAGACCCACCCCCGCCGTCAACGCCAGAAGCACCGCCAGGGCCGCCAGAGTGATCCATCCTGGAGCCCATACCAGCTCCACCGGGTTCCAGCTCCAGCTCACAGCCTTTCTCCCATCGGGAGCTCTATACCGCTCCGGGATCCCCTCCTGTCCAAAGCTTCTCAGGTATGCGGCCAGCGCGTACCACTCCTTGATCTCATTTCCCTCTCCATCCCGGAGAATGCAAGCGTCAAAATCGGTGACCGGGCTCCCGTCCGCCATCTTGGGCTCCAGCGAGAGCAGCCCCATGGATTTGTCCTTCACCGTCCCCAGCATCTGCGCGGAGTACATCCCCGTCACCACCCGGTAGAGCTGGTCGTCATGGATGTCCTCAAAGGTACTCTCCGCCAGCACATGGCCGGGAGACATCTCCCCGGCCGCCTCCCGGTGGAGCCTGATCCCGGTCACCCGGTCAAAGAACATCCGGTGGACATTGAAGGAGTAATCCACCCCCGCCATATAGAGCTGGGCAGCGTTCATTATGGGGGTCACCGAAGCGTCCACCTCAGCAGCCGCCCGTAGCTCCCTCCCCGTCAGGTAGACCCCCACCAGGGGAAAGCCGGAGGTTCCGTCGCTCCCCACCCCCATGGACAGTACATCAAAGGCCATTGAGGTAGTGATACTTCCCCGGGCCAGACCGGCCCGGAGCACTCCGTCCGCAGTAACCGTTACTGTGGGGATATCAGGCCCGTCCGCCTCCAGATTCTCCGTAGCCCAGAGAAAGGCGTCGGCCACCAGCTCCCCCAGAGCATTCCCCATCTGTACCCCCGACACTGGGGTGGACAGGTCAAACTCCGTATGGGTCAGCACCTGGTCGTAGGTAAGCCCATACCGGGACAGATAGGTCTGCCCCACCTGCTCCTTCCATCCCTCCACCAGATCCCTGATTTCCGGATCCTCCGGCAAACTCTCGTCAATAGGGATCAGCCTATACTCCACCAGGCTTTTCTCTCCCGTCTTATCCCAGCGTAACGTAAGACTTCCCAGATTTCTGCAGTAGGGCCCGGCAGAGACGATATAGGTATCCCCCACCACAATGGGCTCAGAGAGGGTGGTGTGGGTGTGACCCGAGACGATAACGTCGATACCCTCAACCGCCCTGGCCAACTCATAGTCCTCCCCCTTCCCTTCCTCGGTTCCCGAGTGGGACAGGCAGATGATAAACTCCGCCCCCTGTCCCCTCAGCCGGGCCACCTGCTCCTGGGCCGCCTGGGCCATATCCTCCAGTTCGAAGCCGGATGTGGGCGCGCAGTCGTCGGAATCCACCCCCATCAGCCCAAAAATTCCATAGGTGATCCCGCCCCGCTCCAGGAGTATATTTCTGGTCACCCCATAGCTCTCCATGGCCTCCAGTATAAATTCCCCGTCCGGGTCATCTGCCGCCGGCCTATAGTTTGCCTGAACCACCGCCGGAAGGGCCCCCTGCCATCCCTCCGCCGCAGCATTCAGCATCTCTCCAAAGCCTCTTCCCCGGTGGTCAAACTCGTGGTTTCCTATGGTGGTGGCGTCATAGCCCAGCATCCCCATGGTTCGCAGCTCCGCCCCCCGGGTGGTATACAGGGTCTGGATCAGAGAACCGATGGAAAAGTCCCCTCCGTCCAGTGTCAGTGCGTTGGGATACCGCTCCCTCTGTTCCTCCAGCGCAGAGGCCAGCCTGGCATATCCCCCGCTCTCCCCGCCTCCCTCCTCCGGCATCGGGAGGAAATGTGAGTGAAGATCGTGGGTAAACAGGATCGTAGTATCATTCTCCGGCGTCGGCGGCGTGGCCCACGCGGGTAAAATAAGCCCCAGACTCAGTAGCGCCGCCAGGATCAGCGTTATTTTCCTTCTCATCCAAAATCGCCTCCTCCCCTCTATTGTGCCACAGCCCGCCCCAAAAGAAAAGCACTTTTTCCCAAAACATCAAAAGGCCGCCGTCCTCCCCCATAAGAGGGAGGGCGGCGGCAATAGAGAAAAACAATGAAACTCAGATTTCTTCCGCCACCCGCTCACAGCGGATGGTGGTGCGGTACTGCCCACCCAAAGTACAGGTAAACAGACTCAATGCCCAGTCTCCCGACAGCATCCGCGCCGCCTCCTCTGGGTTCAGCTGCTCCTTCTCCGCCACAGCGTACTCGAAGCAGTTTCCATCGATGTCGATGAACTCCACCCGATCCCCAATCTCCAGTTGGATCAGCCCCCCAAAGTGGTGGGGATAATTGTGGGCGCACACCACCAGATCGTCCAGATAGGCCGACCCCGCATACCGGCACGGGGCCACCTTCAGCTTCTTGTAGCTCCAGGTTCGCATCACCGGCAGATCAATGCCGATGGCCGGAATACTGATATAGCCGATGTATTCCTCCCCATCCAGCTCCACCGCCGGCATCTCCATCTCCGGCGCCAGCTCATGATCCGGGATCATCCCCTCGGGAAGCTCCCGCTGAGCCGGGATGATCTGCTCCATCTGCCGCATCACACTCGCCACGCTCTCAGCCGCCCGGCTCTCGTCCCAAAGGTTATACCCGGCCAGCCCAGCGGCTCCCAGCAGCAGGAGAAGCCCCAGCGCCATCAGCAGCGTTCCTTTTTTATTCCTCATCCTCGCCGCTCCATCTCCGCCGCCGGGCAATCCCCAGCAGCAGCAACGCCGCGCCCCCCATGGCCAGCAGGGGCACCGGCCACCAGAGCTGTCCTGTCTGGGGCAGCCTGGCCAGAGGCGGCTCCTCATCCTCCAGCTCCTCTTCCTCGGAAGGCGGCAGCTCCTCCTCCCACCCGCTCAGGGGGGGCTTCCAGTCCGTGATGTCCTCTTCCTCTGGCGGCAGCTCCTCCCTGTTCTCCGCAGGCGGCGTCTCCGGGCCTCTCTCCAGATAGCTGTTGGTGATCACAAAGGTGATCCCCCCCTGGGAGACCGATACGCTGTACCCCTTGGACTCCCGCTCCGCCACCTGCCAGTTCCCTCCGGCGTCCAGTCCCGTCCAGTCGTGCCGCCAGTTGTTCCCTTGGTTCAGCTCCACGCTGTCATAGACCTGGCCATCCCGGAGCAGCTCCACCGTCACCCTCTCCGGCCGCTCCTCCTCGTGCCCCCGGTCCTCCCAGACCTTCAGCACTCGATAGCTCACCGTCTCCGGATCGGTGGAATCTCCCCCGCCGGTAGACCTCCGCCCATACTTGGCGTAGGTCACCACATCCGCCTCCCAACTGCGCCCGTCCGCAGTGTAGGGTAGCGACAGCAAAAAGGGAGTTGGAGTGTACACATACCCATCCAGACTTCTGGCATCCCCCACGATCAGATACAGCCCCTTCTCCAGCTGGGAGAAGCTCACCCTCCCCTCCCCGTCAGTCAAGCCAGCGGTGGTAGGCAGGATCTGATCCCGGGCCACATATCCCGATAGGGTCATGGCTCGAGCCAGCCAGTCGGAGGCAGTCACCTGATACTTCCGGTACTCCTCCAGCAGTCGGAAGGTCATCGCGTCCGTGATCTCAGCCACCCGGTAAAGGCGGAACTCCACCCCCTCCATGGCCCGATCCTCATCCACCACATAGCTCAGCTCCAGGGAGCACTTCTCCACCTCGTCCAGCGCGGCGGCAAGACCCCTCCCAGGCAGACAGGCTCCGCACAGCACAAAGCACAGCAGAAACGCCGCCACGCGCCGGAGCTCAATTTTTCTTCTCATGTTCCGATCCCTGCCTTTCCCCACCCTGTCCGGGCGGCGGAGTGGTCTCCATTCTCTTTCCCCTTTTGATCCGTTTTCCGGATCTTTTCTTTTGGGGGCTCCTGGTCATGGACCATACCATCAAAAGCGCCAGCATAGGCGCCGCCGCGATGGGGGCCACGATCACCGGGTCAATGCGCATGGCCTCCGCCGTGACCCGTACCACCGCCGCGTTCTCCCGGTTGGCCACCCGGTGTCCCCGCACCAGCAGCCGGTGGCTGTTCACCCCATAGGGCGTACATGTCACCAGCGTGCAGTAGTCCTTCCCCTCCTCAATGGCCAGATCCTCCAGCTCCGTGGGCAACACGATGTGGATCTGATCCACCTCATAGGTCATGGTCTCGTTCAGGATCTGCAGCAGGAAGATATCCCCCTCGCTCAGCCGGTCCAAATCGGTAAAGAGCTTCGCGCTGGGCAGCCCCCGGTGCCCCGACAGCACGCTGTGGGTGGTGACCCCCCCTACCGGCAGGGAGGTTCCCTCCAGATGCCCCACCGCGATCTGCAGCACCGCCTCGTCGGTTCCATGGTAGATAGGCAGCTCACAGTGGATCTCCGGGATACTGATATACCCCATCACCCCTGTACCGGAAACATCCAGCAGGCTGTTGTACCACTCACGCTCCTCCTCCGGCATATAGAGCGGATTGCTCTTCTCCGCCAGGCTCCTGTTGTACTCCCCCGCCGCCCTCCACATCTCCTCATAGAGGGCACTGTCCATCTCATGGATGCTCTCGGCATAGCTGGCAATGGCCCGGGACTGATGGAAGGAATTCCAGTAGTCGCTGACCGTGGGATACAGCAGCAGCCCCACCCCGATCAAAAGGGTCAGACTCAGGAGCAGATTGACCAGTTTCTTTTTCATAAGGGTCACTTTCCGCCGCCGCGCCCGAAGGGATCCACTCCCCCCGGACGCGGCAGATCAGCTTTTCAAGCTCTATGTGTTTCCTCAGTCCTCTTCCTCAGCGCCCATGCGCTTCTTGGTCACCAGCAGGATCCCAGCCCCCAGGGCCAGCGCGCCGCCGGTAATGTAGAAGATAGTGGTGCCGATACCGCCGGTGCTGGGCAGCTCCGCGCCGGTCAGGTTCTCCACCCGGAGTCCTCCGGACAGATAGACCGTCTTGCCGTCGACCTCGTTGGTCTCCACCTTGCCCAGGCTCTTCTCCGGGCCGACCTCCACAAGAACGCGCTCATTCAGCTTGTTGTAGCCGCTGGGCTGCTTGGTCTCCTCCAGGTAATAGCTGCCCTCGCCCAGGCCCTTGATGGTGGCGATGCCGGCGGCGATAACGGTGGTGCCGGTCTCCCCCTCCTCAGCGGGACGGTAGTAGCTCCCATTCACCTCGTCCTCCACGAACACCAGGGAGACAGCCTCCCCCGCCTCAGCGGTGGTGTAGAGAGCGAACTCGGCCCCCGTCAGGATCTGGTTGCCGGAGGCCACGCTGCTGGTCTTGGCCAGATCAAACTCAAACAGCTCGGAATCGGTGGTGCTGGGCTTGGTCTCCACGGTGTGGTTGTTCTCGCCGTAATCCATGTGGGCCACGTTGTTCACCGTGTCCACCGTCAGCGCCTCAGCGGTGATGGTGGCGGAGTAGGTCACCACGATCTGGGTCTCCTCGGTGATGGTGTCCAGATAGCTCTGGGCAAATACCAGATGGAAGGTGCAGCCGTCGGTCAGCCCATCGGTGACCACAGTGTAGTTGGCGGCGTCCACACCGGCCACGGCCACATCATTGTTGAAGCTCAGCCCCTTGCCCATGGCATCGTGCATCACATAGGCCTCCGCCCCCGGCTGGGCGGTGATGGTCACCTTATAGTCCTTGCTGTCACCCACGCTGGGCTGGTTCTCGTCGGCCTTCTTGACCTCCTCCTTCACGATGACCGGCTTTTTGTTCTTCTCGGTGATGGTCACCGTGGTGTTGGTGGTGTCCAGGGCACACAGGCTGCCCACAGTGGAGGAGACCAGGTAGTAACCCAGAACCAGCTCTCCAAAGCTGGCAGTGGTGGTAGCCTCCGCCTCAGTCCCCTCGGGAGCCGCCTCAGTCACGGTGACCGCGTCAGCCTTCACGCTCTTCTCCACGGCCCAGTCCATGGCGGCCTTGGCCAGGGCCTTCACATCCGCCCCGTCCTTCCAGGTCACATAGCCCTGGTCGTCCACGTTCACATAGGCGGCGCCGGGGGCTCCCTCCGCTACAAAGCCGGCCCAATTGGCGTTGACCTTATAGGAGTGGGGTGCGTTTTCCTCATTGCTGCCCTCTCCGCCATAGCTTTCCAGGTCGAAAAGCCGGTAGGCCTTGTACTCCTGCCCATAGGGAGCCTTGTCAATGGTGATGCTGGCTGTTTCTCCCGCGGCAAAGGCGGGGGCGGCCAGGCACAGGGTCATGACCAGGGCCAGCGCGGCGCTGGCAAGTCTCTTCATCGTTTTCATTGTTTTGTCTCCTTTCAATATGTGGTGCCTGAGGTGAATCTGTCTCTTTTGTGTATTCCTCTTGCTCTCTCTCCTTGCCGGGGAAGGTTTATCCCCATACCCCCTCCCCCTCTCTCTGACTCCACTGCTTCTTTTTATACATCAGGAAAGCCGCCCCCATCAGGGTCAGGACTCCCATTGTATACCAAAGGGTGGTTCCGCTGCCGCCTGTGGCAGGCAGCTCGTAGTCGGCGGTGTTGATAAAGGTCACCCATGTCAGCTTCCCCGGCGTCACCGCCCCGGAGGTCACTGCCGACACGTCGGCTCCAAACCGCTCCACCTTCTCCTCGCCGTTCTCTCCCACCACCGTGTGGATCTCGGTACGGTAGCCCTGCTTGAACTCCCCCACCTCAGTGATGGTGTACCGGGTGTTCTCCGGCAGATGGTGGATCACCAGGATCTCCCCCGGCTCCAGCTCAAAGATCCCGTCGTTTCCGATGGCGTCTCCCCCATCCCGGTCGGAGGTGCTGATCTGTCCGTCCGGATCCCGGTGGAGGTACTGGATCTCATAATTGTCCGCCCCGTCCAGGCCCAAGGTGAACCGGAAGGGCGTATTGTCCTCCATGCCGCCCATCTGCTTCTCGATCCGGATAGTCCCCGTGTCCTGTTCGATCAGATCCTGGATCTGGGTCTCCAGATCCACTCCCACCACCGTGGGCAGGGTGTACTGCATCCAGCAAGTGGAGCCCGAGGCTCCCCGCTCCGTGTAGAAGAAGGTGAGCCGGTAAGTTACCCGGGTATCCGGGGCCCACTCGTCGGTGCTGATATAGTCCCAAAGATCCACATACTGGCCTGCGGAGGGATGCACACCACCGATATCCACGATCTGCCGGGAGCCCTTCAGCGTCTCATTCCCGTCCCCATCCTTCTCCACCTGGCTGAGGAACACCCACATGTCATCGTCGCCGAAGAAGTAGTACTCCAACGGCCCGATATAGTTCTTGGTCAGCTCAAAGTCCACGGCAAAATTCATGCCGAAGTAGCCGTTGTGATCCTTTCCGTCATCGCTGTAAGGCAAGCTGGCCGCGTTGGCCTGCCCGTCATTGGCCCGCTTCACCACATCCTTCTTGCCAAAGATGATGTCGTGTCCCTTCGCGCCCCAGGTGCTGGCCGAATCCATGGGCCAGAAATCGTTGCTCCAGACCCCGGAGTTCAGCCGGAAGCTGTCCAGCTCCCTGGCCACAGTGCCGGGGATCTGGGTCAGGGTGTAGGTATCCCCCACCCGGCTGAATTGGATCCCGTCAATCTCCTGGAGCAGGGTCTTTCCCTCCTGGGCCCCGCCGCCGAACAGGACAGGCCCCACGATATCGTCGTCAAAGAACACATCATTCCCCTGCTCGTTCATCCCCTTCACCAGCCCATAGGCACCGCCCTTAAAGGTGATATCCACCCGGTTGGGCCACTTGCCGCTTGCGTTGCGCTGGTTGATCAGATTCCCCAGGGAATCGGTGCCATTTTTCAGGCTTTCCGTTGTGCCCGTATTGGCATTTCCAAAGGCAAACCGGGCCTTGCCCCAGGGAATGTCCCCCCCATTGATCCCGAAGTTCTTGCCATCTCTGCTTGTGATCATATTTGTGGCGCCCACCCCGTGGGTGCCGTCGCTGATATCGTAATCATAGAAATCCGCCGGGAAAACCTCATCCTTTTGCTGGGGGTCGTAGATCAGCCGGATCACATCCTCCCCCTCCACCAAAATGTAGTTCTCATTGGCCTGTGCCGTCTCAGGGCGGTTGGTAAACCGGGTCACCCCCTCCTCATAGGGGAGCACCAGCCAATCCGCCGCTTCCGTACTGGTAGGATCTCCCTGTCCCCCCTTCTGGATCCAGATCTCATGGACTCTATATTGGATATCCTGCACATTGCTTACCATATTAAAGTACTGCAGGCCGGGGGCGTCGAAATATTCAAACCGGCTGCCCTTCCGGGGATCATAGCCCCCCTCCTCGCCCCGCTTGTAGATCTCCGTCAGGATCCGCTGGGTCTCCACCTGACCGTCCGCCTTCACATAGATATTACGGACAACTGCGGAGGTCGCTCCCTTTTCGGGGAAGCTGCCCCCCACCTTCCGGCTGGTGTCCATCACATCCAGCGCGGTCCCGCTACCGTTCGCGGTGACCAGCCGATCCATCCAGGCGTAGTACTGCACATAGAAAACCACGTTGGCCCCCTGGGTCACCGAGTAGCCTACAGTGCCCCGCCGCTGGGTATATGCCTTAAAGTGGAGCTCCATGGCCTCACTCTTCTCCTCAGCGGTTTCCCCCTCCAGCTCCAGGGTCATCAGCCCCAGATCCTCGGGGCTGTCCAGCATCTCCTGGAAGGCCTGGGTGGGCTCCACCTCCAGGCTCACCTCGCACCCGGTCAGATCCACGGCCTCTCCGTTGTAGGTCAGGGTGTAGTCCAGAGCTCCCACCATCATGACCTCGCCGTCCTCGGCCGCCAGGCTGGCGTACTCATCATAGGCCTCCATATCCTCCGACTGGGTGACCGCCAGCTGGAACCCGGTCTCCTCTCCCTCCGTCTGGGGCACCAGGGCGATCCCTTCCGCCCGAAGGGTCAGGAGCACCGCTCCGTCCTCGCTCTCCGCGGTAAAGCTCTCCTGCAGCTCCACCGCCTCCGGCTCGGGCAGGGGCTCTTCCAGGCATTGCTCCACATGGGTGTGCTCGGGAATGTTACACTTCAGCTCCCCATCCTCAAAGAAGCACTCCTCCACATGGGTGTGCTCCATCAGGAAGCCGCAGTAATAATGGATCTTCTCCTCCAGCTCCAGGGCCAGATAGCAATTGTCGTCGTGGGTATGCTCCTCCAGAGCGCAGGTAAGCGTCCGCAGCTCCTCCGTCTCCTCCGCCCCCTCGGCGTAGCAGCTCTCACTATGGCTGTGGCCCTCCCTCTCTTCCAGAGTGCAGGCCTCCCGGGTCACCGTCTCAAAGCAGGCCTCCCCGTGGCTGTGGCCTTCCCTTTCCTCCAGAGTACAGCTCAGTTTCTCGCTCCACTCGTAGCAGCTGTCGCTGTGCGCATGGGGAATGGACTCGGTGACAGTCTCGGTAACGGTCTCCATCACAGTTTCGGTCACCAGCTCGGTGACGGCCTCGGTCTCCACCACCGTCTCGCCGTTCTCGTCCACTCTCTCCCTCTCCACATCCACGCTGATCTCCCGGCTGATTTCCCGGGGAACCTCCCGGGTCACCTCCCGCTCCACGGTCTCCTCTGTCTCGGTGCAGATCAGCTCCCCCCGAAGGGAAACGTAGCAACTCTCATCATGGCTGTGGCCCTCCCCCTCAGTGAGAGCACAGGTCAGCTCCTCAGTCTCTCCCGCCCCACAGCTCTCACTGTGCGTATGGCCCTGGGCCTCCGCCAGCTCGCAGGTCGGCTCGCCGCTGCGGGTCACCGTCTCCACAGTGTAGCATTCCTCAGTGTGGACATGCTCGGGGATCTCGCACTGCAGGGGAGTGGTCATGGTGATGGCGGGAAGGATCAGGGCGTAGGTAGTGCAGAACACGACCACACCGGCCAATCCGGTGACCACCTTCTGCCAGCGGCTTTCCTTCCGCTGGGTAGCCAGATACTGCTTCGCCTGCCGTCTGACTCGTTCCATCTCTACGCCCTCCTTTCTTCCCGATTTGTTTCTTTTTGGGTTGTTTTATTGGTTACAGCGGTTACAAATTGGTAACAGCTTTTCCGTCCTCAGCCCACCGGCCCGATCCCCTCCCAGGGCCAGATCCGGAAGATCAGCCTGCCCACGATCTGCTCGTCAGACACACATCCCACCGCCGTATTCCGGGAATCCAGCGATACGCTGCGATGGTCTCCCATCACAAAGATCCGGGATTCCGGCACCTGGTAGGGAAGCTCAATGTTGCACTGCCCCAGGGCTTTTTCCTGCAAATAGGGCTCCTCCAAAACCTCTCCGTCCAGGTAGACCGTCCCGTTCTCATCGATGTCCACCCACTGTCCGGCAGTGGCGATGACCCGTTTCACCAAAACCTTGTTGTCAAAGTAAAACGCGATCACATCGCCGGGCTTATACTTGGAGCCGTTCATGGACACCACGATATCCCCTTCCAGCAGGTTGGGCGCCATGGAGGTTCCCGTGATCTGAAGCACCGGCAGCAGCAGAGTTGCGATCAAAACTGCCGCAGCTGCCACGGTGATAAGGGTATAAATGGTGTTGCGAAGTACGCTTCGGTAGCGCTTTCGGTAATTTTCCCGGCGCAGCTCGGCTTCCAGCACCTCCACCGAGGGCCGCTTTTCCGGAAACCGTCTTTTCACGTTTTTTCCTCCCGGGTTCTATTCTGGGTCCGACGGAGCAGCCATTCGGTCAGCTCCTCATGATCGGTCAGGTACTGCTCCAGCCGGCGGGACACCTCGTTCCAATAGCTGTCCGCCTCCCGCTGGGCCTGGGCGGTCATCTCCTCACAGGAGCGCTTGGTCTCCTCCTCCAGAGTCCGGCACCGCTGGGCGGCCTCGGCGATCATGGCCTCCGCCCGCTCCTTGGCCTTGGTCTCCAGCTGGTCGGCCTGGAGACTGTACCGTGTCTCCATGATCCTGATGTTCTCCAGATATTGGGCGGCGGCCTCGTCAGCGGCCTGGAACACAGCATTGAGCCGGAGGGCCGCCTCAGCCATAGTTCCGGCCTCCTGAAGGATGATCTCCCGCTCCTCCAGCTTTGCCTGGGCCAGGGCCAACTCCTCCTCCAGGGCATCGCCCTTTTGGGTCTGCTCAATAAGCATCTGCAGCAACTCATCCCGGCGAAGCTTCTTCATCTCTTTGCCAGTCATGCTCTCTTTTTCGCCTCCCGCGGAATTCAACACTCTTTGTTATGCCCCATTCGGGGGCATAACACAAAGGCGTACGCCTTTGCCCTTTTCCTTTTTTGCACATTATAGCATATGCCGGTTACAGAATCGGTTACAAATTACACATTTTCTTTCAAAGTATTTCGCCGTTTTTAACAAAATTCAGTGTAAGATTTTAGGCAATATGCCAGTCACACCGGCAATATTTTAGGAGTATAGTCCTTCTTGCTATGCCCCGTAGAAGGGGCATAGCACAAAGCCGTACGGCTTTGGCGTTTTCTGGATTACAGCTACATTATAGCACACGCCGGTTACAAAAACAGTTACAAATCGCATATTTTCATTCAAATTCCACCGTCATTTTAACCAATTTTATCCAGTCTTTTTTTGTGCAATATGTATCCTCTCTTCCTCCTCCCGGTTACAAAACGATTCGCACAAGCTTGGTCAATGTTTGCTTTTCCCTTGGATATCATTTGACAGGCAGCACTTTTCATTGTAAAATGATGAAAAATTTAACCAACAAAATGGTAGATCAATGCCGCCCTGGAAAGAAATCTGAGTTGGGAGGGATCGGGATGTACCGCTGCCATATCCAATTTTATTTGCTGACCCATCGGATAGAGGAATTCAGATGCATTCAGGAGATTCCTCCCCTGGATGCCTTTACCCATGACTTCTCGATCTCCGACTGCATCCAGGCCCCCGCCCTGGAGGGGGCGGATGTGATCCTGGCCGATCTGCGGGAGCTAAATGCCGATGAGGCCCTGACTGTCCTGGCCGCAGGAAAGAAGAAGCAGGCAGAGCTGATCCTGCTGGCCGAGGAGGGACAGCTGGAGGAGACGGCTCTCCTGCCGGAGTTGGTGGCAGACCTTTGGCGGCTACCCATGACAGAGGGCGAGCTGCGCTTCCGGTTTTCCCGCTGGCAGAGAGAGTTCAAGCGGACCAAGGACGCCTGGCAGACCAGCCAGTTTTTGGAGGAGACCATCAACCACATCCCCAACCTTATTTGGTATAAGACCAAGCACGGTATCCACGAGAAGGTAAACGACAGCTTCTGCCAGACGGTAAACAAGACCAAGGCCCAGGTGGAGGGCCGCGGCCACGCTTACATCTGGGATGTGGAGCAGGATGATCCAGCCTGTATTGAGTCAGAGCGGATCGTCATGACCAGCAGAGAGACCTGCGTTTCCGAGGAGACCGTGATGACCGGGGATGGCACCAAGCTACTGACCACCTATAAATCCCCCCTCTATGATCTGGACGGCAGCGTGATGGGCACGGTGGGCGTGGCCATCGATGTGACCCAGGAGCGGGCCTATGAGCAGGAGATCGTACGGAAAAACCGGACTCTGGAGACCCTTTTCACCACATTGGACTGCGGTATTCTCTGCCACACGGTAGACGGCGCCCACATCCTTAGCATCAACCGGGCGGCCCTGACTTTGCTGGGCTACTCCTCCCAGCGGGAGATGGAAGCGGCCGGCTTTGACATGGTGGCCGAGTCCGTGCTGGAGGAGGACAAGGAGCTTCTGCGCCGGGCCATCCGCAGTCTGAAAACCGTTGGGGACACGGTGAATGTAGAGTACCGGGTGATCCACAGCGACGGCGAGATACTGCACATCATGGGCAGCATCAAGCTGCTGGAGGAAAACGGCAGACTCTTTTATCAGCGCTTTCTCCTGGATGTGACAGAGCAGAAGCTCCAGGCAAAGCGGGAGGAGCAGCACCAATTCGGACTGATCCAGGCCCTGAGCGTGGACTATAACCTGGTGTGCTACTTCGATCTGAACTCAGGGCGGGGAAGCTGTCTGCGGATCAGCGACTGCCCCTACGGGGTGCTGGAATCCCTTTTTGCCGGGGAGCCCATGATGGATGAGAGCCTGGCCGGCTATATAGAGACCTGCGTCTACTCCGAGGATCGGGAGATGATGCGCCAGACCCTGTCCCGGGATCACCTGAGAAAGACCCTGGCGGAAAAGAACATTGCCTACGCCAACTACCGCACCATCTGCAACGGGGAAATGCGGTACTTCCAGATGAAGGCGGTGCTGGCCGGCTCCCAGGACGAGAGCTGCGGCATTGTGCTGGGCTTCCGGAGCGTGGATCAGGAGACCCGCAGGGAGATGGAGAAAAAGAGCCTGCTGGAAAACGCTCTGGCCCAGGCCAACCGGGCCAATGAGGCCAAGAGCATCTTTCTGTCCAACATGTCCCATGACATCCGCACCCCCATGAACGCCATCATCGGCTTTACCACTCTGGCCTCCTCCCACATGGACAACCGAGAGCAGGTGGAGCTATATCTGAAAAAGATCATGGCCTCCGGCAACCATCTGTTGAGCCTGATCAACGATGTGTTGGATATGAGCCACATTGAAAGCGGAAAGATCCAGCTGGAGGAAAAGCGGTACAGTCTGCCGGAGATCCTTCAGGATCTGCGCACCATGGTGCAGGGGGACGCCCAGGCCAAGGGGCTGGAGCTTCACATCGACAGGGCGGACATCCGGAATGAGGATATCTACTGCGACAGGCTTCGGCTCAACCAGGTCTTTTTGAATCTGCTGAGCAACGCCATCAAATACACCAACCCCGGGGGCTCCATCCACATCCTCGTGTCCGAGAGGCCGGCCGCCGTTCAGGGCTACGCCAACTATGAATTCCAGGTACGGGATACGGGGATCGGGATGAGCCAGGAGTTCCTCGGCCGGATCTTCGACCCCTTTGAGCGGGAACGAAATTCCACCATCAGCGGCATTCAGGGCACAGGCCTTGGTATGGCCATCACCAAAAATATCGTGGATATGATGGGCGGCTCCATCACGGTGGAGAGTCGGCAGGCGGAGGGCACCCTTGTCACGGTCTCCTTCCCCTTCCGCATCGATGCCGACGAGACCCTTCTCCCCCTCCCGGAGTGGGAAAATAAACGGATCCTGGTGGCGGCCGAGCAGGGGGAGGATATTCTCCAGGTCCTGCGCCGCCTTAAGATCAGCGGCGAGGCCCTGCCGCCGGAGGAGGTTCTCCGGCGATTGAATGAGGGCGGGGAGGCCGCCGTCTATCACGCCTACCTTGTGGACTGGCCCTGCCCATATGGAACCGATATTCTCCGGGCCATCCGCAGCCACAGGGGAGAAAGCGCCCCGGCGGTGGTTTTGTCCGAGGCCGACTGGGCGGATATTGAAGCGGAGACCAGACAGGCTGGGGCCGCCGGATACTGCGGTAAGCCCCTGTTTCTGTCCCAGCTCCGCTCCTGCCTTGCCTCCCTCTCCGGTGAGGGAAACGCCGAAGAGGAGCAGGCACCAGAAAGGCCTCCACTCCGGTCAGGGCGGATTTTGCTGACTGAGGACAACCTGCTGAACCAGGAGATCGCTGTGGCAATCCTGGAGGAGGCCGGATTCCAGGTCGAAGTGGCCGACAACGGGGCCATCGCGGTGGAGATGCTGGGCCGGGCGGAGCCGGGCTACTACCAGTTGGTGCTGATGGATCTGCAGATGCCGGTGATGAACGGGTTTCAGGCCGCTGAGGCCATCCGTGCCCTGGAGGATCCCGCGTTGGCGGCTATCCCGATCATCGCCATGACGGCCAACGCCTTTGAGGAGGATAAGCAGGAGGCCCTGCGGCATGGGATGAACGGACACATCGCAAAGCCCATTGATGTGGGGATCCTTTTTGAGACGCTGGATCAGATCCTGAGGTAAGGTGGGCTCTTGAAAAAAGAGAGAGGCTCTGGAGCTGTGTGGCTCCAGAGCCTCTTTGGTTCAAGGGGAAATACCCTTGCAGGTTAAGGATGGAAAAAGCACCTGCTTTTTTGAAGCAAGTGCTTTTGGGGTTCGAGTGACTGGAATTGAACCAGCGGGGGGCCAGTCGCTTTGCGACTGCCCCGCCTGACGGCGGATCGAAATGACAGGAGGCCGCCGGTTCTGCTCCAGGCAAAAGAAAAGCACCTGCCCTTTAAAGCAAGTGCTTTTTTGGTCCGAGTGACTGGACTTGAACCAGCGGCCTCCTGAACCCCATTCAGGCGCGATACCAAACTTCGCCACACCCGGATATTCTCTTTTCCCGAAAGGGCTTAATCATATTAGCATAATTTCCCCCGCTTTGCAAGCCCTTTTCCGAAATTTTTTTATCCGGTTTTCCCGTCCCCCTCCACTCACCCTTTCCCCGCCCCAGCATAGACTGGGATTGAAAGGCTCCGCCTTTCCCCATTCTCATTCGGGAGGTAACAAGTATGCCTGAAAAGGTCATGCCCGGCCCCGTTTCGGATACTGCCGGTATCCGGGAGGCCGTATGCGTACACACCAAGAAAATCATGGACGCCTGCCGCGACAAGGACTGCATCGAGGATCTGAGGGTCTATCTCACCAAGAGCTCCCAGTGCGCCCTCGACCGGGCCTGCAATGTGAAGGCCGGCTGCGCCGAGCTGCTGTACGTATCCACCAACGTGGACCCCATCTGCTTCAACAAGGGCTTCTATACCGTGGATGTGCGGTACTTCTACCGCATCACCGCTGACGCCTTTGTGGGCGCTGCCCGGCCGGTGGAGGTCTCCGGCCTTGCCGTCTTTGACAAGAGGGTCATCCTCTTCGGCGGCGAGGGAAGCTCCAAGACCTTCACCTCCGATATGGCTGACTGCCCCGACCTGCAGAACCTGCCCCAGGCCAACCAGCCTGTGGCCGTGGTGGAGGCGGTGGATCCCCTTGTCCTGGGGATGAAGCTGGTGGATCCCTGCGACTGCCACTGCCACTGTGACTGCTGCGAGCTGAGTGATGTGCCCCCCTGCATCTGCTCCTGCTTTGGCAGCGACCTGGACTTCTCCACCGAGGGTAAGCGGCTGTATGTATCCCTGGGTCAGTTCTCCCTGATCCGGCTGGAGCGGGATACTCAGCTGCTGATCCCCGTCTACGACTACTGCATGCCGGAGAAGGAGTGCGTCTGCGACGGCGGCGCCTGCGAGGAGGATCCCTGTGAGCTGTTCCGCCATGTGAAGTTCCCTGTGAACGAGTTCTTCCCCACCGACCGGCATCCCGCCCCTGACGGGGGCTGTGGGTGCGGCTGCTGCGGCGGCTGAGGCATCCCTCCTCCGCGTCAAAAAGCTCCCCAGGTTTCCCCTGGGGAGCTTTTTTGTCTTTAGTAGGGGCGGATCCGGCTCAGGATGGTTACCGCCTCCCCGCTGATATCCAGAAGCTCCTCTGCCCGGGAGAGCCGGGCATTGTCCACCATATCCTGAAAGGCCTGGAACTCGGGGGCCATACGGTGGCTTACCGGAGGGAATTCCCGGAGGATGACCTCCCCGGAGCGGAGAGTGATCCGGTAGCCAGGGCCGCTGCTCAGAGGGCCCTGAAGCTCCATCCAGCCCTTCTCCCCAATGATGAGGGTGGGGTTGGGGCCCTGACTGTCCTTGGCGGCGATGCAGACCGCCTTCATCCCTCCATAATCCAAGGTCAGCACGCCGCTGGTATCCACCCCCCGCTGGAGATTGGGGGCGTATGCCGCCGTCTGGGGAGGGCCAAAGAGATAGAGGAGGGCGTGGAGGTTATAGACATTCAGATCCATGAGGGCTCCCCCTCCCAGAGCCGGGTCAAAGGCGGGGGCGGTCTCTCCCCGGAGGAAGGCGTCGTACCGGGAGGAATACTGGCTGTAGTTGACGGTGACTGTCCGGATCCGGCCCAGCAGAGGCAGGTCGGACTTCATCCGGCGCAGGGCGGGCAGATAGTGGAGGGTCATGGCCTCCACCAGGATGCGGGCCTGGGCATGGGCCAGAACGCGAAGCTCTTGGAACTCCTCCGGCGTCATCACCATGGGCTTTTCCAGGATCGCATGCTTGCCCTTCAGGAGCGCGGCCTTGGCGAACTCGAAATGAAGGGTGTTGGGAAGGCCTACGTAGACGGTATCCGCGTCGCTCTCCAGCAATTGGTCATAGCGGAAAAACAAATGTGGGATACGGTACTGCCGGGCCAGGGTCTCCCCATGCTCCCGGTGTCTCTCCGTCCCCAGGAGGGCATAGGGGGAAATGTCCAGGCTCTCCAGCACGGGGAGAAGCTCCCGGACGATCATTCCCGTTCCTAAAAGGGCCAGCCTCATCTATTTTCCCTCCTTTTTTACATCAGCGGGGCAAACATACGCAGTACAGAGCGGAAGAGCAGGCGGAGGAAGGAGTGATCCTCCGCATCCCGCAGAGTGATCTCCTGGCTCTTCGCCTGGGTATCCAGAAAGTCCGCCTTCACATCCAGGACAGTGGGGTCGCCGCAGAGCCAGACACCGTTTTCAAAGTGGAGGAACATACTGCGATAATCCATATTCACTGTACCCACGGTGGCGTAGAGATCATCCACAGCAAAGCATTTGGAGTGGACAAAGCCGGGGGTGTACTCATAGATCCGAACCCCCGCCTCCAGAAGGGGGACGTAGTGGGCTTGCGTCAGTTCAAAGACCGTCCGCTTATCCGGCACATGGGGGGTGATGATCCGGATATCCACCCCGCTCTTGGCCGCGGAGCACAGGGCCTTGTTGACGCTGTCGCCGATGATGAGGTAGGGCGTCATGATATAGACATAGCTTCTGGCCTTGCTGATAAGGTTCAGGTACACCGTCTCCCCCACAGGCTCGGTATCCAGGGGACTGTCGCCGTAAGGCTGTACCCACCGGTTCACTCCCAGGGCCGCCTCCGGGGGCTGAGAGGCGGGGCGGTAGGCTTCATAGCTTTCCCGCCTTCCGCACAGATACTCCCACATGTTGAGGAACATCACCGTCATGGACCAGACCCCCTCCCCCTTCAGGAGGATGGCGTTGTCCTTCCAATGTCCATACTTCACCCGCTGGTTGACATACTCGTCGGCCAGGTTCATCCCGCCTGTGAAGGCGGTGTGGCCGTCAATGATACACATTTTCCGGTGATCCCGGTTGTTGAGACGCACCGACAGCACCGGCACAAAGCGGTTGAATACCCTGCAGCGGATCCCCTTCTCCTCCAGGGTTTTAGCGTAATCCTTGGGGAGCGTGTAGAGGCTGCCTACATCATCATAGATCACCCGCACATCTACCCCCTGGCAGGCCTTCTCCTCCAGGATGGCCAGGATAGCATCCCAGAAGGCGCCGGAGTCGATGATGAAATACTCCAGAAAGATATACCGCTCCGCCTTTTTCAGCTCCTCCAGCATGGGCTGCAAAGCCTCGTCCCCCAGGGGATAATAGCGGGTCCAGGTATTGGTGTAGAGGGGACAGTGGGCATACTCCTCCAGATACCGGGACTGATTCACCGCATCCAGGCCAAAGGGGATCAGCTCCTCCGCCTTCTTGTCCTTGTCCAGGCAGTCCACCATCCGGCGATCCAGGCCCTCCATCTTCCGCCGGGCGCTCTGGGACAAGCCGTTACCGCCGCAAAGGATATACACCAGTCCCCCAAAGACGGGCACCAGGAGGATGGGGACGATCCAGGCGATCTTATACCCCGGATCGCTCTTTTTTCCAATGATATGGAGCACGGTCAGCAGGGAGACGGCCACGCAGAGCAGGTAAAAGTAGACGAAATAGTCAGAAAAGCGGAGCACCATAGCCACCAGAAGCCCCACCTGGAGCAGCAGCGTGATGGCAACCAGTACGGTACGGTGAAACAGCAGAGAAAGTATTTTCTTTAGATTCATCTGTTTCCCCCTCTTTTCTCTCTTTGGCCTTTATTTTACCACCACATTTTCCGACCCAAACATCTCCTTCATCGCCCCCAGCAGAGCCGGGTGGAGCTGAGCCGCCGCCCCCAGCTGCTTGCGGGTATCGGCGCAGAGGAGGATCACCTGCTGAGTGCCGGGAAACATGTTGAGCACCAGCCTTGCCTTCCGCAGCAGGGGGTGGTCGATGGAGGGCACCTTCACATACAGCTTTCCCGGGATCGGCTCCCGGGAGCCCTGGCCACTCTGGGGCGCCGTCCGCTCCACAGAGTGCTCCGTCAGGGGGCGGATCCGGTCGCACATAAGCTGGGGGGCCTTCTCATCCCGGACGGAGAGCTTTCCCTCCACCAGCAGGGCGGCGCCCTCCTGCAGGAAGGAGCCGCTCTCCCCCAGGGTACGGGAGAAGCAGAGCATCTCCATGGCTCCGGTATCGTCCTCCAGGCCCACGTAAGCCATAAGGCTGTTGTTCTTGGTGGTCTTGGTCTTAACCGTGGACACCACCCCCGCCAGGGTCACCCGCTGGCCATCCCGGTAGGTCTGAGGGCCCTCCTCCCCGTCAAAATCGGACAAGATAGCCCCGATGGGGGCCGCCCGGAGCCTCTTCACCAGCTCCCGGTAATCATCCATGGGGTGACCGGTGAGATAGAGGCCGGTAGTATCCTTCTCCATCTTCATCAGCTCCTGCCGGGAAAACTCCGGAATGTTGGGCAGGGGGATCTCCGGGGCAGAGCCGGCGCTGCCCTCGCAGCCGCCAAAGAGGTCATACTGTCCCTCAATGGTATCCCGCTTGGCCTTGGCGATGGCGTCCATGGTCTTTTCCGCCACGCCCATAAGCTGGGAACGCTTGGCCCCCAGGCTGTCGAAGGCGCCGCATTTGATCAGGCTCTCCACCACCCGCTTATTGCACTCCGCGCCAAACATCCGCTGGCAGAAATCGGCCAGGGAGCGGAAGGGCCCGTTCTCCTGCCGCTGGGCGATCATCTGGAGGGCTCCCCCCCGGCCCACGCCCTTGATGGCGGCCAGCCCAAAGCGGATCCCCTCCTCTGTGGCGGTGAAATCGGCCCCGGACCGGTTCACATCGGGGGGCAGCAGGGCGATACCGCAGGCTTTACACTCGGCAATATACTCCGCCACCTTCTCACTGGAGTCCAGCACCGAGGTGAGGAGGGCGGCCATGTACTCCCTGGTGTAATGACATTTGAACCAGGCTGTCTGGTAGGCCACGATGGCGTAGGCCAGGGAGTGGGCCTTGTTGAAGGCGTAGTTGGCGAAATCATAGATCTCATCGTAAATGGATTGGGCCACCGCCTCGGGGATGCCGTTGGCCACGCAGCCCTTGATGCTTCGCGCTGGATCCCCATGGAGGAAAGCCTCCCGCTCCCGCTCCACATCCTTGGCCTTCTTCTTGCTCATGGCCCGGCGAACCATGTCGGCCTGGCCCAGGGAATAGCCTGCCAGCTTCCGGAATATCTCGATGACCTGCTCTTGGTAGACGATACAGCCATAGGTGGTCTCCAGAATAGGCTCCAGCATGGGATGCTTATACTTTACCAGCTTGGGGTCATGCTTGCAGGCCACAAACCTGGGGATAGAGTCCATGGGGCCGGGGCGGTAGAGGGCAATGATGGCGCACACGTCCTCCAGATCCTTGGGCTTCAGGCTGACGCAAACCCCCGTCATGCCGGTGGACTCCATCTGAAATACCCCCGAGGTCCGCCCCTCAGAGAGCATTTTCAGCACCTCCGGATCGTCATCGGGAATGTCCGCCAGGGTAAATCCGGGATGGGTCTTTTGAACCTCCTTCACCGTGTCGTCCAGCACTGTCAGGTTCCGAAGCCCCAGAAAGTCCATTTTTAGAAGGCCCAACTCCTCCAGGGTCACCATGGTATACTGGGTGACCACCGACTCGTCGTTCTTGGCCAGGGGCACATAGTCCTCCACCGGCAGCCGGGTGATGACTACTCCCGCCGCATGGGTGGAGGCGTGACGGGGCATCCCCTCAATGGCCTGGGCGGTGTCGATAAGAAGCTTGATCTGCTCATCCTCGTCATACATGTCCCGCAGGGGCTTGGAGAGCTTCAGGGCGTCGGACAGGGTGATATGAAGGGCCCCGGGGCCTGCGGGCACCTGCTTGGCCACCTTGTCCACCTGGTCGTAGGGCATATTGAGGACCCGGCCCACATCTCGGATGGCCCCCCGGGCCGCCATGGTGCCAAAGGTGACGATCTGGGCCACGTGGTCGGCGCCGTACTTGCTCCGGACATAATCAATGACCTCCTCACGGCGGCGGGGGCAGAAATCGATATCAATATCGGGCATAGTGACCCGCTCGGGGTTCAAGAACCGTTCGAAGAAGAGGCCGTACTTCATGGGATCCACTTCCGTGATGGCCAGGCAGTAGGCCACCATGGAGCCCGCCGCCGAGCCGCGGCCGGGCCCCACAGGAATGTCATGGCTCTTGGCGTAACCAATGAAGTCGGAAACGATGAGGAAGTAATCCACAAAGCCCATCTTGCGGATGACCTCCATCTCATATTCCAGCTGCTCCAGGTACTCCCCGGGACGATGGGGGTAGCGGCGCTCAAAGCCCTGGCGGCACAGCTTTTCAAAGTAGGCGTCCGGGTCGCTCTCCCCCTCGGGAAGATGGAATTCCGGCAGGTGGTATTTCCCAAACTCGAACTCCACATTACACATATCCGCGATCCTGAGGGTGTTCTCCATGGCCTCGGGATATTTGCCGAAGAGGGCCTCCATCTCCTCGGTGCTTTTGATATACATCTCGCTGCCCTCAAACTTCATCCGATCCGGATCAGCCTCGGTCTTTCCCGTCTGGATACACATAAGGATATCCTGCATCCGGGCGTCCTCTCTGGTGAGATAGTGGGCATCATTGGTACAGACCAGGGGGATGCCCGTCTCCTCATGGAGGCGGAGCAGTCCGGCGATCACGGCGGGATCAGCCTCCAGGCCGTGATCCTGAAGCTCCAGGTAGTAGCTTCCCCGGCCGAAAAGCTGATCCATCTCCAGAGCGTGGGCCTTTGCCCCCTCATAATCCCCGTTCCGCAGCCGCCGGGACAGCTCACCGGCCAGGCAGGCAGACAGGCAGATCAGCCCCTCGGAACGCTCGTGGAGGAGATCCAGGTCGATCCGGGGCTTGATGTAGAAGCCCTCCGTATAGGACTGGCTCACCATGTGGGAGAGATTGCGGTAGCCCACCTCATCCTTACACAGAAGGATCAGGTGCCGGGCCCTGCTGTCCAGCTCGTGGATCCGGTCAAACCGGGTACGGGGGGCCACATAGACCTCGCAGCCGATGAGGGGCTTGATCCCCTCCGCCTTGCAGGCCCGGTAGAAGTCGATGACCCCGTACATGGTGCCGTGGTCAGTGATGGCCACGGCGGGCTGTCCCAGTTCCTTCACCCGCTGCACCAGCTTGGGGATCCGGCAGGCCCCGTCCAGGAGGGAATATTCGGTGTGGTTGTGCAGGTGGACAAAGGACATAAGACGACCCCCAAACTCTTTGTTTATTCTGATACTGCGCTATCCTTATTTCGGGACGCGCTCGGGCAATCGCAAGGAAATATGGAACCCCAGCATACCCGCTGTATCCCCCTGCTCCGCCCGAACCAATTCCATGTCAAAGGTGATATTTCCACTGGTCACTTCGTAGTTGGCGGTATATTGACTCACGCCATTTTTCCGGCTGACTCCCCAGCCCCGGCGCTTCATGGAGAAGGTATCCCCGCCGCCACTCTCTTCCCATACCTGGCATACCTGGTCAAATCCTGTTACAAACTCCTCCCGTTCCATCAGACCGGGATACATCCACTCATAGGCCGCATCTCCGTCCCCATCCACAATGGCTTGCAGTACCTTCTCCGCCATGGCCGGGGATTCCTTGTCTGCGTACATCATGCCCAAAAGCACTATGGTCATTACCGCAAAGATGGCCACTATAACGCCTATCACAAGGAGAAGCTTCTTCCAGCCCTTCCCCTTCTTTTTCCCGCCTTTTTCTAATTCTGCCAGCTTCTGCTCCATCTCCTGGAACCGCTGGTCATTTTCTGCCAGTTTTTGCTCCAGCTCCTCTTTTGTCAGATCCTTCTCTTCCATTTGAAGCCCTTCCTTTCATGCGCAGTATCTCCATGACAAAGTCACAGAAAATGACGTTTTCTTCCTCTTTTCATTCATTTTCTGCCCGATCGCGGTGGAGATCTGCCCCCCCAAATTTGGTAATTTTATCCAGCCGGTACTTAAAAGTTGACTTGGTGATGGGGGGCTGGCAGAGCTGTCCCAGCTCCGTCAGCGTCAGGTCAGGGTTGTCCAATCTTAGCTTGGCCGCCTCGGCCAGCTTGGGGGGCAGCTCCTCCAGCTCCATCCGCTCCGAAAGCCGGCGGATGACCTCGATTTGAGCCTGGGCGGCGTCCACCGCCTTGTCCAGATTGTGGGCGTCACAGTTCACCCGGCGGTTCACGCCTCCCCGGAGATCCTTCTCCGCCTTGGCGTTCATCAGCTCCATGGCCGCCAGGGGGGCCCCCATGGCGGTGAGGAAATCGGCGATAGCCTCGCTCTGCTTAAAATAGGCCATATGGACGCCGTTCCGGTCTGCCGACTTGGGGTCGAAGCCCGCCTCCCGCAGGAGGGTCAGTAGCTCCCGATCCACGGAGCGGTGGGTGGTGGTCAGCTCCAGATGGTAGCTCTTGCTGGGGTCGGTGACCGACCCCCCCGCCAGAAAAGCCCCCCGGAAGAAGGCAGTCCGGCAGTGCTCCTCCTCCAGCACGGCAAAATTGATATGATGGGCCACCGAGGTATCCGGGTCATAGCCAAAGGCAGCCCACAGGGCGGCAAGCTTGTCCGGAGCGGTGATGGAAAAGATCCGCTTGCCAGGCTCCTGCTCTGGCAGACGGTCAAAGGTAAGGTGGAAGGCCTTTTTGAACAGCAGGGGCAGCCGGGCGGCCAGATCTGCCGACTCGGTGATGATCCGGGCCTCCCCATGTCCAAACCGGTTGGCGTAAAGAAGGATCCCATAGCACTCCGCCTGGGCACAGCATTTGCGGGCGATTTCCTGGCGGCAAAGTTCCGCCTTGGTGTCGCTGGAAAAGGACATGGGGCTCCTCCTCTCCTTGGTATTTATTGTATCAATGAAATATACTTTACACGGCAAGCCCATCTGTTTTTAAAAAACCTTGGTGTCCGCCCGCTCCTCGTAAAGCTCCATGGTGACCTCCCCCAGCCGTTCCGGAGAATGGCGGGCGTATCGGGAGGCGCTGGAGATCATAGGCCGCTCCACCACCTCTACCCCCAGGGCTTCGATACGCTCCTTGTCCACGGCTATGGGGTCGGCGTCCTCCGCCTTATACCTTTGGATAAGGGTGGGATCCACCGGGGCAGAGTTGGCCACGCACAGGTCGATAAGCCCCGGCCCAGAGTGCTCCAGCAGGGCCGAGACATGGTCGGAGAGGGTCATGCCCTCGGTCTCCCCGTCCTGGGTCATGATATTGCCAATGTAGATCTTCAACGCATCGCTTTCACAGATGGCCTGGGCCACCCCCTCCACCAGGAGGTTGGGGATCACGCTGGTGTAGAGACTGCCCGGGCCCAGAACGATAAGGTTTGCCTTCCGGATGGCCTCCAGAGCCGCCGGGGTGGCGGCAGGCCGCTCCGGCAGGAGCCGCACCTTGCTGATCCTGCAGTCCTGGGCCTTTTTGAAGTCGGCGATAAGGCTCTCCCCCACTACCGCCGTGCCATTTTCAAAGGTGGCCTCCAGCTTCACGTCGGCGCTGGTGACGGGCAGAACCCGGCCCGAGATGGCCAGCACCTGGCTCATCTGGGCCACCGCCTCCTCAAAGGAGCCCGCCACCCCGTTCAGGGCGGCCAGGATCAGGTTCCCGAAGGACTGGCCGGTGAGCCGTCCAGAGCCCACAGGGAAGCGGTAGGCCAGCAGCTGCTGCATAATGGGCTCGGCGTTGGCCAGGGCCTCCATACAGTGGCGGATATCCCCGGGAGGGGGCATCCCCAGATCCTGGCGAAGAACACCGGAGCCGCCGCCGTCGTCAGCCACGGTGACGATAGCGGTAAGATTCTTCGTGCGGCTTTTCAGTCCCCGGAGCATAGTGGAAAGACCGGTGCCGCCGCCGATGGCCACCACCCTGGGGCCGTGCTCCCAACGGTACTTTGATTTCTCTTCCATACTCAAGCCCTCGTCATATCCCGGTGGTTTTCGTTTGCGTCATAGCCCTTCCGGCGAATGAACTCGGCCAGGGCGCGGGCCACCGCCACCGAGCGGTGCTGGCCCCCGGTACAGCCGATGGCGATGACCAAAGCGGTCTTTCCCTCCTCCACATACTGAGGGAGAAGAAAGCCGATGAGCCGCTCCAGATAGGTCATGAAATCCTTGCTCTGCTGATAACCGAACACAAAATCATAGACCGGCGCGTCCAGCCCCGTCTGACGGCGAAGCTCGGCGATGTAGAAGGGGTTAGGCAGGAACCGCACATCAAAGACCAGATCGGCCTCAATGGGGATCCCGTACTTGAAGCCAAAGGAGATCACGCTGACGTTCATCGCCTGCTGGGGCCCGCCGTCCCCAAAGACCCGGAGGATCTCCCCCCGCAGCTTGGCAGTGGAGAGGGCCGTAGTATCCACAATGTAGTCCGCCCGGGCCCGGACGGGAGCCAGAATAGTCCGCTCCTGGCGCACCGCCTCGTCCAGGGAGCGGTTCCCCTTGGCCAGGGGGTGCCGCCTTCTGGTCTCCTTGTACCGCTTGATGATGGTTTCAGGGCTGGCCTCCATGTAAAGGATCTTATGCTCACAGCCCATGGTGCTCAAGTCCTCCAAAGCGGAAAAGAGCCCGTCGAAGGTCTGCCCGCCCCGGATGTCGCAGACGATGGCCACCCGGTCATACTGGGCTTGGCTCGCCATGCACAGCTCGGCAAATTTGGGGATCAGGGGGACCGGCATATTATCCACGATAAAGTAGCCGATATCCTCCAAAACAGAGACCGCCTTGCTCTTTCCCGCTCCGGACAGACCGGATATCACGATAAATTCCACGGAGCTCACACCCCCAATGTTTTGACTTCCAGCTCCAGGGCCACCCCGGTCTGGTCAAAGACCTGCTTTTTCACTTCTCCGATCAGGGACAGAATATCGGCGGCGGTAGCCCCGCCCTTGTTAATGATGAACCCGGCGTGTTTTTCCGACACCTGGGCTCCCCCCACCGTCAGGCCTTTGAGCCCGCACTGGTCGATGAGGGCGGCGGCGTAGACAGGGGTGCCATCGGGCCGGGGGACAGGGCGTTTGAAGGTGGAGCCCGCCGAGGGATATTCCAGGGGCTGCTTGGCTTTGCGCTGGGCGGAAAGGTCGGCCATTTTGGCCTTGATGGCGGCTGGTTCGCCGGGGGTCAAGGAAAATGCAGCCCCCAAAATCAGTCTTTTTTCGAGCCTTTTTCCATCGGAGAAAGCACTTTGGCGGTAGGAAAAACCACAGCCGCTATTTCGGGTATACAAAGATCGGCCCTCCTGATCCATGGAAAGCACCCTGCAAAGGCACTGCGCGATCTCCCCACCGTAGGCCCCGGCGTTCATGGTCACCCCTCCACCTACGGTGCCGGGGATCCCAGCAGCAAATTCCAGCCCACTTAGGCCTTGTTCGGCGGCGGCATGGGCCACCCGGGAGAGAAGCGCGCCACTCTCCGCCCAAAGATCGGTCTCCATTTGCACGATCCCGTCAAGCCCTGTGGTTTTCAGCACCAAGCCGTCATACCCGTCATCGGACACAAGCAGGTTGGAGCCATTGCCCAGGAAGAAGGGCTTCACATTCTGACTGGCCGCAACACGCACCGCCAGTTCGACCTCGTTTTTATTTTTGGGCAGGATCATCATGGCCGCCGGGCCGCCCACCCGGAAGGTGGTGTGTCTGCTCATGGGCTCGTTTTTTCGCAGCTCCAAAGTCGGGCAGGCTTTCTGTAATTCCTTCTCCAGGGTGTCCAGTGTAGTCATGGTCATCCCTCCCTCCTGTCAGTGTATGCGTTTTACAGGGATTTCTTGTACGCCTCCGCCCCGTCCAGCAGCTCTCCCGCACTGTCCAAGGCCGCCCGGCCCACATGATCGCCGGAGGTAAGTCTTGCCAGCTCGGCCTGCCTTCTTCCCCGATCCAGGGCCTCCACCGCTGTATAGGTACGCCCCTCCCGCTCCCCCTTCTCCACAGAAAAGTGGACGTCGGCCATGGCGGCCAGCTGGGGCAGGTGGGTAACGCAGAGCACCTGCTTGTGCCGGGCCACCTGGGCCAGCTTTTCCGCCACCTTCTGGGCCGCCCGGCCGGAGACCCCTGTATCCACCTCGTCAAAAACCAAGGTTCCCACGTCGTCGTTCTCGGCCAGTACATTTTTCAGCGCCAGCATGATCCGGGCCAGCTCACCCCCTGAGGCGATCCTCTGAATAGGCTTCAGATCCTCCCCCACATTGGCGGACATGAGGAAGCGCACCACATCCATGCCGTCGGCGTTTAAGCCGGTTTCATTCTCCACCGGGCCAAACTCCACCCGAAAGCGAACCTTTGGCATATCCAGCTGGGCAAGCTCCCCCTGGATCCGCTCCTCCAGCGCCGCTCCCGCCTTCTTCCGATCCTCCGAGAGCTTTTGGCCCAAGGCCCTGGCCCTCTCCAAGGCCCTCTCCCGCTCCTCCTCCAGGCGGAGAAGAGCGTCGCCGGCAAACTGGATCTCGTCCAGCTCCTTCTGACATCGCTCCAGATACTCCAGCATCTCCTCCACGCTGCCGCCGTATTTCTTTTTCAGCCGGTAGAGCAGATCCAGCCGGCCCTCCAGCTGATCCAGCTCCCCGGGCTCAAAGTCAAAGCCGCCCGAGAGCTCCCGGGCGGAATCGGCCACATCCTGGGCCTGGCAGCGGCAGTCGGTGAGCCGCTCCCGCAGCTCATCCAATTCAGGGCTTACCCCCGCCACCGCCTCCAACGCCCGCTCCGCCTCCATGAGAAGGGCCACCGCCCCGGCGCTGTCCTCATCTCCGGAGAGGGCGAAATGGGCCCCCTGGGCCGCCTGGCTAAGGTCAGCGGCGTTGCGAAGGATATCCCTGCGCTCCCCAAGGGCCTCCTCCTCCCCCGCCGAAAGCTCTGCCCGCTCCAGCTCGCCGATCTGGAACTGGAGGGTATCCACCCGCCTGGCCTTCTCCCCCTCATCCATCTGGAGGGAGGCGATCTTCCTATCCAGCCCGGTCAGGGTCTCGTAGGCAGAGCGGAAGGCGGCCAGAGGCTTCTCCGTTCCCCCAAACCGATCCAGATACTCCAGATGGCAGCCCTCGTCCAAAAGCTGCTGGCCGTCATGCTGGCCATGGATATTCAGCAGCTGTCTGCCCAATCCCTTCAGCTGGGCCACTGTCACCGGACGGCCGTTGACCCGGCAGACATTTTTGCCGTCGGGCATGATCTCCCGCTGAAGGAGCAGCTCCCCGTTCTCATCAGCCTCCAGCCCGTTTTCCTCCAGCCAGGGCAAAGCCTTCACCCCGGAAAATGTCCCGCTGACCAGGGCGGATCTGGCCCCTGTGCGGATCAGCTCCCGGCTGGTCCGCTCCCCCGTCACGGCGCTCATGGCGTCCACCACGATGGACTTGCCCGCTCCCGTCTCTCCGGTCAGGGCGTTGAAGCCGGGGCCAAAGAGGATATCCGCCGACTCAATGACCGCGATATTTTCGATGTGCAGAACTGATAGCATAATACCGCTCCCCATCAGATAAAAAAGGTTTTAAGCGCCGCCTCCCGGCCCTCTCTCAGCTCAGCATCTCCCGCACTTCCTCACAGAACTCCGCGGCGGAGTCATTGGTGCGCATAATGAGAATAGTGGTATCATCCCCCGAGAGGGAACCCACCATATCAGGGATCTCCATACCGTCAATGGCGGCGCCCACAGCGCTGCCCAGACCAGACATGGCCTTGATCACCACAATGTTCTGGGCAAAGTCAAAGGAGATCACGCTCTCCCTAAAGATCGTCCGCAGCCGGCCGGCGAAGTTGGCCGCTGTCTTGTGGTGAGAGACGGCGTATTTATAGATCCCCCCGGCGGTCAGCTCCTTCACCAGATGGAGCTGCTTAATATCTCGGGAAATGGTAGCCTGGGTGGTGGAGATCCCCCGGGCCTTCAGCCGCTCCAGAAGCTGCTCCTGGGTCTCGATCTCCTGGGCGGCGATGATATCCAGAATCTCCTGCTGCCGTGTACTTTTCACCTGTCATGTCCTCCCAACTTTTGATTGACCACCGTATAGAAGCTCCGGCTGGTCAGCCGGAGCAATTTCGCTCTGGATTTGGAGCGGTGGATCTCCACCTGGTCGCCGGCCCCCAAGTGGAAGGCCCGCCCCCCGTCCACCGACAGATAGGCGGTTTTCCGGGACTGGCGGCTCATCCGCACCGCCACCGCCCGGCTCCGATCCAGGACAAAGCTCCTGGCGTGAAGCGCGTGGGGACAGATCGGGGTGACCAGGATATTCTCCACCGTAGGCTCCACAATGGGCCCCCCGGCGGACATGGCGTAAGCGGTGGAGCCGGTGGGGGTGGAAACGATGACCCCATCCCCGGCAAAGCGGCCCACGCTCACCCCGTCGGCCTTCACCTCCAGATCAATGATCCGGGCCACCGCCCCCTTGGTGATCACCGCGTCATTGAGGGCCAGATCCCGGTAGATCGTCCTCCCCTCCCGGCGGACTGACACGTCCAGCATCATACGCTCCTCTGTGCGGTATTTTCCCTGGGGAAGCCGCTCCAGCAGGGAGAGCTGGTCTGACTCCAGCTCCGCCATAAAGCCCACGCTGCCCAGATTCACCCCCAGGGCCGGGATCCCGTGGCGCTGGGCGTCCTTGGCGGCGTGGAGGATGGTGCCGTCCCCCCCGAAGCAGACCAGAAGATCCGCATTCCGAAAGGCCTCCTCCTCCGGGAGAAACTCCAGGTGGGCAGGCACCTCCACATGCTCCCTCTCCAGCTCGAAGGGAAAGCACATGCAGGTCTCCACCCCCGCCTGCCGCAGCACCCGTTCCGCGTTCTGGGCCGTTTTCAGGCCCTTATCCCGGTAGGGATTGGGGCTCAATACGATTTTCATTCGCCATCCTCCCCCCTCGGGTCGTGCTCCGACAGGCAGGCATGGGATCCCTCCACCACAGCGGAAAGCTCCCCCTGCCAGGCCGCCCCCTCCTCTGTAGAGAGCCAGCCCAGATATTCAATATTGCCCTCCGGCCCCCGGATGGGGGACCAGGTGACCCCCCGGACTGTAAATCCAGCCGCCTGGGCGTGGTCAAAAAAGTGCTCCAGTACCTCCTGATGTACCCCCCTGTCCCGGACGACCCCCTTCTTCCCCACCTTGTCCTTCCCCGCCTCAAACTGGGGCTTGATCAGGCACACCCCCTGCCCTCCAGCGGCCATCAGGGGCCGAAGCGGGGGCAGGATCAGGCTCAGGGAGATAAAGGAAACATCCACACTGAAAAAGTCCAGGGAATCGGGGATCTGCTCCCGGGTCAGGTAGCGGGCGTTGGTGCGCTCCAGGCAGGCCACCCGGGGATCGCTGCGCAGCTTCCAGGCAAACTGTCCATAGCCCACATCCACAGCATAGACTCTGCCCGCGCCATTCTGGAGCATACAGTCGGTAAATCCCCCGGTAGAGGCCCCAATATCGGCGCAAACCTTCTCCTTCAGGGTGATGGGCCAGGTGTCCATGGCCTTCTCCAGCTTATATCCTCCCCGGCTCACATACTTCAGCCCCCCGCCCCGGATCTCCAGGGGTGCCTCGGGATCGGTGGGAGCTCCCGCCTTGTCCACCTTCTGCCCCTTCACATAGACCTGCCCCGCCATAATGAGAGCCTGGGCCTTCTGCCGGGACTCAATGAGCCCCTTCTCAACCAGAAGAACGTCCAGTCGCTTTTTCAAGGTCGGTCACCTCCTTGATCTGCCGGGCGATGCTCCCGGCGTCCAGATTGTTCATCCGGCGCAGCTGCTCCACCGTCCCCTGGGGGGGCACCCGGTCTCCCAGGTTGCGTAAAGTGATATACCTTACTCCCACATTCCCTACAGCCAAGTCGGCCGCGATCCTCCGGCCCACACAGTTGAACTCCATAGCCTCCTCGCAGAACCAGAGGGCTTTTGTCTTACTGATCGAGGTCAGAAACACCTCTCCGGCAGGCGTAGGTGTAATGGCATTCAGCTTTACGACCTCCGCCGAGATCCCCTCCCCCTCCAACAGCTCCGCGGCCTCCAAAAGAGCGTTGATCTGAACCCCATACCCCGCCAGTGTCACATCCCTGCCGGGCCGGAGCACCGTCACAGGCTGCCCGTCCCAGGAGCCCTGATAGGCCCCCTCTCCCCCTCTGGGGTAACGAACCGCCACAGGCCCCTTGATCTGATGTATCGCCTTCTCCAGCATCTGCTCCAGCTCCCGGTAACTCGCCGGGCAAAGCACCGTTATGCCGGGAATGGTATCCAGAAATCCCACGTCAAAAACCCCGTGGTGGGTCTCGCCGTCCTCCCCCACCAGCCCTGCCCGATCCACGCAGAACACCACATGAAGGTTCTGGAGGGCCACGTCGTGGATCAGCATATCGTAGGATCGCTGCAAAAAAGTGGAGTAGACAGCAAAAACCGGGATCATCCCCTGCTTGGCCATCCCGGCGCACATGGTGACGGCGTGGCCCTCGGCAATGCCCACATCAAAAAACCGCTTGGGAAACCGGCTGGCAAACTCATCCAGCCCCGTCCCCGGCTGCATGGCGGCAGTGACGGCGCAGATCCGCTCATCCTTCTCCGCCAGGGCGCACAGAGCGCTTCCGAAGGCGGAGGAAAAGCTCCTCCCCCCCTGGGACAAAGCCTTCCCTGTAGCGGGATCAAACCGTCCCACCCCGTGGAACCGGTCAGGCTCCGCCTCCGCAGGGGGATACCCCTTCCCCTTCACCGTCCGCACATGGAGCAGTACCGGCCCCTCCAGCTCCCTGGCATAGCGCAGAAGCTTGGTCAGCCCCCTCACATCATGGCCGTCCACCGGCCCCAAATATGTAAAGCCCATGTCCTCAAACAGAGAACAGGGCAGAAGGGTCTCCTTCACCGCCGTCTTTACCTTGTGGGTCACCTTGTAGATCCTCCGCCCCAAGGAAAAGGCCTGCATCACCCGGCGGTATCCCTTCTTGAAGCTGAGGTACTGGGGCTTCAGCCGCTGCCGTGCCAGATGCCGGGCCACCCCACCCATGCTCTGGGTAATGGACATACCATTGTCGTTGAGCACCACCAGCAAAGCCTCGCCGCTGTCCCCCGCGTCGGAGAGCCCCTCATAGGCCAACCCCCCGGACAGGGCCCCATCCCCCAGCAGGGCCACCACCCGGTAATCCTTCCCCAAAAGCGTCCGGGCCCGGGCCATCCCCACCGCCGCCGACACCGCCGTGGAGGCGTGTCCCACCACAAAAGAGTCGCACACGCTCTCCCCCGGCTTGGGAAAGCCGGAGAGCCCTCCGAAGGAACGAAGGGTCTCCATGGCCCCATCCCGACCTGTGAGCATTTTGTGGCAATAGCTCTGGTGCCCCACGTCAAAAACGATCCGATCCCTCTCCGGGGCAAATACCCGGTGTAGGGCCACCGTCAGCTCCACCGCCCCCAGATTGGAGGCCAGATGTCCCCCAGTCTTGGAGACGGTCTCGATCAAACGCTGCCGAAGCTGCCCGCAAAGGGCCTCCGCTTCGGCGTCGGTAATGAGATGGAGATTGGAAGGGATATCCAGCATAGAAAAAAGTCCCTCTTTTCGAGAAAAAACTAAATCAAAGAAAAACAGAAGGCAAAGGGAGCCTTTCCGGCGCAGCCAAGTCCCAGTCACAACAAGCCGCTTCCGGCCTCGCCAAAAGCTTTCCCTCCCGCCTTCTCCTCAGCCCCACAAATAGGCCCCGCCCCACCCCACGGCGATCCCCAGCAAGGCCCCCATCAGCACCTGGAGGGGGGTGTGGCCCACCAGCTCCTTCAAAGCCCGGTCAAAGATCTCCTCCGGCTTCATCTGCGCCCAGTGCTCCATCATATAGTTGAGGATCCGCGCCTGCTTTCCCGTCTCCTGCCGAACGTTGAAGGCGTCATACATCACCACCACCGCCACTACGGCGGCAATGGCGAAAAGGGCGGAGCGCATTCCATAGAGATACCCCACCGCCGCCGCGCAGGCGCATACGCAGGCCGAATGGGAGCTGGGCATCCCGCCGCTGGACAGAAGGTGCTGCCAGTCCCACCGCCGCTCGGTGATCAGGGTCACAAACAGCTTCAGCACCTGGGCGGCCGCCCAGCCCAAAAAAGCCAGATTAATGATCAGATTCCCCGTGAGGAAGTCCACCGCGTTTCTCATTTCCGTTCCTCCTCAGTTGGTACGGCCCACCAAAACCCGGGCCAGCTCCTCCAGGAACCATGGCTCTTCAAAGCCGGACAGGGCGTCAATAGCCTCGTCAGTGAGCCGCTCCACCAGCCGCGCGCACTCCTCCAGCCCCTTCAGGGTCACAAAGGTGGTCTTTTCCGAGCTCACGTCAGAGCCGATGGGCTTGCCCAGGCTGTCCTGGTCTCCCTCCACATCCAGCATATCGTCCCGGATCTGGAAGGCAAGCCCCAGCTTCTGGGCGTAGGTTCGCACCGCGGCCCGCTCGGTCTCCCCGCCGCCGCCGGCAATGACCCCCAGCTCCGCTGCGGCGGAGATCAGGGCCCCGGTTTTCAGCTTCTGCAGCTCCTCCACGTCGGCCAGGGTAAGGGCTCTTCCCTCCCCCGCCATATCCAGGGCCTGTCCCCCCACCATGCCGGCAGGGCCGGCGGCTTCGGCCAGCACGGCCAGAGCCGCCGCCACCCTCTCCGCCGGAAGATAGGCCCCCGCGCCCAGGGCGGTCTCAAAGGCGGCGGTGAGCAGTCCATCCCCCGCCAGCACCGCTGTGGCCTCCCCGTAGGCCATATGACAGGTAGGCTTCCCCCGGCGGAGCTCATCATTGTCCATACAGGGCAGGTCATCGTGGATCAGGGAGTAGGTGTGGATCATCTCCACCGCACAGGCCAGGGACAGGGCGGCCGTGTCCGTTCCTCCGCACAGCCTGCAGCACTCCAATGTCAGCACCGGCCGGATCCGCTTCCCCCCCGCCAGAAGGCTGTAATTCATGGCGTCATACAGATCCGCATGAGGCGGACAACCTCGGAAGAGATTGCCCAGAGCCCTCTCTACCAGCTCCTTATCCTCTATAAATCGCTCGGTAAATTTCACGATTCCATCTCCTCCATCGGCTCCTCCACCGGGGAGCCGTCTCCAGCAGGAAACAGCTTGGACACCTTCTGTTCCGCTTGATCCAAGGCCTTGCTGCACTGCTTCATCAGGGCGGTTCCCTCCTCAAAAAGGGTCATGGCCTCCTCCAGCGGAGAATTCCCCTTCTCCAGCAGTCCCACAATGATCTCCAGCCGGGCCATAGCCTCCTCAAACGTCAGCTTTTTTGCCGCCATACCAAGATCCCCCTCAGGTAAAATTAAAATGAAAGGTGAAAGCCTTTCTGTGACCCTCAAGGACGCCCGCTATAACCCCTCCGGTAAGACCGGGCGGGATCCCTTTTCATTTTTCATTTTCTTCTTCGCTTCACAGATGATGCTTCCATCTGAAACCCGCAGCTCCAATTCATCTCCGGCCTCCACATCCCCCACCGCCCCAACGATCCCTCTGGGGCCCTTGGCGATGGTATAGCCCCGTCCCAGCACCTTCAAGGGGCTCAAGGCGTCCAGACTGGCCGCCAGCCGCGCGGCGTCCCGCCGTTCCCGCTCCAGTAACGCCCGCAAGCCGTAGCCCAGCCTCTCCTGCTGCCGATCCAGCAGCATCCGCCGGTCCTCCACCCAGGTCATGGGATCCCGGAGCAAACGGTTCTCCCCCATCCGCTCCAGGCGGGCCCGGCTCTCTCCCAGCTGTCTCTCCACCGCCTTCCCCATACGGCGGGTCATGTGGCGGAGGGCTCCGTACTGCTCGTTCTGATCCGGCACCGCCAGCTCCGCCCCGTTGGAGGGGGTGGAGGCCCGGGCGTCAGCCACATAATCGGCGATGGTCACGTCGGGCTCATGGCCCACAGCGGAGATCACAGGGATCCGGGAGGCGTAGATGGCCCGGGCCACCCCCTCGTCGTTGAAGCACCACAGATCCTCCATGGAACCTCCCCCCCGGCCTGTGATGATCAGGTCGGCGGCGTCCTGGGCGTTGACCCAGGAAATGGCTCCGGCGATCTCAGCCGGCGCCTCCGCCCCCTGCACCCGGCAGGGGACAACATACACCTCCGCCATGGGCCAGCGGGCTCCCAATATCCGGATCATATCCCGCACCGCCGCCCCCGCGGGGGAGGTGACCAGCGCGATCCGCCCGGGATACCGGGGAAGCTCCTTCTTGTGGGCCTCGTCAAAAAGTCCCTCCGCCTCCAGCCGGGCCTTCAGCGCCTCAAAGGCGGCGTGAAGATCCCCCACCCCATCAGGGGTCATGGTGGATACATAGAGCTGGTACGCCCCATCCCTGGGATAGACCGAGACCCGGCCGAAGGCGATCACCTTCATGCCGTTCTGGGGCCGGAAGCGGAGACTCATAGCGTCCCGCCGAAACATAACGCAGCGCAGACTCCCCTCCGGATCCTTCAGGGAAAAATAATGGTGCCCCGAGGGGTAGAGCTTATAGTTGGAGACCTCCCCCCGGACAAACAGCCCCGACAGGGCCGTATCCATATCCAGCAGGCTCTTCACATGCTCATTGACCTGGGTCACCGAATAGACAGGGTACTTCATGCCCTCTTCCCCTTTATTCCTGGTTCTCGTTCTTCCAAAGCTCCTTGGCCATTTCCCTCAGCAGATCCTTCACCGCGCTTCGGACTGCCGCCCGGATCACACAATAGAGCCCGGCAAAGACCAGCAGGATCACCGCCAGCGCCACCAGCCAGTTCAGCAAGATCTCATTCATCACACTCTCTCCTTTCTCCGCCCATCAGCCGATGAGCCAAAATCGCCACCCCCATGGCATTGTCGGTAGAATATTGGGGCGGGGCAAATATCCCCTGGCAGAATTCCGTCAACTCATACCGCAACCGGCGGTTGGAGGCCACCCCTCCCGAGCACAGCAGGGGCAGCCCGGGAAAGCGGTTCTGCGCCTCCACCGTCACCCGGCGGACTGTGTCCGCCACCGTATTCAAAACAAACCGGGCCACGTGGGCCGGGGCCTCCCCCTTCTCCACCCGGTTCTTCACCTGATTCTCCACCCCGGACAGGGAGAACTCCAGCTGATCCACCTTCACCCGAAAGCCCTCCCCAGACTGGGACTGCCGGGACAGCTCGTCCAGGGCCCGGCCCGCCGGAAAGGCAAGGCCCAGCAGGACTCCCGTCCTGTCAATGAGCTGTCCCGCCGAGATATCGGTGGTGCCGCCGATCCGCTCCGCCCTCATATTGAGCCCCTCCGGCTCCACATAGAGAAGCTCCGTAGTCCCCCCCGACAGGTGCCAGGCCAGAAAAGGGGCGTTCATCAGCTCCCCCCGTCCCGCCGACCAGGCCGCGGCGGCCAGGTGCCCCTGCTGGTGGGAAACCGAAAAGAAAGGGACGTTCAATAGCGCCGAGATGCTCCGTCCCAAACTCTCCCCCGCCAGAAAGCAGGGCATATAAGAGCCCTCCACCGCCCGGGGCCGGGTGGAGGCCGCCACGGCGGAGATCCCCTCCAGCAGCCCCACCTCCCGCAGCTGTCCCATCCGCTCCGGCAGGGCCTTTATATGCTGAAACAGGGCCTCAGACTGGCGCAGGCCCTTCTCTCCGGGCCGAACCTCCAGCAGCTTCCCCTCATTGTATCCCCCCTCCCCGTCAAAGACGGCGGCGGAGGTGGTGTAGTTGCTGGTATCCAGCCCTAAAACTCTCACCTCTCCCCCTCCGGGGCGTCAAAAATGGCTCCCGGCGCCGGGGCCTGGGGCTGGGGCAGGGTCTCGGTGCGGACAAAGGAGCCCAGGATCCCATTGACAAAGGAGGCCAACTCCGGCTCCTCATAATGCTTGGTCAGCTCCACCGCCTCGTTGATGGCGGCGGCGTTGGGCACGTCCTGCATGTACAGGATCTCAAACATACACACCCGCAGGATGGCCACCACCACCCGGGGCAGACGGTTGAAGTTCCAGCCGATGGCATACTTGCTGATGTACCCGTCCAGCTCCGCTCCGTGCTCCTCCACCCCCCGCACCAGGGTGGTGATGTACTCCCGCTGCTCCACATTGGGGAACTCCGCGTACAGCGGCTCCATCTGGCTGATGCTCTCAAACACCGGGCGCTTCAGGGCTTCCTCCAGCAATTCCTCCGCCCGCTGTCCTGAAAAGCCCAGCTCAAAAACGAAATGGACGGCCAATTCTCTGGCGTTGCTTCTTGTCATGGGTCATCCTCCCAAGGGCCTACCTGCCCATTTTTTAGGGTATCCATCATTATACACTCTTTTATGCAAAAAGGAAACCCCCAAAGTGAAATGTCAGAAAGAAAAATCAGCCCCCATCCCGCAGCAGAACAGAGAGCATGGACATGGCGTTTTTCTCCACCCCGTTGAGAATAAAACCCGCCAGGTCGCAGGCGTAGAACGGCCCCTCCGTCTCCAGCCCCCGCTGCTGAATATACTGCGCCAAAGCCTCATGCCCTTCCGAGATATCCCACCGTCCCCGACAGCAGAGATAGAGATAAATCCCCGCCGGCTTGCGCCTATAATAGGGGCTCCTGCCTCCCTCCTTGATCCTTGTGTAAAGATGGGTGATCTCCCCCGGCCTCTGCCCCCCCTGGTGGATAGCCCCCAGCTGGTGATCGGTCTGGAGCCCATACTGGCGGCACAGGTTCCGGCACTGCTCCAGCACCTCCATCAGCCTCTCGTCCTCCCCCGCCCCCAGATCCAGCCTCCGCTCCAGCTCTTCCACCGGAAGGGCCAAGAGATGCTCCTCCTCAAAATACCGCTTCTCCACCCGCCACTCTGTCTGCTCTCCAAGCTCCAGATTCTCAATAGTCCGGGAGAGTACAAAATCCATCCCTTCCAGCTCCCTGCGTGTCCTTTCCAGCCTTTGGCGCTGTTTTTTCAGGCTCTCCAGGGTCTCGGCAGGCTCCCGCCCCCTCAGGCAGCGGCGGATCTCCTCCAGTGGCGTCCCTGTCTGGCGGAAGATCGAGATGGCGTAAAAATCATAAAATTGTTCCGGAACATAGTAAAAATATCCGTTTTCTCCCTGTATTCTGGGAAGCAGGAGCCCCAAGTCCTTATAATGACGCAGGGTCTCCTTGGTCGTGTCACAGAGCCGGGCAAACTGCCCCGAAGTAAGCCTCGCTTTGGATGTATCCACTCAAAATTTCCTCCCTCATCAAAAACACTTGACTGTGTGGTTACCCCATAGTTTATGATACCCTTTGTAACCTACTTTTGCAAGGAAAAAATACCATATCAAGGAGAAATACTATGGATCAAAAACCGGATTCCTACCACCAGCCGGTGACCGCCCGGAACATTCTGCGTTTCGCCCTGCCCACCATTGTAATGACGGTGTTCAATACCTTCTACACCATGGTGGACGGGCTCTTTGTCTCCAACCTCATCGGCACCGACGCCCTCTCCGCCATCAATCTCACCGCCCCCGCCATCGGGCTGATCACAGCGGTGTCCGGGATGCTGGCCACCGGCGGCAGCGCGGTGGTGATGCGGAAGATGGGAGAGGGAAAGGAGCAGGAGGCCCGGGAGGACTTTACTCTGCTCATCCTCACCAACGCCGCGGTGGGCGCGGTGATGATGGCCCTGGGCTATGGCTTTATGGACGAGCTTTTGGGCTCAATGGGCCTCTCCGCCCAGGTATTTGGCTATTGCCGGGATTACCTGAGCCGTTACCTGATCTTCACCATCCCCATCCTGCTGATGTACAACTTCTCCCTCTACCTCATAGCCGCCGACCGCTCCAGGCTTTCCCTGGCCTGCACCGTGGCCGGAGGGGTGACCAACATCCTGCTGGACTATGTCCTCATCTCCCTGCTGGATATGGGCATACGGGGGGCCGCTGTGGCCACTGGAGTGGGATACTCCATCACCGCGGTGGTGGGCTTTTTGGTGTTCCGGCGCAGGGATCAGCTCCTGCGCTTCCAAAAGCCTACATTCCGGGGAAAAACCCTGCTCCACGCCTCCACCAACGGTATCTCGGAGCTGGCCACCTCCCTGGTCTCCGGCATCACCACGCTGCTGTTCAACCTGGCTATGCTGAGATATATTGGAGAGGACGGAGTTGCGGCCATTACCATCATCATGTACGTACTGATGTTTGTCAGCGCCCTCTTTATCGGCTACTCCTACGGAGTTGCGCCCATGATCAGCTATTACCACGGGGAGGGAAACAGGGAAAAGCTGAAAAAGCTGGTGGGATTCAGCCTCCGGTTTATCCTGGGCGTCTCGCTCCTCTGCACCCTGGCCTCCATCCTGGTCACCCCCGGGCTGGTGGGGATCTTTACCCGGCCGGACAGCCCGGTCTACGCCCTGGCGGTGACGGGAAACCGGCTTTGCTCCCTGGCCCTTCTGTTCCTGGGGTTCAACGTGTTTGCCAGCGGGATGTTCACCGCCCTGTCCAACGGGCCAGTCTCTGCCCTGCTGGCCTTCTCCCGCTCCTTCCTCTTTACTGCCGGGGCTATCCTGCTGATACCCGTCCTGCTGGGCGGAGTCACGGGAGTGTGGCTGGCCACCCCGGCGGCGGAACTGTTGGGCCTTGGGATGAGCGTCTTTTTCCTTCTGCGGTACCGGAAACGGTACGGTTACTGAAAAAAAGAGCCTGCCGCATGCCGCGGCAGGCTCTTTTGGGTGCGGGGCTTTCTCAGAGATGGCCGGAATGATCCTCCCCTTCCTTGGGAAGCCATTGGATAAAGGCTGTTTTATCTGTACTGTTATAGCCCGCCCTTCTGTAAAAGTCCAGCGTCTCCTTCTCTTTGCTTCCCGTCAAAAGCATCAGCTTATAGCAATCCCTTTGCATGGCGAGCTCCTTTGCGTACTCCAGACATTCCGACGCCAGCCCCCGGCCCCGGAAGTCCCTGTGGGTAACAACATTTTCCACCAGGGCATAGGGCCGTACATTTCGGGTCAAATTAGGAATGATAACGCAGGCGCAGGAGGACAGGATCCTTCCGGCCACCTCGTTTACGATCAGATGGTGGTTCTCATCCTCCATGATCCGCCTCCATGTATGAAGCAGGTGCTCTGACTCCTCCGGAACCGAATCCTCATGGAGGCACAGGTACAGCTCCAATATCCCCCTCAGATCTTCCCATCCGGCCTCTCTCACCATATCCGCTATACCCTCCGTTCCAGACAGAAGCCCTCCCCGGCTCCCGTATTACAAAAGACCAGAAGCCCGGGGGCTTCTGGCCTTTTCCTTTTATCTGCTCTTACGCTGGTTGGGGAAGGATACCCCGGCTATGTGGACGTTAACCGCCGAGACCGACAGGCCGCTGGCGTTGGCGATGGCCTCTCCGACGGCAGTCTGGACTGCCTTGGCAGCCGCCTGCACAGAGGAGCCGTACTTCACCAGCAGAGAGATATCCACCGTGACACAGTCCTCCACCATGGTGACCCGGACGCCCTTGCTCAGGTTCCGCCGTCCAGCCAGCAGCTCGGCAAGGTCGCTGCCCAGGTTGGCGGCCAGGCCGCCGATCCCCTCCACCTCCAGGGCCGCGGCGGCGGCGGTCACCGCCAGCACGTCCTCGGAAATGTGGATATTCCCCAGCTCATCGGGGCAGGAGATGTACTCTCTCGCTTCTGCCATACTGTTCTCCCTTCCTTTCCTTTGGTTCATGTTTTCTTACCTCTCATTTTACCACAGAAAAGGAAAATTACAATCCCAATTTTTCATCCCGGCCAAGTTTTTTCTTCAGCCCTCCGCCCCGATAATGGTGATCTGGCTGGCGGGGACCCCCGTCTCGTCCATGACGATCTCGGTGATCCGGGCCACGTCGGCGTCCTGAAGGCCGTTCTCCACGTTGGAGACCACCACGGAGACACCCCCCTCGCTGATGAAGGCCACACAGTCGGCATAGCCCTTGGCGATGACCAGATTCTCGATCTGGGCCTCGGAGACGGTGGAGGCGGCCAGGGTCTCGATGGCGGCCCCGGCGTTGGCCTTGGCGGCCTCCTCAGAGGCGTCGCTGTTCAAGGTATCCTGGAGCATCCCCAGAGCGGAGTCCCGGGCCTGCTGGCGGTTGAGACGGGCGGTGGAGAAGTAGCCAGTGGCGGTTCCGGAGGGCTGGGCGGGCTCCCCGCTCTCGGCAGGGGCGGAGGAGGCCTGCAGAAGGGGATCGCCGGTCTGACTGCCCACCAGGGTTGCCTGGCCCAGGGTCTTTCCGGCGTCCACATTGGCCTCGTCCTGCTGATAGGACCAGTTGAGATAGACCGCCACACACACAAAGAGGACGATGGCTGCCACTACTGCGTTACGCTTCCAGAGTTTCATAGGTTTTTCCTCACTTTCCCTTACAAATCGAAATTTGGTCTGTCCGCAGTCCCGTCAGCGCCGAGACCGCCTGACAAAGCGCCAGCTTTACACGGGGCTCCTCCCCACCGGGGCACACCACCAGGGCCCCCTGGTACACCGGGCCCAGCTCCTGGAGCACAGCCGGCTCCTGATAGCCGGAGCCCTTGGAGAGAAGGATGGTGGAGGTCTCCCGGTGGGTACGCTCCCCCTCCTCCACGGCGCTGCCGTCCTGGGCCAGCACCTGGCGGGGGCCGCCCTGGAGGGTGAGCACCACCGTCACCTCCCCCGCCCCCTCCACCTGGGAGAGAGCTTTTTCCAGCTTTTTTTCCAGCTGCTCCACCTGGAAGATATCCCGGCCGGCCTCCGGCTGGGCGGCGGCCTCCTTTTCCTCCCCGGCAGGCCATGCCAGGAGAAGGACTCCCACAAGGACTACCAGGAGAACATACCGGTATTTCCCCAGGCCTGCGGCAATTTTTCGGATCCCTTCCGTTCCTTTCATGTTCCCTCCTCCCGGAAGCTCTGCCGTTCAACGGGGATGCCCAGATCCTCCTCCACCGCCCGGGAGAGCGACTTTTTCTGCTCCGCCGTCCAGGCCCCGGAGATCTCCGCCTCCCAAGGCACCGGCCAGCCGGAGCCGTCCAGGGCCACCCCCACCCTGACCTCGCATTGGAGGCCCAGGGACTGGCCTTTGTCCACAATATATGCGCCCGCTTTTTGGGCTATGAGGGTTTTCATCACCTCTTCCCCACTTTGTCCCGCCTCCTCCACCGTCATGGCTGGAGCGGCGGGGGCAAAGGTGTTCCACCCCAAGCCCTCCAGCTGTAAAAGGGGCCGGGTGGCCGCCAGCAGCAGAACCAAGCCCCCCACCAGCCGGCCGATCTTTTTTATGGTTCCCTCCGGCGTGAGGGCCTGGGCCAGGGACACCGCCAGGGCGGCGGCGGTCACGCCCAGGAGCCATGTTTTCAGCATGGGCAGCACCTTCCCTTGATAAGAGTATCGGGATCCACGCCCCCAAAGCCTCAGCAGTCATACTCCTCCCACAGCTTGTATGGAGGTGATGAGGGCGATGTAGAGGATCATACCGCCGCCCCCCACCAGGCCCAGCATCAAGGCAAAGGCGGAGCCGATGGCGTCTATGAGACCCGCCATGGGACCGTTGACCACTGTGGCGGTGAGCGCGGCGGCCCCCTTGTAGACCAGGTAATGGATCCCCAGCCGTAGAAAGGGACCCAGGCACATGGCCAGCACCACCAGAAGCCCCATCACCCCCACTGTGCCCTTCACCATCCCCGCCCCCGCAGCCACGGTCTCGGCGGCGTCGGAGAGGATCCCCCCCACCACGGGGATCATGCCGGAGATAGCGGTCTTGGCCGCCTTCTGGGCCATGACGTCGGCGCTCCCCGCCACCGCCCCGGAGACCGAGAGATAGAACACAAAGCCGGTGAGCAGCAAGCTCAGAAGGCAGGTGGCCGACCATTTGATCAGAGCCGACAGCCGCTTGAGGCCATCGTTCCCCAGGGCGGCGTGGGCGGCGGAGGCTGCCACATAGGCGTAGATCATGGGCAGGGCCAGCCGATCCGCCAGGGTCAGGAGCAGACCCAGAAAGAGAAGCACCGCCCCCTGCCGGGCCACCGCCCCGGCGGGCATCCCGGCGGCGGCTCCCGCCGCGGTCACCGTGGGAAGAAGCAGCTTGGAGAAGGCGTCCAGCTCCTCCAGGGTGGCTTTTCCAAGTCCCATCAGGGCGTTCACATCGGCCACCGCCAGGGCGGTGACCGCGGCGGCCCCGGCCAGGCGCACCGGATCCAGGTCTCCGCCCCCCCAATCCTCCCGGACTGCCTCCGCCAGATTACAGAGCATGGCCACCGCAAGAAGGAGCATCCCGCTTTTCAGGCCCCGGCGGAGGATTCCCTGAAGCTCCCCCAGGCCCCCCTCCAGAATGGAGGCGGCCCCGGCGGAGAAATCCTTTCCGGTGAGCCCGTCCACATCCAGGTAGCCCTCCAGGTAGGCCTCCGCCGCCGGGGTGAGGGCGTCCAGCCCCACAGCGGCAGAAAGCTCCGAGGCCTGCGCCGCCGGGGAAAACAGCAGAAGCAGGGCTATCACAACAGCCCCCCCAAGGTATCGAAAACCGCCTCTACCAGTGGAAGAGCGGCCAGCAGAGCCAGGGCGGAGCCCGCCGTCTCCAAAAAGGCGGCCAGCCCCCCCTCCCCCGCGTCCTTGCAGACGGCGGAGGAGAGGCGGGTCACCACCCCGATCCCCACGGTTTTCCACACCGGGGCCCAGATCCGGGGGGAGAGCCCGGCGGTGCGGGACAGGGCGTCGGCCAGGCCCCGAACGCCGGCCAGAGCACTCACCGAGCCGCCCAGGAGCAAAGTCCCCGCCGCCAGGGTGAGAACCAGGGCCAGCCCGGGCACCTGTCCGCGCAGGGTCAGGGCGCACAGGGCAGCGGTCACCGCCAGGGCGGAAAGTTTGAAAATATCCATATCCCCTCACAGCCCAAACAGGCCCTTCACCAGGGCAAATAGATCGCTGATCTTTTCCACCACCATCATCAGCACCACCACCAGCCCCGCCAGGGTGGTCAGCATGGCCTGCTCGTCCCGGCCGGAGCGGGAGAGTACCTGGTTCAGGACCGACACCAAAATACCGATGGCGGCGATACGAAATATAAAATCCACGTCCATACTGCCCTCTCATCTCCCGTCTGTCCAAGGTACGGACATCCTTTTTCCACATCACAACAGTAAGATCACCAGGAGCCCGGCCAGGGACAGTCCCAGAGTCCCATAGACCCTCCCCTGCCGGCCAAGCTCCGGGCGGAGCTGGGAGGCTCGGAGGGTCAGGGTCTGCCGGACGGTCTCCACCGCCGACCGCTGCTCCTCCCAGCCGCAGCGGCCCAGAAAGCTTCCCAGGCTTACGATCGGCTCCATGTCCTCCGGCGCAAGGCCGCCTCCCCCCCCACCGGTCACCGCCTTGGCCCAAATGTCCTGGAATGACTGCTCCCCCAGGTTCTCCAGGCCTATCCCCGCCCGAAAAAAGGTATCTCTGGCGGGTGGGATGGTTCGGGTGGCCAGGATCTCCAGCAGCTGGGCCATATCGGGCAGGCGAAAGGACAGCTCCCCGGCCAGAAGGGCCAGGGCGTTGTCCCAGGCCTCCAGCGCCTGGATCCGGCGGCGGGTCTCCCCTGCCAGGCTCAGCCCCAGATAGAGCCCGCCGCTCAACAGTAGGACCGCCCCTATCCATTTCCACATGGCAGCAGCCCCTCCACCTGATACCGGGGGGTTGTCCACCGGCGCAGGATCACCGCTTTCTCAAACAGGCCCCGCTCCAGAAGTTCCCGGTAGAGGGGCTTGCGGCGCAGATCCTCCCGATCCTCGGCGTGGACGGTGCACAGCAGCTTCACCCCGCAGTTGCCGCACTCGGCCAGGGCCGCGCAGTCGGCGGGGGCGGTGATCTCATCACAGCAGAGGATCTGGGGGTTCATCCCCCGCAGGAGCATCAAAAGCCCCTGGGCCTTTGGACAGCCCTCCAGCACATCGGTTTTGGCTCCCACATCAAATTGGGGCGTTCCCTCCCACAGGGCGGCCACCTCCCCCCGCTCATCGGCCAGGCCTACCCGGCGGGGTGGGGCGCAGGCCCCGTCGGACAGCAGGCGGATCAAGTCCCGGAGAAGCGTGGTTTTTCCCCCGCCCGGCGGGGAGAGCAGGAGGGTGCTCTGGAACCGTCCCTCCTGGAAGAGCTGGGGAAGGATCTCTCCCCCGCAGCCGGGAACGGCGTGGGCCACCCGGATATTCAAAGAGGAGATGCGGCGCAGGTTTCTCACCTGGCCGCCCTCCGTCCAAATGCTGCCGCACAGGCCAATTCTGTGACCTCCACGAACTGTAAAGTAGCCCTGCCTTACGCTTTCCAGGGCAGTGTGGGCGCTGGCACGGGTGGCGATCTCCACCGTCAGCTCCAGATCCCGGCCCTCTACCGGCAGAGCAGACAGGGGCAGCTCCTCCTCACCAACGACCGCTGTGGGGGGCCTTCCCGAGCGCAGGCGGATCTCCTCCACCCGGCGCTTCACCAGGGGGGGTAGAGCCTGAGCCTCCCGGCGAAGGGATGGAGGCAGCAGGGCCACGGCTTCCTCAAAGGCTTTCATAGCGTTTCCTCCTCTTTGGTACTGGGCTATATGTATGAGGGGCTGTCCACTTTTATGAATGGAAAAGAGAAAAAGGAATATTGAGCTGTTCGGCGGCTGTCAAAGGCGGGAATTCAAAACAGCCTGGCTTTGCCGGCCTCCTTCTCCTCCCTTTTTCTTTTTACTTTTTCCTTTCAGGAATAACCCTTTCTTCTCCGGCTAAAACTACCACCAGCCCAAGCTGGTTTTCACCAAATAAGGAGGTTTTTGTCTTGAAACAACGTGTGCTCCATCGGTTCCTGGCTCTCTCCATTGCCGGGGCCCTGTCCTTTGCCCTGCCCGCCTCCGCCACCCTTTTTGGGGCCGGGCAGGAGCCGGAAGCCCTCAGCGTGGCCGCCTTCTCCAAGAACGGCCTTGCATCAGATGTCATCTCCTTCTCCCCTGAGGATTTCCGGGTGGAGGGAAACGCCGCCCTGCGTTCCATTGTGGTGACCTCCCTGCCCGATCCCTCCGCCGGAATGCTGACCATCGGCAACCAGGCGGTGCCCCAGGGCAGCGAGGTGGCGGTGGCTGCTCTGGACGGTCTGCGCTTCACCCCGCTGGCCACCCCCATGCTCTCCGCCACCTCCTTCACCTTCTCCCCGCTCTTTGACAATGGCGCCGCCGGGGAGGATGTTACAGTGGGGCTCTATCTGCTGGCCAGCGCCAACGAGGCCCCTGTGGCAGAGAACCTGTCCCTGTGCACCTATAAAAATGTGGAGATCCAGGGCACCTTCGCCGGGGTGGATCCTGAGGGGGATCTGCTCACCTTCCAGCTCATCAGTAAGCCCGCCCGGGGCGCGGTGACCCAGGAGGCGGACGGCTCCACCCAGTTCACCTACACCCCCTATGAAAACAAGACCGGCAAAGATGCCTTCACCTATGTGGCGGTGGATGCTGTGGGCAACACCTCCGCTCCCGCCACCGTCTCCATCAAGATCGAAAAGCAGAAAACCAAGATCTGCTACTCCGACATGACCGGGGTAGAGGGCCACCGGGACGCAGTTCGCCTGGCCGAGGCCGGGCTCCTCATCGGCGAGCAGATGGGGAACGAGTATCTGTTCCACCCGGAGCAGACCGTGTCCCGGGCCCAGTTTACCGCCCTGGCCATGGCCGCCGCCGGTCTGGAGGTAATGACGGAGGCCTCTATGACCGGCTTCGCCGATGACGATGTGATGGCCGCCTGGGCCAAGCCCTATGTGTCCTCCGCCCTCCGCTCCGGGGTGGTGCAGGGCTCCCTTGACCAGGAGGGCCGGGTGGTTTTCCAGGCCGGAGCTCCCATCACCGCCGCCGAGGCTGCGGTTCTGTTGAACCGGACACTTCGGGTCACTGATGTGTCGGAAACCTTTGTCCCTTCCGGAATGGATACGCCCCCCTGGTGCGCCCAGGCGGTGGCCAACCTCAACAGCTGTAATGCGCTGCCCGCCTCCGCCGTTCTCTCTGAGCCCCTGACCCGCTCCCAGGCGGCCGTGATGCTCTCCGCCGCCCTGGACGTGATGGAGACCAGGGATTCCGGCGGCTGGTTCCAGTGGGATTAAGCTCTCTACACGCGAAAAAACAGGATGGGATACCTTAAGGGTATTCCGTCCTGCTTTTTTGTGGAATATGTTCTGTTCACATTGACTTTTTTCAGGATCTATAGTAAACTTCCCTATATAGAGAAACCTGTTAATCAAAGACGGCAGCATATAGATCTGCCACTATATCTAAAAAACAAAGGAAAGGGATGTATTCTAAATGAAGCAGTTCCAGTACACCATCACCGACCCCATGGGGCTCCATGCCCGTCCCGCCGGGGTCATGGCCAAGCAGGTCAAGGGCTATGAGGGCACCACCGTCACCGTCACCAAGGGCGAGAAGAGCGTCAACGCGATGAAGCTTATGGGTCTTATGAGCATGGCCATCAAGCAGGGCGAGACCGTCACCGTCACTATTGAGGGCGGAGACGAGGATAAGGTCTGCGCTGAGCTGGAGCAGTTTTTCAAGGAGAACTTCTGAAACAGTCTTATCCATACCACAAAGGAGCCGGACAAAATGTCCGGCTCCTTTCTTTGCTTTCAAGAAAAAGCTTAGGGAACTGTTTTTGGTGGAGATAAGCGGGATCGAACCGCCAACGGGCCAGGGCCCGTTGGCAAAGGGTTTGCTGACAGATTAAAATGCAAGAGGCCAGCGGTTTTCCCACCTTTTTCAAAAAAAAGACAGCCACCCTTTCAGGTGTCTGTCTTTTTGGTGGAGATAAGCGGGATCGAACCGCTGACCTCTTGAATGCCATTCAAGCGCTCTCACAAGCCATAGTTTCTATGCCTTGCCACCAAAAAGAATAGACACATTGGGTTTAGTTATCCTCTTTGGCAAATATTTTATCATCTATTCGTGTTAGAGTCAAGCTGTGGCCTGCTGTGCGGCGGAGACGCTTGCTTCCAGATCAATGTCCAGTCCAGAAAGGAATTGTTCAACACTCATATTCAGCTTGATATTGAGTTCGTAGCCCCGGCGCACATCCACACGCTCAATTACATGGGATGCGATAACTTTTTTTGCGGACATACTGGCGGAGTTATAGGCGGTAGCCCAATCTAAAAGTTCATCGTACTGTCTCGCCATTTCCTCTGCGTAGTGCTCCTGTTTGTTTAGCTCCTGTTCCATCTCCGCAACGGCATTTTTAAGCTGGGCGCATTTTCCTTTGCTGTCCTCAATAGCGGCACTCAACACCTCCGGGGAAAAGGCACTTTGACCCGCCAGGGCATTGACAATCTCCGCTGTCAACCGCTGGTAGTTCTTCTCTGCGGCGGTGTAGTCCTGGCAGAGTTTTTTGAAGATAGCCCGCTTTTCCGCCATGTCATTTTGACAACAAATTTCCAAAACCTCCTGGCGGTTCATAAGCCGTACCCGGCTGAAAATAAAGCGAAGAATACGATTTACAATATCGTCCAGCTTGTCCACCGTGTACCCGGTCTGGCCGTCACAAGCGCCGTGAGTGCGGCTTTTCGTCTGACAGGTATACCGGGTGCGTATGCTGTGTTCTCCGTCCCTCTTCCGGCCATTCTTGCCGCTGGTGGTAACACAGAGACGGGCCCCACAATGACCGCAAAAGACAAAACCGGATAACAGGGAATTTCCCCGTGTATTGAGCGGTGCAGAGCGAATAGTCTGATTCTTCCGGGAGCGGACCTCCAGCATATTCTTGACGGTATCAAAAGTCTTATTGTCAATGATCCGCAACTCGTCCAGCGGTTCGGAACGAACAGCCCCGCTCCGAAGAACACCACTATAAAGGATATTCTTCAACATGGCCTGAATGGTGGCCGGGTGCCAGTTCTTCCCAGCCCGGTTTTTGATACCATGACCGTTAAGGTGGTTGGCGATCCTCTGGGCACCGTAGCCCTCATCAGCGGCGAGCCGAAATATCATACGGACAATAGGCGCTTCTTCCTCACAGACGGCCAGATCATTGACCGGCTGTTTCTTTTTGTTGGTGCGGCCTGTATGCACAAACCTATACCCATAGGGACAAATGCCTCCGGTGAAGCAGCCAGCCTCGGTCAAGATGTGCATACTGTTGGCTGTTCGGATGGAGATTTTTTCACTCTCACCATCGGCCTGCCAGAAGCGGATATAATTGGTGAGCTTGTCCGTGTGGCTTTCAAATCTCTGTTCGCCCTCCTGGGTACTCCATACCCGGATACCGTTCTTGACGAACCACTCCACAACAAAGGGAGTTTCATCCGCAATACGGCCCAGCCGGTCAAACATGAACACCACCAGAATGTCAAACTTGCTTTGCTTGGCGTACTGTTTGGCAAGCTGTATTTTATCCCGGTTTTCTGCCCGTACTTTGTGGCCGGAGATACCTTCCTCCTGCAATTCACATACAATCGTCCACCCCTTATTTTCGCAAAACTCCCGGCACCGGATTCGTTGCATAGGTATGTCCGCTTCATTGTTTTCCGTGTAGTAGAGCTGTTTCCCGGTGGAAACACGATAAATGCAGAGGACCCTTGTCCCAGGCTCTATAAAGTCCGGGAGATCCAAACGAAAGCCTGTGGTTTTATCGAAAACATAACTTGTGACAGAGCTTGTATTCATTGTCAATCCATCCTCTCGAAGTGAAAAATGAGATGGTGGATCGACATGTCCGATATTCGGTTGTCAAGGTTCACCCGGGCTTTTGCCCATTCATATTATCTCATATTTCACGCAATTTGTCGAATTTTCTGCCCCCTCAATCTAACCTTTTGAGAGGGTTCCGGCAACGGTGTCAAGCAGGATGGATTTAACGCATTGGTAAAGTGCTGTATTGTTTTGTGGGGAACAGCTCAATGTAACCGGGCAGCCGTCAACTTCAAGATCAATGGTATGCTGCTCCCGGTCAACCGAGGTGATAGTAAAATGCCCTTTCCCATCGTCAGGGCCGGTAACGCCAGCGTGTTTCTCTATCTCTATTGGCGGTTTGATTTGGGACGCTCCCGCCATTGAGACACCTCCTTGAAAATATGTCCCACGGCGGGACATATTTTCCTTGATACGACAAAAACCGCACCGACAGGCGGTGCGGTTCAATAGATTCACAATATGTATCAAAGGCGTTTCAGACGGCGGCGGGCTGGGCCGCTCCATAGGATCATGTGCCTCCCCCCATTCCTGTGGGCGGGGCGTTCTACGCTGTGACGCATAGCCAACGCAAGTATCATTATTCCCGTACCTGCTTTATGGCCCATAGCCTTGCCTAAAGCTATTTTAGGCCGGTGGTGTTGTTCGCTCCATCCCCTTAACTTCCTCCTTTCCTGGGGGATGATCCTGGCGCACCCGGCCTGTGGCTCCACACATACGGAATGTATCTGATGGCCCTATTCACTTTTGTGGGTTGTTATCAACCCACAGAAAAGCGCCGAGTGTTCCCGGTGCTCTCCTGTGGAGTGACAACATCAGGCGGTAAAGCCCTCCGGTACATCCCGGACCCGGAATTTGAAAATGGCCTTTGACAAGGCCACCTCTGCCAGATACCGTAAATCCTCGTCCACAAAGGAAGTTGCTACTCCATCGGCCTCCTCGCTCCATACAAGGCTGTGGCTGGCAATATAGCCCTCAAAATGCTCAAAGATATATTTAACAGCTTCGGAGTTGCCGAGCTGGGCAGATTGAATGATAGAAAGTGGTACTCTCATAGGTAACGCTCCTTTAACCGTTGCAAGGCTGCCACCCGGCGCCGCTGTACGGAACTTCTGCTGGTATGTAGCTGACGGGCAATTTCGGGGTCTGGCATATTGAGGAAGAAGGATAGGAGAATCACATTTCGCAGTTTGGGCGGAAGATAGGACAGCGCCCTCCCCAACTCCAGGTTGTGGACCGAGATTCCTATTCCGTTTACAATGAAAGAAATCTGCTCTCCTTCCAATATGTCAGCCGCTTCCTGTTCAACATACAGCTTGTAAAGGTCTGCGTCCGTCAGCGCAGAGAGGGAGATCTCCTGGGCGGCTCGTTTTGCCTTTTCCATCCGGCCCTTTAGGATGGCATTATCTATGCTCTTTTTGCAATACGCCTCAAAGGTGATCTCGTTATATGCCTCATATCGGGTGTTCATAGGGAAACCTCCTTTTCTACTCCCTAACATCCCAAAAGGGCGTTGACGGCTCGATAATCGCAAAAGTAGACAAGAGGATTGCAAAAGTTCCTCAATGCGTGTCTCTTTATAAATATGTCCCACGGTGGGACATATTTATTGAAATTTCGCAAACCAGGGTAAAAAAATGGAGCGGTATTGCTACCGCTCCACCCATGTTGATTTTATAGTACCTGAATCAGTAATGACTTGATACAGAATCTTTAGATGGGTTTTCTACAATTTTACCATCTTTGCCATAAACCGTAGCCGTTGTCGTTACTACATAATCGTGACCAGACGCCACATAATATGTGCCTTCCGCAGTTACCGTTCCACTCCCAGAACTGGTCCAAGTCTTAATGGTAGCCCCATCCTGTTTAAGTTCAACCTTTACATCTGCGGTGTAACCGCTCCGTAGAACAACCCAGCCACAACACGAAGCCGCTCCTCTCGAAGAAATTTCTAACGATGAAAAGAGCTGTGACACCCCCACATATCTTGGTTCGAGAGCTTCTGCCATCAAAAAGTTTGTCATAAGTACACCAAGGAGAAGAAAGAAAGAAATTGTGATTCGAGTACCCTTTTTCATTTTTAAGACCTCCATGCTATATTTTGAGGTTTCCCTCAAAACAGTAAACGCAAAATATTCAAAAATGCAACATAAAAAAGAAGTTTTTATAAAAAAAGTGGAACGGCTTGTGCCGTTCCACTTTTTTAGTATTTTAGCTCATTTGCTACTCTAATCAAATCCTCTTGGTCAATTCCTTCTCCAATAATCCCTATAAACGCCGCATTATTTTTTGTCGCCCAGACAATTTGCAATTCATTTCCCTTATTTATTAACATGGCCTTCCCATCGTTAATATCGACATAGCCTACCTCTGCTCCTTCGGTATCAACTCCGATTCCCGTCCCAGTAGTCGTGTTATAGTTAATATATAAAGATTCATTTTCTGTCTTTTGGTATTGATACCATATACTTTTACTGTTGATTCCTTGATCCACCAAGACAAATCCATCTGGCACCCAGCCAACATTCATTTGCGGAGTATTCTCAGCTGGATGGCTCACAAAGCGAAAGTCAGTATTATCCTCAAAAACCTGAACGACCAAATTCAAGGTATTGATCCTTATTGTCTCTGATGTGGCGAAGGCCCCAGTAAACAGCAATGCCGCAATACCCGCCGCCATTACAACACGCTTCACGGCCTTTACCGTAAAGCGGCCTACTGTATATACCTTTTGTTTGGCAAATTGGCGTTGAATTGTTTGCATACAACGCCTATCCAATTCCTCTGGAACAGCGGCCGCCGGATCATTTTTCAGCCGTTCATTTTCTTCTATTGCCCATTGGCCCTCAGCAGTAGCAATCTTATTCATCGCGAGGGCAAATAGAGCATCTTCGTACTGTTCTTGTAATTGCTCCTGCTTATCCATGGGTCAAGCCTCCTCCTGTTCGGTAAGTATCTCAAACGCACGCTTGCGAGCCCGTGTTAATTTCATTCTAATACTACCTGGCTTGCAATTAAACTCTGCCGCCAATTCTTTATCGGTGTACCCGGCAATGTACTTTCCCAGCAAGAGTTTTTGATCCTCTTGCGGCAAATGGCCCCAAGCGGCTTTTATTCTTGCCAAGTGTTCTGCGGTGATAA